>JBASRM010000313.1:0-25666 GCA_049273835.1 Blastocatellia bacterium | reverse complement strand
GTTCTTCAGCGTTACCGTGACGGTGGCATATCGAGGGTCTTTGCTCTCGCCTACGAGCACGATATTCAAAAACAGCTCTCGCGGCGATTTCTTTTCGAGGCTCGACAAGTCGGGACCGATCGGCTTTCCTTCGCCGGAAAATGAATGACATGACTGACAACTCTTAACCTGAGTCGAATCGAAGAACAGAGCTCTACCTGCCTGCGGGTCGCCGATGAGCGACGAGGCGGCGATGGTCGGAGCAGAATTGCCAGACTCCGCCCGTGAGATTGATGATACTCTGCCGGAAACTGGAGCCTTGACTGCCGGGTCTGACTTGGGATCCGACATAATGAACGCAACAAGTTTCCATATTCGGTCCTCTGAAAGCTCCGTTTTGAAGCTCAGCATACCGGTGCCCGGAATTCCGTTTGAGATGGTTTTAAACAAGTAAGCGGCATCGAGCTCCCTGCCTCTAAGACGAGGCGCTCCTCCTCCAGCGCCCTTGGTACCGTGGCAATATGCGTTACCGCACGAAGGCGCGAACAACCTGGCTCCATCCGAAATGAACGTCGGGTCCTTGAGCCTGTCTTGTTGCTGGACAACAGTGGCACGCGATGAAGCTTCAAGGTCTTGGGAGGTGATGGTTAGGGCCAGGACGACCGCAAACAGCAGAACAATTGACCGAGACAAATAAACTTTGACCGGATGTCGGGTACGCCGGAGATTGTGGGTGTTCATCCCGAGCTCGCAATCGGTACTCATCTGAGATCACTTGCGGTCCGGCAGAGCAAAAACAAACACCGCCGATCCGCCGGGCCAGCCCGCCGCCTCGGGCCACGTCCGCGGCATGGAGCTGACAAATATCGATCCCAATCCCGACGGCGCTGCCACAAATTGGCGGCCCTTAACCGAATAAGTAATCGGCCCGCCGCGGTGGCCCGATCCGGTGTTGAACGACCAGAGCTGCTTGCCGGTCTTTGCATCAAACGCAAGGAAGTGGCCTTCAGCATCGCCGGTGAACAATACGTCGCCGCCGGTTACCAGCAAGGAAGACAGGATGGGATACTTAAATGGCACAGACCATTTCTTTTGTCCTGACACCGGATCAAATGCGTCCAGGTGGGCGCGGATAGGTCCTCCCGGCGGCGGCTTAACATCTACGTTGCCCGATACAAAGGGGCGGCCTTCGCGGGCCTCTTGGGGATGAACAGTCACGTCAGCGCACCACTCTATTCCATCGTTGTAGAAAAATCCCGTTCGCGGGCTGTAAGCTGAGTGATTCCAGCTACGGCCACCACCCCAGTTAGGACAAATCAGCTTCGGCTTTCCGATCTCCGGTTCGTTGCGGTCTATCAGCTTCCCGTCTTTATCAATGGTTTTTACCCAGTTGATTGTATCGACGTAAGGCCACGCGTTTATGAACTTCCCGGTGATGCGATCAAGCACCCAGACGAAGCCACTCTTGTTGGGGTGAACAAGAAGCTTCTCGGTCTTACCGTTGCGAGTTACATCTATGAGCACCGATTCATAAGCTGAATCAAAATCCCAAGCGTCACGAGGGATTTCCTGGTAATACCACTTCAGCTTACCGGTGTCGGCGTCTATCGCAACGATGCAGTTTGTGTAGAGATTGTCTCCGGGGCGTACTGAGTTGTCGAAATCCGACGATGGATTGCCTATTCCCCAGAAGATCAAGTTCTGCGCGGGGTCATAAGAGCCAGTCAGCCAGGTCGAGCCGCCACCATACTTCCACATCTCGGTCCCGCCCCAGCTCTCGTGCCCCGGCTCCCCTGGCCCTGGTATTGTGTAGAACCGCCAGGCGAGCCTTCCGGTCCTGGCATGAAAGGCGTTGATGTAGCCGCGATGCGCGCTGTCGCCGCCGGTTCCGCCGACGACAACTTTATCTTTGACGATGAACGGGGCGCCGTTGATGTTGCAGCCGCATTTCTTGACGTCCTCTACTTCGACGTTCCAGACCTCTTTGCCTGTTTTAGCGTCGAGAGCGACGACGTGATTGTCCATCGTGCCAAAAAATACCAAACCATAACCAACCGCGACACCGCGATTGAATTTGCCGTACGGTGAGAAGAAGTCGCGTGGAACTTTGTAGTTGTAAGTCCACAGCCGCTCGCCGGTCTCAGCATTCAAAGCGAAGACGCGGTTTTCGCTGGCGATCAGGTACATAATTCCATCGACAACGATGGGGGTTGCATTGAGCCCTCCCTCAACCTTCCCGGTTTGAAATACCCAGACCGAGGTCAGGTTCTTGACGTTGTCAGTTCGAATTTGATCGAGCGAGCTGTATCGCCACGCGTCGTAAGCTCCGAAATACGTCGCCCAGTTCTGAGGCTCCTTGCGTGCATTTATTAACCGTTCGCCGGTCATGTCACCGTTCCCATCTTGAGCGCTTGCATCGCCGCCAAGCGCCGTTAGAACGATCATAAAAGACAGCGCGCCAAAAGCCTGAGCTAAGTGTAGTTTCTTGCGGTAGTTCATCGAAACTCCTCTTGTTTGAGGTGCTTACTTAGGGATCAACAATGGGCGAGATACTATCGCATAGACGAGCTTACAACAAGCAGAGTGGGACGGTGTTCTAAAGACCGGAATTGGCGTTTGCGAGTCCTGAATTTCTGTTCACTACCAAGATGGATTGATAAAGCGCTTGTGACAAAAAGGAGAGGGAACGCACCGCGGGCGACCTTCCTGGGTTCTGATTCGCCGCGGAGCGGTCCCTCTCGAGCCGATTAAGGAGGAACAGATCGCGTGTCAGACCGGTTCGCATCTGTTTCCTTGCTGACAAAGTGCGTGCCCATCAAGGGCAAAAAACAACATAGACCCTATTAACTCCAGTCCTCGACGTACAACAAAATGCAGACAGGAGATTTACGCGTGCTCAATTGGCGGCGTGCGGAATAATCCTTTCCCCCGCGAGCCTCCAATTTCGGCGAAAGTCATCTTAGCCTCATTGCTTATTTGTGTCAAGAAATATTTTCAGAACAACGGAAAAATATTTCCACCTAAAAAAAAGTAACCAGTCTCGCTAACCCAAAGCTATGTTTTGAGTCAACTGGGGAGGAGGGGTGGGGTTATCGAGCTAGCTAAGCGGCAGTGTGCTCTGTACCCTCAGGCGCGCCGATCTATCGAGCCGGCTACTCCGGTCAATTGAGTCGCTCGCCATGCTCTGATAGATTCCAGCGCGGGGTTCTGGACCGAGAACTGATCCAGCTCACATCACTTGCTCGCTGCTGCAATAGAAGCGTCGCAAAAGCTCGTCCACGTCCTTCTTGCCGATGGCCTCGAAGACCACATTCGGCTGAAGGCCGAGGCCGTCGGCCAGTTTCAGCGCCGTTTCAATATTCAATGTGTTGACTACCGAAGAGAGAATCTTGGACAGTAAGCCCTGGTCGAATCCGGTCAGCCGGCAAAAATCAACTTGTCGCATGCCCTTTGTCCGCAGGTTCTCACTCACCAGTTCGGCAAGTGGACTGCGGCGCGCATCGCCGCTGGCGTTCGTGCTGGCCGCGCCTGCTTCCTCGTTTGAAAATCCTAGTATTGGCTTAGGCATTCTGGCTCCCCTTCAATTTATTGGTCTCTAAGTCTATGTGTTTTGGTGTGACTGCGGAGGCGGTCATCCATAACCGGCTCCTCATCGCGCGTCGATTTCAAAGGTAGGGAAAAGAAGAATTGATGTGACTTTCCAGTTGGGGGAGCGCAAGGTGGTTGTAGCGAGGAACGACTGCCGGCGATCCCATTTGCAGCGTCTATCAATTAAGTCGTGAGACTCAAAACTGTTGACAACACTAATTGCCTAACTTATAACCGACTCGAAGCTTCCTCTAGTTCGATCTCTATCAATGATGCGGGGTCGGAACAGAGCCTTGGGAGGCGGAAAAAGACTCCTGCTATCCCACAGACTACTAGCCTCCCTGCCCCTTTTTGATAAGAAACCAACGCGGAACCATCTAGATCGCCCAGCGCAGTGCTGCTAATGGTGTTGGCCTCCAGAGGCGAGAACCGAGGACGACTGTATGTTAGCTCAAGGGTCTTTTTCATCCCTTCCCGTGGCAGCTCCTCCAGCAAACCGAGGAGATCGCCTGTACTGCCTGGCGGCTGCGCTCGATGAAATCAGCGAGGGCGCGGTCTTCATGAATTCTGAGGGACAACTCGTCTGGCATAATAGAGCATTTGATAAGCTATTGGTTGAAAATCGGGAGGGCCATCTCCTTGTAGCTGCGGTAATAGAGTCCGCCGCCGACTTTTACCAGGAGACGTACGAAACGCGCGAAATTGCCGGTGAACAGTCTACGGTACGCGATATGACCGTAGGCCGAATCGAACACGAAATCCACTGCACCTTGATGCCAAACGGAATGTTAGGAGAAGAGAGCTACGTTTTGTGTTTGGTCAAACGATCCGCCTCGCGTTGGTCTAGTTATGAAGAGCACTTGAGACAAACCTGGGGTTTAACGGAGAGAGAAGGGCAGGTCGCGGTCGAATGCCTGAAGGGTAATAAGAATCTGGAGATCGCTGCTCGCTTGAGGATAAGCGTCGAAACTGTCAACAAACACCTTGACAAGGTTTACCAGAAAGCGAATGTGCGAGGCCGTGCAGAGCTCGCCTCTCGGCTTCTAGACAGCGGATTGTAACTAAAGAAAAATCCCGCTCAACTGCGCCCTTCAACCCATTCTCAATCATCTCCCTCTCTCCCAAGCTCTGCGCACATTTGATCCAATTCACTCAACGCACTACACCATTCTGCCCGCAGAGTTGGTTTCTTAGGAAGTCAGAATCGGCAGCCACAAATCCCCAACAGCAAATATTCGAAACGGGCGCTTGATGCTAAGACTTGCGTGGCAGGTCAACCGAGGTTTATTTTAAAACCCATGCGTCTTGAGAAATCATCCCCCACTGTCTTCACCCCACTCGACGACGGGACGGGTGTGATACTGAACGTCCAAACTCGCTTTTACTACAGCCTCAATCGGACTGGTACAGTGCTTTGGCAGCAGATCGAGACTGGTAATCCAACGATAGAGGATCTAGTGCGAACAACTTGCGAGCAATTTGAGGTGGATGAGGATGCGGCTAGGCGCGAAATCACGAGTTTTGTCGAGCGCTTGGAGGAATTCAGAATTGTCCGCCCCGTATAGATCGGCAGTCTCTAGATGAGCTGACAGACCCGCTGCATTGGACTCCGTGCGATCCCACTTATCGCGAAGAATGCATGAGCCGTTAAGCAAGGCTCGAAACCCGAGTGTCCAGACCAGAGGAGGTTCTACTCCAACGTGGCACGCTCATTGCGGAAGCTGGCACTTGGAGAACAAAGCGTATGGAATTCTTAACTATTACAGCCAAATCTGACGGTCGACGTTATGTTGCGATGTATCGAAAATGGTTCAGCGATAAGCTCGGTGCGTGGGAACTTGAATTGGTGCCGGGAACCCTTCGGTGGCTCGATTGATCTAAGGCTCGATTTCGCTCGATGGTAACGTTGGCTTTATTGGGTGAATATTCGAGACGGGAGTTGAACCGCTGAGTCCAGGTAGAGAGGCCGATCAATGCATCAAAACAAATTTTTTTCAGGGCAAGGAACTCGATGTAACTACGGTGTATAAATCGATTAGCATCAAAACGGGCAAATAACCCCTAATTCCTCACGTTTTACTTTAACTTTTTTCTTGCATCCTGTTGAGAGGTATGCTATAACCTCGCCTCGTAAACAACACCGCTTTATGTTCCTGCCATAAAGCGGTACTGTTTTGGCGGTGCGTTCGGGGTAAGGAACATTCAGCAAGGGGGCTACTGAATGTTCAAGGGGGCTTGTCGATTAGACGACCCGGCGCACCGCATCATCATATTCGCTTGGTTATTCCGAGTCAAGAAGTTTTGTCTTTCAAGCACCTTCCTAAGCGCCAAATCTCCTTCAGAACTGCTTATCGAAAGGATACTGGTACAAACGTGTACGCGTACCAGCCGGTGAGGTGGAGTCGTTAAGTAGGACGGGATACGCCCGACAGGACTTGAACCTGTAACCCCCAGATCCGAAGTCTGGTGCTCTATCCAATTGAGCTACGGGCGCATGACAACACCCGAAGAGACTATCGAGAAAGGTTTAATCGTGTCAATTGCTGCCGGCACCAGCGGAACGAAACCAGCCAATTAGAATGGAGCGAGCGAGCTTGCTTGGTTCAACGGGCGATAGAGCTCATTGAAATCCCGCACACTTCTTTCGAAGACCGATTGGAAGGATGAGACGTCCTCTGGATGCAGGGTCAGATTGACGCCGTTGGCGAATGCCAGGTAGGTATCGAGCGTGCGGAGTTGTTGCGATACAAGAACGACGTAGGTGCGCCGGCGAACCTGCGGGGTCAAGCTGTTGACGTACTGCATCATTGCGGCGCCACCCTGGTGCTCCGGGTCGAAAGTCGGACTGAGTACGATTACCTCGGCGCGCGACTCGTGGAGTATCTCAATCGCCTCCGGCGCGAAGTCCGCTGAAAACATTTCGTACCGAGAGGGTTCGAGCGCCCCGCGAAGAATCTCCCTCATGTTCGCGTCGTCCAAGCAGAGTAGTACTCGCCGGCGCTGCCATTTTTTTGCATCAGGGACCTTTGGCGGCGCCTCCTTCAGCCCCGAAAGCAGCAAATCAGCCAGGGCGCGCAGAGGGTCCTGCGGATCAGAATCCGACGCCGTTACCGCATCGAGCGGCCCGGTAAGTCCAGGCAGGCGAGGTTCCTGCTTGGGAGGCGGCATGATAGTCACTGATTGCCGGCAACGAGGACACAGCACATTGAATGGTTCAGTCGGCAGCCGAGTATCATCGAAGGTGAGACTCATTGCACATTGCGGGCAATTGGCTATCATTTCTGCTTTCTCCTCGGTTTGGTCCTTGGAACTGATTGTAGGGTCCGCAGGGACCTTATCTATCAACTCTCTCGACAACACGCTGTCGTGTCTGGTCGGGCACTCGGCCCGGGATATAGCTGCGCTCTTCGCGCCGGCTCAACATATCATCCGATGTACCCAGCCCCGACAGCCGCAGCAACAAATTCGACGGGTTGGTCGCGAAGGCAAGCCCGTCTTCTTGAGTAATCACCTGACTGCGGATCATTCGTTCGATCACCAAATCAAAATGCTGCATGCCCTCGAGCTCACCATCGTTCATGGCCTCCAGCAGCGTCTTCCCTTCGCTCTCACCCATCTCAATGTACTCGCGCGAGCGCGGAGTCGCCTTGAGTATTTCGACCGCGGCGATTCTTCCGTTTCCGTCAGCCCGCGGAATAAGTCGCTGCGACACGATGTAGCGGAATGCTTGCGCCAATCGAGTCCGTATCACATGCTCTTCAGATTTCGGATAAATCCCGATGATTCTGTTAACCGTTTTTGAAGCATCTGTCGTGTGTAATGTCGAGAGCACCAGATGCCCCGTCTCAGAAGCTTCCAGGGCAATCTCGGTTGTCTCCATATCGCGCATCTCCCCGACAAGGATCACCTTCGGTGCCTGCCGGAGCGCCGCTCTGAGTCCGAGCGCGAATGCCGGCGTATCGGTTCCCAGCTCGCGCTGGTTGATAGTGGATTTCTTGTGCTGGTGCAGGAATTCTATTGGGTCTTCGATCGTGACGATGTGGTAGCTATGTTCTGTGTTTATCTTGTCAATGATGGCCGCCAGGGTGGAGGTCTTCCCCGACCCGGTTGGGCCGGTCAGAAGCACGATCCCGTTCTTCAATTGCGATATTTCGCCTAGCTGCGTGGGCAGCGCGAGGCTTTCAATGGTAGGAATATTGGTAGGGATCACCCGCATCACCACAGAGATCGAGCTTCGCTGCTTGAAGACGTTGACTCGAAAGCGCGCCTTGCTCGGAATCGCGTAGCCAATATCAGCAGACCCGGTTTGAATGAAGCGCCGCGCAGCATCAGTGTTTCCCTCCAACAGCGACATCGCGATTATCTCAGTCTGATAAGGCGCCAGGTTTCGCAGTCCTTTGATTTCAACCGGAGTAAGCCTTCCATTGATTTCGACCTGCGGAGGCCGGCCCACGGAGAAGTTCAAATCCGATATGTTGTCGGCTACCGAAAGCATTTTGTCGAGGATCGGCTGTAGGTCGAAGAAGCTCATCCCTGGTCTCCTGAAACGCGAGCTCTATGTCGAAGAATGAAGCGTTTGTTTTGAGGGTTCTATTATGGAGATAGGGGCAAACTGTCGCGGAATCCCGCCAGGGGTGCGGTGCGTCCAAGATACGACAAGACCTTGTAAAGGGCAACAGTATTCTCCCAAGAGGGTAACCAAACCGGCGCACCGATACCATCTGCACGACTCAACACTCCGCATTACCCAAAGCGGTTCTACTTCGTGGTAGTATCACCGCTCATGGAGATTCACCCGACAGCAATTGTTGACCCCGGTGCGACGCTCGGCGCCAATGTCTGTATCGGACCTTACGCTGTAATAGAGCCGGTTACAGACATCGGTGCAGACAGCGACATTCGCGCCGGCGCCGTGATCAAGAGATTCACAACACTCGGGCCAGCCAACATAGTCTACGAAGGAGCGGTGCTGGGCGGGGATCCTCAAGACGTCAGTTTTGTGAATTGCAGAAGCTATCTTCGCATCGGGTCAAACAATCGGATCCGCGAGGGCGTGACCATGCATCGAGGTACTCAACCAGAGTCCGCAACCGTCGTCGGCTCAAACTGTTTCATTATGGCCAACGCTCACGTGGCCCACAATTGCAGGATGGGAGATGCGGTGATCATCGCTAACAACGTCGCGCTTGCAGGCAATGTCGACGTTGAAGATCAGGCCTTTATTTCAGGCGGAGTGGTGGTGCACCAATGCTGCCGTCTTGGCCGACTTGCGATGATCGGGGGAAATTCAAAAATCGTTCAGGACTGCTTGCCGTTTGTCATAACCGACGGCGTGCCGGGACGCGCACGCGGGCTAAACGTGATTGGGCTTCGAAGAGCAGGCTTCAAATCAAGTGAGATCAAGTCCCTAAAGGAAGCGTACCGCCTTTTACTGCGCTCTGGAATTTCGCTCGATGATGCGCTTGGCCGCCTTGCTCATTTCGACGACCCGCTTGTCGCTCACCTGGTGAATTTCGTGAAAGCCTCGACCCGCGGGTTCTGCCACGCGGGAACCAGAGGGCAAGGCGCGAAGGACGCAGGACAAATGGCGACGAGCTCTTAGCGTCGCGTGTTTCGAGGTGTCCTCCAGATCTCGCCTTCCGAGCGCAACCCGTCGAGAGCTGACTGGACCGCGACCTGGCTGGCGGAAACGTCTGCGCTTGCCGAGTCTCGTGGGACGTAGATTGGCTCGGCGATCAATACTGCGGTTCGTGTGAACGGCAACGGTATCTGCAAGCGGTCCCAGCTTGGAAGCTCGAGATACCTTCGAGCGACGATGTGAAACGGCAGTATCGCCTGTCCGGTGTGACGGGCGAGCGTGACCGCCCCAGGTTTTGCTACGTAAGCGGGACCCCGCGGCCCGTCAATCGTAAAAGCCGTCTCCATTCCATTTTCCAAACACTCGGCCATCCCGGCCAGAGCGCGCCCTCCGCCTCGAGTCGAAGATCCACGCGCCGTACCGTAGCCGAAGCGTTTGATCACCCGACCGGTGTATTCCGCGTCACGGCTGGTGCTGGACATAACCACGATGCCCCGGTTGCGCCAAAACCAGGTGGCGCTCAGGATGCACGTGTGCCAGAAGGTAAAGATCGGCAGGTGTCCGCTCGCCAGAATCGAGTCCAGATGCTCGCGGCCTTTAACTTCCCATCGCAGCGTCGAGCAGACTAACCGAATCAGGCAATAGAAAGAAAGATCGGCTATGCGAATTATCCATCGATCAAGCAGCCGGTACTTCGATAGTTTGCTCAAACTGTAAACACGATTACGAAGTACATCAAGTTCGCCGGGCGTCTTCGCGCGCGGCCGCCTTGAGCGGGAGGCGTCGATGTTCTCGGTGGTTGTCGCCTGATTTGTGCTTCCGAATCTTGGTGGATCGATTGGAACTGACATTGATCAACAAGCTTCTGTTGTCGCGGCGCCGGAAGAATTCACTTTCTCTTCTGAGCGCCGGACTTGCCATTTGATTCTCTGTGTTCGAGGTTGTAAAAGTCCAGCATTACGTCGGTATTTCCCCGGAGGTCGCGTTCGAGTCTGTCGAGCGCCACTCTGACGACATCTCGATGATGCACTTTGCGTCGGCTCGGAATGCTGCTCACCTGAACCCAAAGTTTGTGAATCAGATTGACGTCCTCTTCTGTGAGGTGCGGCGGGTGCGCTCCGAGATAGAAGACGTGCTCGACGCCGTTGGGCTCGATCACCTTGAAGGTCACCTGTCTGCGCGGCTTTTCCGGCAACCGCTCCCACGCCCGGCCAAGCTCGCGAGCTTGTTCTTGCGCTGTCATCTTCGAGGACAGCCCGGCAACCAACACCGCCGAATCCAGCCGCAGCGCCGTCTGGGCCACAGCGTCAAACACATTGGTTGCCGGAACAATTACTAACTCGACAGGCCTGCCATGTTTTTCCGCGAGCGAGACGACGCGGGTGAACAGCCGTTGCTCGTATTCGGTGAACAGCGTCTCGTCATGAAGGTCGCGCTCGCCGCCGCCGGGACCTGTGATCAATCGAATCGTCTGCACCACGATGTCCTGCTCGTCAGTGTTAGTGTGATCGAGCACGTGCTCCAGATGCAAAAGCGTGTTGTAGTCCCGCACGCCAACCAGTACATTCCCGGGCCGCGCCCCGACGGCCTGAAGATCGATCGTTTCGCTGTGTTGTAACTGGAACTGATCAAGCTTTGAAGCCGTCAGATCGAGTTTGCGCCGGTTGATGCGCTCGGACACGGTGAAGGTCACAAAGAAGGCTATCGTAAACAAGATACCGGATATCGTCGCAATTTTTTTGGTGAGCAAATTAGTCATCGCAATCGACACCAAAATCAATGCGATCGTGAGCAGTCCGATCGGAATCTCGATATTGCCGACGCGAATATTTCCAGGCACCTTGAACTCGCGCTCCTCCGGCCGTTTGAAGCGCAACACCACCGTGGCAATCGCATTAAACGAGAAGCTCCAAATCACTCCAAACGCGTAAGCCTCTCCGAGTACGAGAGTGTCTCCTCGCGAGGCGACGATCGTTATGATCTGAAGAATCGCAATCAGGTTGATAGTTCGATAGGTCGTTCCGTACTTTTTATGGGGCGCGCGGAACCAGTCTGTCAGTACGCCATCCTCAGAAACCCGATTCAGCACTCCGTTTGAGCCTAGAATCGCCGTATTGACCGCTCCAGACAACATGAGGAATCCCACGATCACAACGAATCCCTGGAACAGCAGCCGCAAGGTCACTGGACCTACGAAGTTCATCGCGAGCCCGGAAATCAGATTGGTGAGATACCGGGGCCGCTGATCGTCCGGAATGATCGCTACCGCAAAGAACGAAACCAGCGAGGTGAACAGCACTGAATAAATAAAGATCACTACGCCGGCTCGCATCAGGTTCTTGAGCTTGGGATGCTCGAGTTCCCGGTTTACCTGTGCCAGCGTCTCTTCGCCGCTCATAGCCAGCACGGAATGGCCGAAGGCGATCAGGATTCCAATTAGCCCGATGATGCTTGGAGCGGTCTCTGCGATCTTGTAGCGGTCGCCGCTTGATACAAACCAGGGCAAATTTTGAAGCCAGCCGAGCGCGCTTTCAGGATGACCGGAAAAACTGAGGTTTGATGGAGTCGGCGACGGCGGCATGTGACCACCACGCATCACCAGGGTCAGGCCGCCCCACAGGATCATTATCACGACCATCACCGTGGTGATGTACATGATGCGCATCGCGTCGTCGCTGGATTCGTGAACCCCTTTGAGGTTGCGCCGCCAAAAGTACATGGTGGCAAACACTGCGACTACCGCCGCCAGGTAGTTGGCGGTCTCAGTCGAAGGCGCCCACGAATAGCCGAAGTAAGACATCGTACTGGCAATCAGCCCGACGATGTACTGTCCGGCGGTGACCCCAGAGATCGGCCCAGTCAAAATGAAATCAAAGATCAAGGCGGAGACGCTGAGCTTGGCCATCGTCCCGCCGAGCGCCTCCTTTACCACTCGGTAAACGCCGCCCCTGGTGAACATCGACGATGATTCGATGTAAACCATGCGAACAGCGGCGCTAAACAACATTACGCCTAAGATGAACCAGGGCGCCGCTTTACCGATGTACTGTTCGGCCATACCGCCGGCGTAGAATGCGGAGGAACCCAGGTCGTTGAGTACGATGGCCGCCGCTCGCCAGAAGGAGATAAACGACAGCATCACCGACGTGGCGACGACGACTCTAACGCGTGTTGGAGTTCTGGTGATTCCCATCCGCTCTTTTATGAGCTTCGGCTGGAGTCTCCCGGCAATGATGGCGCAGAATGCAAGTCCATGGCTAAAGGATAGGATAGCTCTGCGCGGCGGCTTGTCAAGGTAGGCGACAAAAGCTGATCAGATCTGCGCGCGAGTGCGGTCGAACAACCAAACAAGTTGAGCCCGCGATGGCGGTGCCCTGAGCTGTAGTATACTTTGCCGGATGGTTACTCTTGAAAGAACCGGCAGCCGCCGTTTGGCCCTCAAGCTTCACGGAGTCGCCGGCCTACTGATCATCCTGGTCGCTGAAACGCTTCTCTTTTCGGGCAATCAAATCGTCGGCGAGTGGTTCACTCCGATCGTGTGGACCGGGTACATTTTGTTCGTTGATGCGCTGGTGTACAAGGTGAAGGGCCACTCGCTGTTGGTCACCGCTCGCGCGGAGTTCGTCATCATTGCGGTGGTCTCAATCGCGAGTTGGTGGGTGTTTGAGCTCTACAACGCGCCGCGCTTCTGGCGATCCGATCTTGAACTCTGGTGGCACTATCATAATCTGGAGCCGAATCTGTTTCTACGGCGGTTGGGCTACGACTGGGCGTTCGCCACAATTTCTCCAGCGCTTTTCGAGACTGCGGAACTTTTCCACGCCACGCTGTTCAGCAAGGTCAGGTTTGCGCGCGCCATTAAACTGTCGAACAGATCGCTGTATCTGATTATCGCTGTGGGCTTCGTTGGTGCCGCTCTGCCGCTTGTGTTGATCTCGCCGTGGCTGGTACCGCTGATTTGGCTTGGATTGATTTTGGTGCTCGATCCGATGAACGCGCTTCGCGGGTGGCCTTCGATCACCGGCGACCTCAGGCGCGGGAACTATCGGCGGCTCTTGGCTTTACTTGCAAGTGGAGCCGTTTGTGGAGTGTTGTGGGAGTTTTGGAACTATTGGGCTTTGACGAAGTGGACGTACACCGTTCCTTATCTTGGGAATCTGAAAGTATTCGAGATGCCTGTGCTTGGTTATCTTGGTTTTCCCCCTTTCGCTGTCGAAAGCTGGGCAATGTACCTGTTCATTTCGGGATGGATGTTGGGTGTCAGGGGTTGGATCGATGATACCTCAATTTGTCCTTCACTCTTTTCCCAGAACGCGCAACCCTCTTACCGCCATGCTCGTTGAAAAGATTACCAGCCGGCAGAACCCACTCGTTAAGCGCTTCCGGCGAGTTCGCGGGATCGGTGAGCGACATCACGTTTTTCTGGAAGGTGTTCGCCTGATCGAGGATGCGCTCAGTACGGGCGCCCGGTTCGAAAGCGTTGCGTTTACCGCCGAACTGGCATCCAGTGAACACGGCGCGGCTTTGCTCGATTCTCTGCGGCGAGTGCAGTGCCGCGGCGCTCTTGTTTCCAAACAGGTGATGGAAGCCATCACCGACACAAAGACTCCGCAGGGTGTCGCCGCGATCGTCAGCCGGCCCTATCTGGATCTCGACGACATGTTCGCGGGAACTCCTGATCTTTTGGTTATCGCCGACGAGCTTCAGGACCCGGGGAACCTTGGAACGATCATCCGAACTGCGGAAGCTACCGGCGCAAGCGGGCTCATCACCACTCGCTACACTGTGGACCCATTCAGCGACAAGGCCATTCGCGCTTCGATGGGATCAGCGCTCCGATTGCCGCTGGTCACAGGCGCGCAGCGCAAGGATATCGCCGCCCGCTGTCGCACGCACAACATTAAGATTGTCGCCTCCAGTCCCGCCCCGCCTCGATCGCAAGGTGTAATCGAAGACGTGACGCGTGTCGAAGCAGTCAAAGTTTGTACCGAGGTGGATATGACCGTCCCTATTGCTCTGATTCTCGGGCGCGAAGCAACCGGGCTTTCGGCGGGCGCGCAGGGAGCAGCCAACGAGTTTGTACACATCCCCATGACTGAGGGAGTGCAATCGCTCAACGTAGCCTCAGCCGCTGCGATACTGCTTTATGAAGCAGCGCGCCAGCGAGGATTCAACTTCAAGCTGACGCGGTGATACGGCATAGGCTTAGCCTGTGTAGCAGTTAGAGTCACGGTTATTGGTCTAGCGTCGATGCAGCGTCACCAACACAACTGCTTCTCAACCATCGCTCCCCAACGCTATAATCTCACCAGTTCAGACCGGTGAATGTTTAGAAACCAAAATGGCTGACCGTTCCGAAATCATTTCCAATTACCTGCAATCTGAGATTGCACGAGGCTCGTTTCCAAGCGCGCAATACTTAGTTGGCGAGAATCAACGACCCATCGCCGAGGATGCTCTGGGCTGTGCAGTTGTAGAGCCCGAGCGCATACCGGCTACCCTGGATACGATTTACGATCTGGCTTCGCTCACCAAGCCGCTGGTTACCTCCCTACTGATAGTTAGATCTGCAGAGCGCGGCCTTTTAGATTTGAATGCGCCGCTGGGGAGCTACCTCACAGAGTTTGAACGGCACGACGGAATCACGCTGATCCGGTTGCTGACTCACACCTCGGGTCTTCCAAACTGGCGCCCGCTATACCTCGAAACACAAACGCGTGCAGAAGTTCCCGCGGCGATCGCTCGCATTCTGCTCGAGCCCCGCCCCACCCAGACCCATAATGAAGTGATCTACAGCGACCTTAACTATATTCTTTTGGGATTTGTGTTGGAGCGCATCACCGGCGAGCAGTTCGACAGTTTGGCAAGACAGGAGATATTCGATCCTCTCAAGCTTAACCGGACGATGTTTAACCCGCCGAAGGAATTGCGGCGGCAGATTGCAGCATCCGAGCACGGCCAGGCCTTTGAGCTCGCGAATGCGGTTGCGGACGTGACCGCGCGGCGGCGGTTGATGGGGTTTGATACTCCGGTTCGGTTCGCTGCGGACGACCACGCTGCCTCGCTGCTTGAACTCTCTCTGGGCGACGCTTCGCCGGTGCCTTCAAGTCGAAGGTGGCGCACGGACGTGATCTGGGGTGAGGTGCACGACGGGAACGCGCATTTTATGGGCGGTGTAGCCGGACACGCGGGATTGTTCTCGACCGCGCGCGAAGTGTTTCGGATGGCAAACCAGTTTTTGCCCGGCAGCGAGCTGTTAAGATCGGAATCGCTCAAACTGTTTAGCGACAATCTAACGCCGGATTGTGCGACCTCAAGATCGATTGCCTGGATCATAGCCGAAACGCCAGACTGCTCGGCCGGACCCGCGCTGCCGGCGACGGCGTTTGGTCACAACGGGTTCACTGGAACAAGCATATGGATTGATCCGCACAAACGCCGGGTGTTGGTCCTGCTCACAAATCGAGTGCATCCGCGCGTTGAGGCGTTTGATATGCGAGAGATACGGCGTCGATTCAACGAGCTCGGAGTAGAAACAGTTTCTAGTTGAAACCGTTTCCAGCGTCGGGACGGGGGAAGGCGTTCGTGGTTTCTGGTTTCTGGTTTCTAGTTTTGGTTGGGTTGAGAGTTTTCTGGTTTCAGGGAGTAAGCGCAGTTTCTGGTTCTAGTCTTGGCCCTCGATCGGCTGTTTCGACAAGGTTAACCAGAAACCAGAAACCAGAAACTCGAAACGGAAACGTTTAAAGCAGTGCTTAAGACTTTAGACCGATACATAGATGACCAGCGCAGTGATGCAGGTCCGCTTGCCTCACTGCGGTCCAGGCTTGGAAGCAACCGTAGATTCACTTTTCTTCTTTCGGCGTCGGTTGTCGTGCACATAGTTTTCTATGCAGCGCTGATCAAGCTCGACTCGTGGGCGATGATGCAGGCGATCGCAAGCGGCCGGCGCCCGGTTTCGGTGGTCACGCTGATCGAAATTGCTCCTCCTGCGAACCAGACACCTCTTCGAACCTCGCCCGAGCCTCTCGAGCGCGCGGACCTCAGCCGGCTGAAGTTTGACCCAGCCAACGCCGACGACTTGCACCTGATCCCACGATCTCCGAAGCCGGCCGAGCAGCGCGGACACGGCGGACGCCTTCCTTCGTCGGACGTGATCGAAAAGCAACTGAGGGCTTCTCGCGCACGACGTGATCGGGATCGCTTGGGAGCGACGGTTTCTCAAACGGGTCCTCCGGCGACGTCCTCGATACAGGCGAATCGCATCCCACAATTTGACGAGGCGTTGCTGGCCCAGGCTCCTCCGACGCCCGCGGCGCCCGTTCCGCCCGCGCCTTCCCCCAAGCAAGACCAAAGCGCGCCCGGTTCCGGGAGTTCGGCAGCCGCTCCGGCAGGCTCGCGCCGAAGCACCAGTGTCGAGTCGAGTGCTCTTGGGCTGGCAGCAGCCGAGGGCCAGTACATGGCATTGGTGAGGGCGAAAATCAGAAAAGCGAACGAACGGATCATGCCGCGAGAATGGATAAAAGATGTTTTGCGCGACAAGGTCTCGGCGGAGTTTGGTCTGGTCATCAAACAGGATGGACAGATCGTGTCGACGCGTTTGAGTCGCTCGAGCGGTTATCCCGTGCTTGACGATTACGCTCGACAAGCTATATATACAGCAAGCCCCTTCGAAGGATTCCCCCTAGCAGCAGGCAACTCGATCACCTTTACGGTTACGGTCTATTTCTTCCCGCTGTAGTACCGTTATGAAAACTCATAATAGATGCAGACGGCCCGGTCGCCGTCTGGCGTTGGCGTTGGCGTTGGCGCTCTCAATGACAGGCTGGAGCCAGATCGGTCCGTCTGTCGGTCCGAGTGTATTTGCGGCTGGGATGCAGTCACAAAGACAGTATTCACCATCACTGGACAGGAATACGACACAGGCCGGGGATGATGGATTGAGCAGGCCTCGCAGAGTAGAACCGAAGACCAATGCCGCCGCTAACGCCTCGCCCGAGGGGCCGATCATTCGCGTCGCGTTGATGACCGACGTCGCCTCCGTCGCGCTAAGCTGTCCATCCGGTCTTATTGTGAACAGGGCCGAAAAGACCTTTGAGGAAGGCAAATGGATCGCAACCGGGTCGCTTCGCGTCGAATTGCGTCACCGCGCCGAAAGAGATGCGTTGCGCGATTCCAAAGCGGCGGTTTACCACGTTAGCGCCGGAACTTCCGACGATGCCCGCGCTGCGCGAAAGCTCGCGGACGAACTGAATAAAAAGTTTTTCGAGCCGGTCAGCACATCCTTCGACGAGAAGCAAAAAGATTTTGCGGTGCTTATAGGCCAGTTCAGAGATCGAAGCGATGCAACGCGAATGGCCGAACGGCTGCGCAAAGCCGGTTACGATGAGGCTCGCGTGGTGGAAGACAGGAAACCAGAAAAGCTTGCTTCGGAATCCGTTAAGGCCGCGACCTCTCGAACAGCGAAGTACACCGCCCAACCCACTTATGCGGGCGGTGAACGCGCGATCCTAAGGCCTGAGTACGCTACCGTCGAGATGGCGGCCTTAGCCGCCGACCGGTTGGCCGCTTCAAGCGGCGATGAGTTGATCATTTCTCCATTAACCAAATCCTCGAATCTGAATCGTGAACAGATGGTCGACGTTTCGTCTCGAGAGAACCGAACCGGCGCGCATGAAACTGATCGGTCTGACGTAAGGACACGCAGCCCGAAGCTAAGTCAAAGCGAAAGAGGCAACGCTGAATCCGATAGCAACATGCCGGGGGCCATCCGAGTTGGCGGCAAGGACTATCGAGGCGAGATCCACCTGGTTCTGAATCCGCGCAGCCGCATCAACGTAGTGAATGTGTTGCCACTTGAACAATATCTTCGCGGCGTGGTGCCAATGGAGCTTTCCCCAAGCGTTTATCCTGAGATCGAAGCGCTTAAGGCCCAAGCGATTGCCGCGCGCAGTTACGCGCTTGCGCGCGTGGGCCAGCATCGCGAGGAAGGATTCGATCTGGTCGACGACACTCGCGCTCAGGTTTATGGCGGGCTCTCCTCAGAACGCGCATTGACCAATCGCGCAATCGAGGAGACGCGCGGCATTGTGGTGGCTTATGCAAATGAGGATGGAAAGCTCGCCCCCATCGAGGCCTTGTACACGGCTAACTGCGGCGGGCGCACCGAAAACAATGAAGAGGTCTTTGGTGGCAAGCCGGTCCCTTATTTGCGCGCGGTTGCATGTTCTCCCGACAATCAGTTGATCGCTGAGCGCGACATCACAACCAGGCGAGCACGCGAGACCCTGGAGGGGGTTGATGGCCGTTCGATCGCCCGCGAAGTTGCGCTGCTTTCCGTGCTCGGGTTTTCGCTGCCGCGCCGATTGGCGAGTTCCTACTTGCGCAGTGCGCCCGGTCGAGATGAACTGAGAACCTGGATGAATCAATCGGCCCGGCTTGCTCAAAAAAATCAGCCCGGTTTCAACTCGGGAGACGTGACTCGGCTGGCTGAATTCACCCGGCTGGTTGCCGCCTCATTTTACGGCGCGGGCCGCGCAAACACGTTGCTGGCTCCTGCGGACGTCGACTATGTGCTGGGCGGGATTCGTTTGGAGCACTTCCCAGCCGAGGCTCGAGCGGAAGTTGCAATGTTGTTGAGAGACGGGATACTTCGCCCGCCGGCCGATGCCGCTCTCGACGGTCAAACCACGATCACGCGGGGACAAGCGTTCGAAACTCTCGCTCGCGCGTTGACTTTGAAATCAATCAAGGCTCAGATCTCAGATTTCAGATTTCAGAATCCGGAACTCAGGCCTGGAATCGCGGCGCCCTCAGAGAAAGGTCGATTGATTGTGGCGACGCAGGCCCCGCAGGCCCCGAAGACTTTGTTGAGCGGCGCGACACCATCGCGCCCGCAGGAATCGCGCTACACTACGCTAAATGTGACGGGAGGTGAGCGACGCGAAACCACGCCGAAACCGGCAGGCTCGCAGAAAGACGATGGCCGCGAAAGCAAATCCACCAAGCTCACGGCTCAAGATGGGTCTTCCCCAAAGATGATTTCACAAAATGACTCGAGCCGAAGTTCCCAAAAGAACAGCCTGGAGGTGGGAGAAGGCGCTTGGTTGTTTCGAAATATCGGCGGCGAGAGCTACGCGGTTGATCGTCTGGCGTTAATAGGCGGCGAACGCATCACCTACCATTTGAGTACTGACGGACGAGTGGATTTTCTCGAAGCTTCAATATCAGAGCGTGGCGCTTCAAGCGACCGGTTCTCGAGCGTGGCGCAATGGCAAGAGCGTCTCACTGTGGAAGAATTGCGGCAGCGTCTGGGTCGCGCGGGAGTGAACCTCGGCCGGCCCGAGCTCGTCGAACCTGTCGCGTTCAGTTCTTCCAGCCGTGTCACGGAGGTTGAGGTGACTGGCGATGAGGGTCACACAACATTGCGGCGGCCTCAGATTCGCGCGGTGCTCGGGCTGAAGGAATATCTCTTCGTAGTCGATCGCGAGATAGATTCGCTCGGCCGGGTCATTGCGTTTGTGTTTACCGGACGGGGCTGGGGACATGGAGTAGGGATGTGTCAGATCGGGGCTTACGGCCTTGCAAAAGAAGGCTACTCATACACGGCAATTCTTCAGAAATACTACAGCGGAGTAAAGCTGCAAAAGAAATATTAAGGTGCGAGCGCAATCCAATCACCACGAAGACTCAATTCAAATTCACCGCGGACCTTCATCGCCTCGAATCGCGGATGAACCCCGATTTCCCGAAGGGCGGCGTGATGTACTGAGCTCCGCCGACCGACGGTGATTCCACGAACTCCAGCAAGAATGTTTTTGCACCGCGAGCATTATCTGTATAATCACCGACTTCCCTCCTCGAGCCTTCAGCGCTGCGGCATCAGGCGGGATTTGATATCGCAGTTCTGGCCTGACTCATGAGAAGAGCGATCAAATCCTTGATGGCCGTGATTGTTGCGATCTCAGTGATCGGGCTTGTGCTGTTGCGCACATCGGCCAAACCTGAAGCTCCGCTGCAGCCCATCGAGTTCGATCATTGGCAGCACGTGACCAAAGGAGACGGCCCGCAGCTTGAGTGTACCTTTTGTCACGAACACGCGGACAAGTCTTCCCACGCGACTATTCCGAATGTTGATACGTGCATGGGATGTCACCAGAGTGAAAGAGCTGACGCGCCCGAGATACAGAAACTCGCGGCTTTCGCCGAACGAAAAGAGCAGCCTCCCTGGCGGCGCGTTTTTTGGTTTGAACCTGAGGCGAACGCTTTCTACACGCACAAGCCACACATTCGCGCGGGGCTCGAATGCACCACTTGTCACGGAGACATCGGGCAGATGCATCGAGTGCGCCGCGAAGTGAACCAGACTATGGGATGGTGCATCGACTGCCACCGTTCACGAAGCGTGAGTGTGGATTGTTACGTCTGTCATCGATAGAAAGGTTTCCGGTTTGTTGTTTGGGGTCTCTGATTCGGGGGAATCACCGTCGCAGAGGAACCAGAAACTAGAAACCAGAAACTAGGAACCGGGATAGAATGAAACGGCGCCAATTCATAATTCTGAGCGGCATCGGAGCCACGAGCGCTTCTCTGCTGTCAGCGTGCGGGCATCCGGAAGAGAAGCTCATCCCTGCCTTTATTCCTGACGAAGATTTCGTGCCGGGACTCGACTATTGGAAAGCGAGCACCTGCGAAATGTGCCCCGCCGGTTGCGGCATCGTCGTCCGCACTCGTGAGCACAAAGCCAATAAGATTGAAGGCAACCCGCTGCATCCTGTGAATCGCGGTGCGTTGTGCGCACGAGGTCAGGCGGGACTTGAAGTTCTATACAACCCGGACCGCATCAAGGCTCCGATGAAACGAGTCGGCGAACGCGGTGAAGGGAAGTGGGAAGAGATTACCTGGGACGAAGCGATTAAGACGCTCGCGGATCGGATCCAAGGCATGCTGGTAACGGACCAGGCCGGATCGAAGGACTGGGCGAAACTCTGCTTTGTCACCAACAACCCGCAGGGCGTTACGGGACTGGCAGCAGAGTCACTCAGCGGACTTGTGAAGTCGATGATTCTGGTTCGCTCAGACGTATCCGCAAGCGAGGCCAGATCAGCTTACGAGGCTGTCTATGCCGCTCCGGGAGAGCCTGTTTTTGATATTGCTAACGCATCATATCTGCTGTCTTTTGGAGCCCGGTTTCTGGAGAACTGGCAATCACCGGTCATGTATTCGTTAGCATACGGCGAGTTTCGTCGCAGTGCTAATCGACGCCGAGGAAGGTTTGTTCAGGTTGAGCCTCGAATGTCACTGACGGGCGCAAATGCGGACGAGTGGTTACCAGCCGCGAAAATGAACCTCGTCGCACTGACAATAATGCAAGTGATGACTCGAGAGGGCCTGGTTAAGAATGCCTCGCCGCCGGATTTCCTTTTTGATCCGCTGAACTCTTACGCACCCGAGATGATTGGAGACGAGATAGGCATACCGGCTGAGAAATTGGTGGCGATCGCCCGAGAGTTTGCCGCCGCTGATCGACCGCTTGCTATTGGACACTATGGAGCCGATCTTCGAACGATCAACCACCTCAATGTAATGGTTGGAAATCTGAACAAGCCCGGGGGCGTGCTGTTGAATGAAGGCGCAAAGCCGGATCCGTTCGCAACGATGCGGGCAACTGCCGGCAAGTCACCGTTATGGGAACTTCGATCACTGAGTGAAACGATCGGCGCATTCGAGATGCTTTTGCTACATCAAGTCAATCCTGTTCATACGCACCCCGCGACTGTCGAAAAGCTCAAAGCCGTTCCCTTTATTGCCAGCCTCTCGTCATTCCTGGATGAGACTGCGCAATTGTCGGACATGATCCTGCCCGATCACAGCTATCTCGAGAGATGGGACATCGGAGCCGTTCAGTTGGGCACAAAAGGAGTGGCGGTAAACTTGACTAGACCGATAATCAATCCGGAGCTTAATACGAAGCAGACAGCGGATGTTCTGCTAGCGCTGGTTGAGGCATTAGGGGGCGTCGCTCCGATCAAGTCAGCGGAAGAGGTTGTGAAACAGTCGATAGCGGCGCTTCCCAGAACCGGCGGCTCAATCAGCGCCGAGTCTCCTGAAGAGTTCTTCATAACTCTCTCGGAGCGAGGGGTGTGGTCGGGGGAGTGGTCCGGGGTTCAGGACAAATCGCCCAACCCGAACCTGCCAAAGGTGCGTCACGTTCTTTCCGAACCAGCAGATCCGGAGTATCCGTTTTCGTTGATTCTCTTCGAACACTCGGCGATAGGTTTTGGCGAGCAGGCTAACTTGCCGAGTCTTCAGGAACTGCCCGATCCAATGACCAGTGTGATTTGGGGAAGCTGGGTGGAGATCAATCCGAACACGGCTGACTCGCTAGGAATTTCCGATGGAGACCTCGTCGAAGTCAGCACCGAGCATGGGTCAGTGCGCGTGCCCGCGATTGCTTATCCGGCGATTCGGCCTGATGTGATCGCGATGCCTTATGGTCAGGGGCACGCGGCTTATGGGCGATACGGCGCGACCCGAGGCGTAAACCCGGCCTTGTTAAATCCTGGACATAGCGAAACTGTCCACGCAAAGGTGGCAAGGGTCGGCGACAAATCCAATCTCATTCGATTCGGTACCGACCTTCAGGAACGGATGGAGAAGAGGCGATAAGTGTGTCGAGTTCAATGATGGACAAGACCGCTTGAAGTCTCGACCGGAAGTTAGATGAGCGAAGAAGCGAAACAAAAGCCTCAATGGGCAATGGTGATCGATCTGGATCGCTGCACCGGCTGCGAAGCCTGTGTAGTCGCTTGCCGGGTCGAGAACAATATCCCAACCGTCGGACCCAACGAAGCCGCCAAAGGGCGCTCGATTAACTGGATTCGGGTCGAGCGCTACTTCGAAGGTGAATACCCCGATGTGAAGGTCAAGTTCATGCCGGTGCTTTGCCAGCATTGCGAGGAAGCGCCTTGCGAACCGGTTTGCCCGGTTTATGCGACTTACCACACAGAAGAAGGCTTGAACGCCCAGGTCTACAACCGCTGTGTAGGAACTCGCTACTGTGCAAACAATTGTCCGTACACGGTGCGTTTCTTTAATTTCTTCGACCCGGTCTGGGATGCGCCGCTGGATAAGGCTTTGAATCCGGAGGTGTCGGTGCGCACTCGCGGCGTGATGGAGAAATGTACTTTCTGCATCCAGCGGATTCGCAAAGGTGAAGACAAGGCCAGAGACGAAGGCCGGGAGGTCCGCGACGGCGACGTGGTTCCAGCTTGTGTTCAGACGTGTCAGACAAAGGCTATGTACTTCGGCGACATTGCAGATCCGTCGAGCGAAGTTTCGCGCTTATCAAAGAGCAATCGGGCGGCGCGACTGCTCGAAGACCTGGGCACCAAGCCGAGAGTCATCTATTTGAATAAGGGTGATTGACCGCAAGCTTGAACTCAGAACGTTGGCAAGAAATGAATTGATGGAAGACAGGCGATCCACCAACACGAAGATCAACTCCGACCTGCTCGGGCCGGTGAACAAACCCGGGCGAGGCTGGTACCTGACGGTGGCGGTCAGCGGGCTGTTGGTTCTCGCCGCAATAGGCGCGCTCGGCTACCAGTTCACCCGCGGGCTTGGAGTTTGGGGTATCAACCGGCCTGTCTTCTGGGCGCTCGATATCACAAATTTTGTTTTTTGGATCGGCATCTCCCACGCCGGCACGTTGATCTCAGCCATCCTGCGAGTCACCGGAGCGGAGTGGCGCCGGCCGGTTACTCGGTGCGCAGAAGCCATCACGGTCTTCGCCCTGATGATCGGTGCATTGTTTCCGATTATTCATTTGGGCCGGCCGCAGTTCTTCTACTGGCTCGTGCCTTATCCGAACGAGCGAGGTCTGTGGCCGAATTTCCGATCACCGCTAGCGTGGGACTTTTTCGCGATTAATACATATCTACTCGGTTCTATCATTTACTTATACCTTCCGCTGATTCCCGACCTCGCACTGTTGAGAGACAAGACGAGGGGGCTGCGAAGTCGCTTATACGGCGCTCTCAGTCTGGGCTGGAGCGGAACGGAGCTGCAGTGGGACCGCCTCGAACGCGCCGTGCGTGTGATGGCCGTCGTGATCATCCCTGTTGCGGTATCCGTGCACACCATCGTGTCGTGGGATTTCGCGATGACGATTCGTCCGATGTGGCACTCGACGATGTTCGGACCGTACTTCGTCGCGGGCGCAATCTTTTCCGGGATCGGCGCGCTGATCATCGCGATGGCGGTGATCAGACGAGTGTTCCGGCTCGAAGAGTATTTACGGCCCATTCACTTCAACAATCTCGGGCTCCTGCTGCTGACGATGAGCCTGATCTGGTTTTATTTCACATTTGGTGAATACCTGACTGCGTGGTATGGCAACGAACCCGAGGAGATGGCGGTGTTTCATTCGAAGATGAGTGGCGCGTACTCGCCGTTGTTCTGGGGGACGGTCTTCTGCTGCTTCTTGATACCGGCGCCGATTCTGGCCTTCAAACGATTCAGAACGATAAGCGGAACAGTGATCGCGTCGATGTTGGTGGTGATAGGGATGTGGTTCGAGCGCTTTTTGATCATCGTGCCAACGCTCGCTCACCCGCGGTTCACTTTCAACTGGGGAACGTACAGCCCGACCTGGGTTGAGTTGACGTTGACGGCGGGGACTTTTGGCTACTTCGTCTTATTGTATTCGATTTTCGTCAGACTTTTTCCAATCATAGCGATCTGGGAATACAAGGAAGGGTCGGCAGTTCAGGGCAAGTCTTCGCCGTCGAGCAGTATGGTTCCCAGCACCCTGACTGAGACCAATTGAGTGGAGGGGTATGTTCGCACGAATCGTCGCGGTAATTGATGGGGCAGAGGAGGCGTTAAGCGACGTTGACTCGCTCTGTCGTCAAGGACTACCGCGAGCTGCGATCACAGTGATGTCGGCCGAACCGCTGCACATTGAGCCGCTCGAAGGCGGCCGGCGCAAGAGTCGCATCGGCGGGTACGCAATTGCCGGTGGGTTGATGGGTGCGGCTTTTGCCCTGGCGCTGACTGTTTGGACATCGCGGAGGGTTGACCTGATAACCGGCGGAATGCCTATCGTGACGCCCTGGGCTTTTGGAATAATCGTTTTCGAACTAACGGCGCTCGGATCCATACTGGCGGCTCTTTCGAGAATGATTTTTGAGGCGCGACTGGCGAGACGCGGCCCCCTTGCGGAATACAACGAAGCAGTCGCTGACGGGTTGGTGGTATTGGCTATTGATTGCGGCGACGATGATTGTGCGGAGACTGCAAAGAGAATCCTCGGCGACAAAATCCAAGGTGTTCGAAACTTTGATTCGTCAGGCTCTGATTCCTAAGACTTAATGGCTTGTTTCAGTCGTCCGCAGACTAGACAGTCTACGGTACATCCCTTATAGACGCGTTTCAGTCATCCGCAGACTAGACAGTCTACGGTACATCCGTTATAGACCGAGTCTGCGTTTCAGTCATCCGCAGACTAGACAGTCTACGGTA
>JBASRM010000334.1:0-2540 GCA_049273835.1 Blastocatellia bacterium | reverse complement strand
TTCCCGCCCTGGAGCACTGCTGGCTAATAACTTCAACCGAACCGCAGACCCCGCCGGAACCCTCGTTCCAGTCCGCCTGGAAGAATGCCGGAGAAATCAAAGCAAAATACCAGGACCGCGCCAGGATACACATCAAAGTCATCGATCCCGAAGACCCTCAAAGCATCTTCCAAAGCGTGGAGCAAGTCTACGCAGAGGCGAAGTCATACGGCCTCACCTCGAAAGACGTTGTTGCAGATTTCACCGGCGGCACCAAGATGATGACGGCCGGGATGGTGCTTGCCTGCACTCCGGCTGACCGCGACGTGCAGTATATGAAACCGCTAGCGTTCTTGCCTGACGGACAGCCCGACCGGTCCGCTGGTTCAGAGCCTAGATGGGTGGACCTGAACTTCTTCGTCGGCAAAGGCGAGGCGTAGCGCGCTCGTTGCACCGCCTTGAGGCGGAAGCGCTCGGTCCCTCATACTCTCAGAGGTTGAGAGACCTCGTGACTTGCGTACAATAGAAAAATACGCAACACCGATAGGAATCTAGAGAGGATAAACAGGGATAACCGTATGTCGAGCAGCATTGCTGACTGATAAATAAAATCGATTTGCGCATGTCGCCGAAAGTTTCATACTCCGATCTCGAAGAAGCGTTTCTCCTCGCAAGCTACGACCGGCACTACTGGCTCGATAAACAAACCGGCCGCATGCTGAGCTACAGCTCTGAGGCTGCGGAGGCGGTCGAAGACGACGACCTGTCCGATCTGCCGGGCTGGATGCATGATGAGGTCTCCACCGCTCGCGAGGTGCTTCGCGCCTTAGGTGAGCTGCCGGAAGAATATTCGCATTGTTCAGTGGCCGGTGATCAGGGGGCAGTTGCCGACCCAGCGGCGGTTCCCGGATCAATCGAAGCAGAGCACAAGGGGAGCGATGCGAGCATTGAAGAAAACGTTCACAACACCGGCGCCAGTGAATCAAATCGTTATGTTCCAATCGAGCAGATTCCCTCCAACGAGGCTTTTCAGTTCATGGCCGATTTCGCCGGCGAGGTAGCTGACTCGCGAATTCGAGATATCCTTCAGCGGGCCTTGCGAGGCAACCGGCCATTTCACCGATTCAGAGACGCGCTTAGCAATTTCTCAAAAGAACGAGAACGATGGTTCGCGTACGAAAGCATTCGCCGGCGCGACTACATCCAAGACTGGGCGCGCGAAGAAGGTGTCGAGATAGACTTCAGTGCCGATGTTGCGTAGTACCGGCTTTAGCCGGAATCCGCGATGAGTCTATTCAATACCCTGGATTCCACATGAAGCCAGCGTTCCGGCTGAAGCCGGGACTACGAAGCGGGTTCCGTGATGCTTTATCCGAACATCCGGCTGAGGCCTGTACTACGAAGCGGGTTCCGTGACGCTTTATCCGAACATCCGGCTGGCCAGTGCCCGCGGACTCTTCTTCTTCGTTATGAGCCGTACGGGGCAGGCGTGCAAGATTCCGCCGATTGTTTCACAATCAGCGCAGCCGAGGTTGATTTGGAATCGTTGTCATCCTCGCGGTAGAATGCGAGAGTCAATGAAGATGAGTTCTGAAATCGCGCCTGGGGAATCATCGAAGGTACATTCAATTATCGAGACCCACCAGGAAGGCTTGCGGCTCTTTATGGGACAGGGTGAGCTCAATGAGACTCTTGTGAGGTTGGTCCGGAACCTCGAACAGCACGGAATCGACTATATGGTTGTCGGTGCTATCGCTCTGATAGCACACGGGTACAAGCGATTCACCGAGGATATTGACCTCGTGATGACCGCCGAATCGTTGGACACTTTCCATCGCGAGTTGATCGGTCTGGGATACTCTCCGAAATTCCCGGGAGCCAGGAAGAGGCTCCGCTCAACTGTGGACGGAGTGAGCATTGACGTCATCACCAGCGGCGAGTACCCCGGCGACGGCAAGCCCAAGCCCGTGGCTGTTCCTCGCCCCGAACAGGCCTCGATCGAGATAGACGGTATTCGAATAGTGACTCTCGAGACGCTGATCGAGTTGAAACTCGCATCAGGCATGACCGCGCCGCATCGATTGCGCGACCTCGCCGACGTTCAGGAGTTGATCAAGATACGGCGCCTCAATGCGGACTTTGCCGAGCGTCTCGATCCTTACGTGAGGGACAAGTACCTCGAGCTATGGAACGCTGTCGCAAGCACCCCTGTCGAGGAAGGACCAGGTAGCGAAAGCAGGTCTGATCAATGAACGCTCAGGCAGAAGCCGCACTCGCCGCCTAGCGCCACTGGCTCGGTCAGTCGCCTTCTCTATTTAACCTCTTTTAGCCGCTGATTTATCAAGTCCAGATTGAATGCTTCGGAATCGAAGCGCGCTCCGATCCATTCAGTCATACTCTCGTGCTCGGGGTGTTTCGGATCGTTTATTGCCTTCAGGAAGTTCTGGTATCCCCAGATCCCGCCGCAGTCTTCAGGCGGACACGACCTCTTGCCCGCAACGCAAACGGGATAACGCTGACCTGTTTCTCTCCGGACTATCTTCTCCACGACGATCTGGTGC
>JBASRM010000292.1:0-8005 GCA_049273835.1 Blastocatellia bacterium | reverse complement strand
GCGTAAATCAACGCGAGGCAGCGTCATGGCTCAAACCAATCGCGAGCGCCGGGAACGATCCAGTGATATGGGCCGGTGATGACGGGCATCGCCGCATCGTTTTGATTGGATTCAATCTCGCGCGAACGGACCTGCCGCTGAAGATCGAGTTTCCGATTCTGCTTGCCAATTCCGTGTCGTGGCTGGTGGGTGGGGATGGGCCTTCCATCGAGCGTGCGGTTCGCGCGGGCCATCCTGTAACTATTCATACTTCAGCGCCGGCGGCGATCATTTCAAACCCAGCCGGAGACAGTCGCGAAATCGAGGCGCGTGACGGCTCGGCCGTGTTTGCGGAAACGATGCGCGTTGGAACTTACGTGGTTAAGGACGCGCCATCGTTCGCGGCGAGCCTGCTTAGTGAAGGAGAGTCGAACACTGCGCCGCGAGATTCGATCCGGATTCGTGCCGGAGCGGTGAACGGACACACTGAGAGCTTTTCTTCCGAACGTGAACTGTGGCGGTGGATCGCGGTTCTGGGGCTGGCTTTATTGATGGCCGAGTGGTGGGCTTATCACAAAAGAATCTCTTGAGAATTGACTTCACCAATCCGTTTGCGCTCGCGCTTCTGGCCCTGATTCCCACGGCGCTGTACATAGCGCGCAATAATCTGGCGAATCTATCCCGAACGCGCGCCGCGCTGACTGTGGGCACGCGCATCCTTCTAATCCTGCTCATCGTTATGGGGTTAGCCGGCGTGCGTATCAAGACTTCTTCGCGCGATCTGGCATTGATCTTTCTAGTGGACGTGTCCGCGAGTGTCACTCAAGACAACCGAGCCGACATCCTCGAGTTCATCAACGGTGAGATTGCCCGAGCGGCGAATCGCGACTATGTCGCCGTGATAACCTTCGCGCGTGAGCCCTCCGTCGAGCTTGCTCCGACAAGAAAAGACGCTCTCGCGGATTGGCGCCTAACCGAAATCAGTTCCAACCCCCCGCGCGACTATACCGATATCGCCGCGGCGTTCAGGCTCGCAGCCGCGCTTGTGCCGGAGGACGCCGCCGGCCGATTTGTTTTGATCTCCGACGGTAACGAGAATCTTGAAAGCGCAACCGCCGAATCCGAACTCCTGCGAGCATCGGATATTCAGGTGTACACGCGTGCAGTTGGCACCACGACCGCGCCCGCTACTTCAAACGGCGAAATCGCGGTGCGCGATATCGAAGTACCCGAGAAACTCAACGAGAGCGAAGGTTTCGATTTGCGGGTCACGATCGATAGCACGCGCGACGCCGACGCCACCCTGCGAGTCTTTCGAAATGATTCGGTCGTCGCCGAGAGACAAATCCATGTCGAGGCTTTAGGTGAGAACGTCTTCGTGCTTCCGCAGCGGGTCGAGCAAAAAGGTTTTTACTCTTTTCGCGCGCAGGTTGAAGCGATCGAGTCGGATGCATTCATTCAAAACAACATTCGCGAGGCGTTTGCAATCGTGGAAGGCCGGCCAAAAACGCTTTATCTGTTCGGCGACTCGAGGCCTTCGCCTGCGATGCTGCGGGTGCTCGTCGAAGGCGCCTTTGACGCCGCCGTTCGCGGGGCGGCGTCGGCGCCGGTCACGCTCGCGGGTTTTCAAGATTACGACCTGGTGATCTTCGACAACGTGCCCGCTTCTTCGATCACCCCGCTGCAGATGAAGATGATCCAGTCATATGTGCGGGATCTGGGCGGCGGGTTCGTCATGATTGGCGGCGATCAGAGTTTTGGCCCGGGTGGTTATTACAAGACGCCAATCGAGGAAACGCTTCCGGTCTCGCTCGACGTTCGCCAGAAGAAACATCTTCCGAGCCTGGCGATTGTGCTGGTCATCGATAAGTCAGGATCGATGGCGGGCACCAAGATGGAACTGACTCAGGAAGCTGCTTCGGCGACAGTCGGCTTCCTGTCCGACCGTGACTCGGTGGGCGTAATCGCCTTTGACGATGAGGCGAATCCAGTGGTCAATCTTACGAACGTGGATGATAAGCGATCTATCACGCGACAGATCGAAACGATCCAGGCGCTCGGCGGAACAAATATGTTCCCTGGATTGCGAATGGGATATGACTGGCTTGCGAAGAGCGATGCCCAGATCAAGCACCTGATCGTTTTATCGGACGGGAGGAGCGAGGATGGTGACTTTCGCGGGGTCGCGCGCGCAATTCGTGACGCAGGAATGACGATGACGACGGTAGCGGTGGGGGACGACGCTGACCTTCCGATTATGAAGATGCTAGCGGAGATCGGAGGCGGGCGCTTTTATGCGGCTGACAGACCAGCGAATCTCCCGCGGATTTTCACCCGCGAAGCGGCGCTTGCATCGCAGTCTACGATCATCGAAGAGCCGTTTGTGCCAAGGCTAGTGCGAGCGACGCAAGCTACAAATGGAATTGACTGGAGCGGTGCTCCCGCTCTTGGCGGGTATGTTGGAACCGCCGAGCGGGATTCGCTCAAGTCGCCGGCAATCACTTCGTTGATCTCCGACAAGGACGATCCGGTGTACGCGGTTTGGCAATACGGGCTGGGTCGCGCCGCGGCATTCACCTCGGACGCTAAACCTCGATGGGCAGCCGGGTGGATGAACTGGGCGGGCTTTGGCCAGTTCTGGACCCAGGCTTTGAGAGATACCTTGCGTCGCGAGTCGGCAAACGGCCTCACGCCTCGGGTCGAGATGCTTGCCGGACGCGGTCACGTCTCGGTTGAAGCCACTGCGCCGGACGGCAACTTCAGAAACAATCTTCGGCTTCGAGCGCACGTCGTCGCTCCTGATTTGACTTCGACCGATATCACGCTGGATCAAACCGCATCGGGGCGATACGAGGGCGACTTCAGTGCCGTCGGTAAAGGAGCCTATCTGATTCGTGTCTTTGAAGATGGCGAGCAACAGGCAACGACCGCCGGCGCAGTGAATTCATATTCGCCTGAATTCAATATTACGCCCGAGGACGCGAACCTGCTTTCGCGCATTAGCGAAATGACGGGCGGTGAAGTGTTCGGCGGCAGTGATGCCAGCCGGAATCTATTCGAGCAGCGTTCAACGAGGACAGTCCCTCACGACATATGGGGTGCTCTTCTGCTGGCGGCAGTGCTCTTATTGCCCATTGATGTCGGAGTGCGGCGCGTTAGCATCACCCGGGAGCAACGGGCGCAGGCCCGAGCGTGGATCGCATCCAGGATACGGCGCGGCCCATCGAACGGGGTTGAAGTCGCTTCGTCCGTTTCAATCGCAAAGCTCAAAGACGCAAGGGCCCGCGTTGTTCTGAGCGATGCGAAAAATGGTGATGATACCGACAGAGGATCTGTTATCTTAGCTCCTCAACCGGTGAATCAGAACACAGAGCAGGCGGTGAATGTTGAAGCCGCAGAACACGTTCGGCCTCTACCGACTCGATTGCTGGATGCGAGAAGAAAAAGACGCGAGTAGGGTTGTCAATTGCAAGATTTGAACACTGAAGCCACCGCGAAGGTGAGGCATGAATAACCGTCCTCGCTCGCTCAACTGATCAACCCGTGCTTCCAAAACCGCCGGAGCCGCGCGGCGTGAGGTCCAGCTCTTCGACCTGAACAGCGGTCGCTTCCACGACTCTCTGAATGACTAACTGAGCGATGCGGTCTCCGCGTTTGATGTGAAACGGCTCGCGTTTATCTGTGTTGATCATGACGATTGCCATTTCGCCTCGATAGCCGGAATCTACAAGCCCCGGGGAATTGACAAGCGAAATGCCGTGGCGCGAGGCAAGTCCGCTCCTTGGCAGAACAAATCCGGCGTAGCCGCTTGGTATGGCGACGGCGATCCCGGTGGGGACCATCGCGCGCTCGCCTGGTCCGAGCACAATATCGACGCGGCTGTGCAAATCGAGCCCTGCATCGCCTTCGTGCTGATATCGCGGCATCGGCAGGTCTTCATCGAGGAGCTGGATTTGAATTTCTATCATTCTCGTTCGACTCAGTTGGCGTACCGTGGGCTGTCTGGTCTGCGGATGCTGAACCGCAGACTGGACAGTCTACGGTACGTTGTCCGCTCCGGGCATTTAGAGCGTCTTTCTCTCGAGCAACTTGAAGGTAAACGCGTATTGATTCTTGTCGTCAGCAGGATGATGGGCGCTTTCTTTTTCGAGCCACTCATCGCGCTGAAACTCGGGAAAGAAAGTGTCCGCATCCACATCGGCATGGACTTGAGTGAGGTAAATCCGATCAACTCTCTCAAGCGCCAACCTGTAGATCGCAGCCCCGCCAATCACAAAGACTTCACCCTCGCCGCGCTCCCGGGCAAGCTCGATCGCGTCTTCAACCGAGCCGGTGACCAGACAGCCTTCCGGGCTGAGGTTCGGGTCGCGAGTGACCACGATTGTCTGTCTCCCGGGAAGCGGCCTGCCGATTGATTGAAATGTCTTGCGACCTACGATCAGATGATGGCCCATCGTCAAAGCCTTGAATTGCTTCAGGTCCGATGAAAGATGCCATGGCAATTTCCCGCCTTTTCCAATCCCGCGCTTCTCATCCATTGCCACTAATAGAGAGATAATCAAACCGCCACCTCGGCCTTGATGTGGGCATGGGCCTCGTAGCCGATGAGCTCAAAGTCGTCATAGGCAAAATCGAAGATCGAGCGCACCGCCGGATTTATTTTCATCTGCGGAAGCTTGAGCGGCGCTCGCGTTAGCTGAAGACGCGCCTGCTCGATGTGATTTGAATACAAGTGCGCGTCTCCCAGCGTGTGAACGAAATCACCCGGTTTCAGTCCGCAGACCTGAGCGGCCATCATTGTGAGGAGCGAGTAAGAAGCAATGTTAAAGGGCAGCCCCAGGAAAATATCGGCGGATCGCTGATAGAGCTGGCACGATAGCTTTTGGCCGGCGACATAAAACTGAAACAACAGATGGCACGGCGGAAGCGCCATCTTTGGGATCTCGCCAACGTTCCACGCGCTGACAATCAGGCGGCGAGAATCAGGATTGGTCTTTATCTGCTCGATCACCTGGCTGATCTGATCGATCGAACGCCCATCAGCGTTCTTCCAGGATCTCCACTGAGCTCCGTACACCGGCCCGAGTTCACCCGCTTCGTCAGCCCATTCGTTCCAGATGTTCACGCCGTGCTCTTGCAGGTAGCGGACGTTTGTGTCGCCCTGCAGGAACCAGAGCAGCTCATGGATGATTGACTTGAGGTGCAGCTTTTTGGTGGTGAGAAGCGGGAATCCTTCGGCGAGGTTGAACCTCATCTGATAGCCGAAAACCGAGGACGTTCCGGTTCCGGTGCGGTCATCCTTGTAGGCGCCGCTGTCGAGGACCTGTTTCATCAAGTCCAAATACTGTTTCATCGATTATTCCCACCTTGAATTCGGTTCGTATTCTACCGGTAGCGCGGAAGCGGGGACAAGGAAGCACTGACACGGCTGCCTCAAGTCTATTTACTACGTGATTGTCCATTGCGCGCTGTGTTTTAGCTTCCCTGAATGTATGGCCTGGACTGAACAATATAGAGCCGGCCATGACGATACACCCATTCGATGTCCTGATCGCGGCCCCCGAACACTCGTTTTATCTGCAGGGCCACGCGGGCGAGTCCTTTTGTCATCGGGTCAGTCAGCACCCGCCGTCGCTGCTCGATCGTCACTTCCTTGACCCCGCCGTGCTCATCAAACGCAAGCATCGTGTCTTCGTCTGAGCGGGTCAACACCTGAACGCTGCGCGAGTTCGGATGATAGATTACCTGCTCGGCTACTCGACGGCCCTCGACTACCTTTATCCCAAGTCCTCTCTTTGCATTGATATACACTGCTGTTCGGTCGTCCGGATTGAAAGGGTCCGTGGTGGTTGCAACGCCCGCGGAATCGGCGTCAATGCCTTCCTGAATCAGCACCGCGGGGTAGACATTGAAATGACTCATTCCAAAACTCTCTCGCGCCTCATAAGCCTCGTAGTTCCACACCGACGCCCAGACGCTCTTGATTGCGTCCATCAATTGATCATCGCCGCGGACATTCGGGACGGTTGTATACAGTCCGGCGCCGCTGAAGTTCGGCAGGTCCTCTGCATTTGTTGAGCTTCGCGCGAACAGACCAAGTCCGGTGTATTCTCGATGGACTTTTCCCAGCACTGCCCGGCGGAAACTCTCGTCGTGGTGTCCCCCCTCGATCCAACCGCGAACCTCTGCGAGACGTGTCTTGCGATAACGCGGGTCGTGAACGAACCTGTCTTCCTCGACGGCCGCGGCGATGCGCTGCTCCAGATGATTGCGCCGAATAAAATCTTGATAGTAGCGAAAGGGGATCGCAAAGCCGGGCGGAACACTTACGCCGGGCAACCGAGCATGCAGAATCTCGCCAAGGTTGGCAGATTTCGCTCCGAATCGATTGGCGTCCCGAGCGCGCTGACCATTCAGGTCAGTCAGTCGATCATAGAGCAGATCGGCGCGCGGAGTGACCAGATCGCTTCGCTTCACCCATTCGCGATTGCGCGCATCAACTTCCCGCGGGTCTGCTGGAGTAAGCGAGTAGTCATTGTCACGAACTTCAAGCCTAACGTATTTGCCTTCGAGCTGTTTGAAGAGCTTGTCGGCGTTTCTGATCGTCGCGTTGGGAATCGACCAGGACCTGGCGAGCATGTTTACGTGTGAGAGCGGCGAAGCCGCCTCGGTTGTGATGATTCCCGCAAGCGGCGTCAGATGAATCGGGACTTCTTTGAATATGACGATCTGGTTGCGATCGATCACCGTACCTTCGGTGATCCGGTCGATGATTCTGAGCTGGCCGATCCCAGCACCGGGATTGAGGGGTTGATACTGCACATCGGATTCAAGTTCGCTCGCGACAATGGTTGGCACTCGCGTATCAACCCGGGAGCCGAGGCGGTTGACGATCTCTTCGTGCGCCGGTGAGGTGGGTTTAAAGAACAGATCCGTGTAAAAGCTCTGCTTCAGCGCGGCGTAACACGCGCCGAGCAGTTCCTGTGTTATCTGATCGCCTTCCCAAAACTCGAACGTGAACTTACCGGCCGGAGTTTGATAGGCGATGGTCCCAAGTATGAATCGCCGGTCGGGCTTCAAGTAGTTGTTATCGTAAAACGACCGTCCGCGTTCGAGTGATAGATAAGTCGCGTTGACGAAATCCTTGTGAAACTTATATGCCCGCGAGTTGACATAGTAGACACGGTCGCGGAAGCGGCGGTCGATCACAAACATCACGTGTGGCAGGGCTCCAAAGCGGCCCCGATAATAGACTCGCGCAAGAAGGTCGAAGTCTGCGCGCGAGTTGATTCGCTCGACGGACGCCTTGGAGCTGGCCGTTGGCAGTTTCTCACTACGGGGAGCTGTCCTATCAGCGATTCGTTGTGATGACCGGAGTCCTTGGTCAGCCGGGTGCGAAGGTGCCAAATCAAAGACGGCGATACAAAGTGTAATCGCGCAAATTGCTCGCGTCGCAGGAAGCATCATCACCGATTTCCCATCCCTCGCGGAATTCTAGCACACGACGAGGAGCATAAAGCGCGATCGTATTGGTGGACCTGTTGGTGGACTTGCGGCTTGTAGTCCCCGGCCGCGGAATGCGAGCACCGATCGACGCCACGACGATTCCCGTCCGTGTGAGATCGCTTAACACGAGAAACCCGCTCGTTGACTTTCAAATGGCAGCGGCCTACAATGCGGGTGTGCCCACGCGCCGAGGGTGCGACCCACTTGACGGAAAAAGAGCTCAAGCGAATCTATTCCGATAAGCGTCGAGAAATCAGAAACAGACTGGCAGAGTTTGCGAAAGTAGGGCGGACGGGTTCCCCTCAGACGCTCTTTGAAGAACTGACTTTTTGCATCTTCACAGCGGGCGCCAGCGCTCGAATGGGTTTGCGTTCGGTGGAAAGCGTTCGACCGGTTCTGATGAGGGGCTCGGTAGGCGAGATCCAACGAGCGCTTGCGGGACGGCACCGATTCCCGAACAATCGCGGCGCTTATGTCCACGAGACGAGGGAATATCTGGAACAACACTGCGGGCTTCGGC
>JBASRM010000269.1:0-23167 GCA_049273835.1 Blastocatellia bacterium | reverse complement strand
GTTCTTCGTCCAGATCCCTGTCGAGACGGTTCTGACCGAACAATCCCCGGATCCGCGACGCCAACTCTCGAAGCCTGCTCATCCCAATGACTCCCATCTAGGCGCTGTTCAACATCCGCGCAATTATGGCCGATATCCGCTCCCAGTCTTCGGTCTCGGTTGCGAGTTGTTTGCGGCCGGCCCTGGTAATCGAGTAGTACTTAGCCCGCCGATTGTTCTCCGATGAACCCCACTCGCCCTTGATCCAGCCCTTCTGCTGAAGTCTCAAAAGCGCGGGATAGATTGTTCCCTGGTTCAACGACAAGACGCCGTCGCTGACCTGTTCGATGCGCCGGGCAATGCCGTAGCCGTGCAACGGCCCAAGACCTTCGAGGGTCTTGAGCACCATCAAGTCCAGCGTTCCTTGCAGGATTTCTGAAGTGGATTCCTTCACGCGATGCCTCTCCTGTGGATTTTCTACAGGAGAATACACGGCTTCCTGTTGAATATCAACAGCAAGGTGAAGGTTGTCAGTATTCCAATCTAGGCCGTATCTCAACAATCCACCCACTGCCGTAGGTGGGATTCCGAAATCTCACACAGTCTCTTTCGAGGTGGGTATCCGCAAAAATCTATCGCGCAACTCGGCAGGGCAAGAGATCGAGACGACAGGCAAATAAGCGCGATGTATCCCCGGTGATCCTCTCCATTGAAATTTTCAGGCCTTATTCACAACGCAATGCCACCATCGGATCGACACGTGACGCCCGGCGTGCCGGAACAAAACAAGCGGCCAACGCAACGAAAACCAGCACTAATGGAACTCCTGTAAAGACAACCGGGTCGGTCGGGCTGACTTCGAAAAGCAGGCTCGCAATCGACCGTGTTAACACAAGAGCGGCGCCAACCCCTATTCCAATCCCGGCCGCGATCAGCAGCATTCCTTCCCGCAGCACCAACCGCAGCAGAGCGCCCGGTTGCGCTCCAAGCGCCAGACGGATGCCAAATTCATTCTTGCGGCTGCCGACATAGAGTGACATTGTGCCGTATATCCCCACCGCTGCGAGCAACAAGGCCAACACCGAAAAGGACATCAGCAGCAGATTCGTCAACCGCTGGCCGTTGAGCGTTCGACCGATGACATCGCTCATGGATCTGATCGAGTACAGCGGGATGTCGGGATCCAACCCGGACACTGCGCTCCGGATTGCACCGATAGTGGCATTTTGGGGCCCGTCGGTGTTAACAACGAGCCGGGCCAGTAGCGTCGGCGACTGCGCGAGCGGAGCATAGATGTGAGGCTGCAGCTTCTCCGCAAGATCGTATTGCTTGATTCCGCCAACCACGCCCACGATGGTCATCCATTGCATATCACCTGTCGTCTCGACTCTCTTTCCCAATGCGTCGCCGTCCGGCCAATACATGCGCGCCAGAGTCTCATCTATTATGGCTACCGGTTGCGAGTCGCTTTTGTCTGATTCCAGAAAATCCCTTCCGCGCAGCAAAGGTATTCCCATCGCTTGAAACGTCCCGGGCGTCATCGCCAACAATTGGGTCTGGACTCCTTCATCCCCAGTCGCCGGTTCGTGTCCTTCGACTATAAAATTGTCGCTGTTGCCGTCGCCAGCAAATGGAATAGTGGTGATGAGTCCCGCCGCGCGCACTCCCGGCATACCGGCTAATCGATCGATCAGGTTCTGATAGAACTGCAGTGATTGTTCCGGCTTCGGGTACTTACGACCCGGAAGAGAGACGGACATCGTCAGCAGCTTATCCGGGTTGAATCCGAGATCGACAGACTGCAGCCGCTGAAAACTCTTCAGCAGCAGTCCCGCGCCGATCAGCAAAACAAATGAAAGCGCGAACTGGGCCGCCACCAGGACGCTATTCGATCGCCGGCTCGAGATTCCGCCGCGTCCTCCCTCGTGCATCGCCGCAACCATGCCCATGCGATATGCCCGCAAAGCAGGCATCAGCCCGAACAACAGCCCGGTCACCAGCGCAAGTCCGGCAGTGAAGGCCAGCACGCGTCCGTCGACACTCACTACTTCAATTCTCGGTATCCCGTCGATCGGCATCTTGTCCAGCATCCGCACCCCGAGCCACGCCAGCATCACACCGATTGCCGCGCCGATGAACGCGAGGACCAGACTCTCGGTGAGCAGTTGTCTGGCTACACGAGACGGGGTCGCGCCGAGCGCAAACCGAACTGCAACTTCTCTGACCCGCGCGGTGGCTCGCGCCAGCAGCAGGTTCGCGACGTTGGCGCAGGCAATCAACAGCACCAATCCTACCGCGCACAGCAGGATGAGCAGAGGCTTTTCCGTAGCTCCGACCATCGCCTGCTTCAGAGGTGTGACTATCGTCTTCAAAGCAGAGCCATTGTCGAGCGGCACTCTGCTTTCGCTTATGTCAGGATGCTGGCGAGCGTAGGCCCAAAGCGTCGCCTTAGTTTCCGTCTCTGCCTCTGTCAAGGAGACGCCCCGCCCGAGGCGCGCGATCCCTCTCAGAAAGTATGGCGCGCTCCTGGTCGGATTCAGCGCCAGAGGAGTCCACATCTCAATTTCGGGCCGAGGAAAAGTGAAGCCTGACGGCATAACGCCAATTACCTCGATAGCATTATTGTTCAAGTTCAGTGATCGGCCGACGATGTCGGGATCACCGCCAAACCGACGTTGCCAAAACCCGAAGCTGATGACGCAGATGCCGTTCTTCCCGGGTGCATCTTCACCTGTACGAAAGACGCGCCCGAGGTGCGGCGGACGACCCAGAACCTTGAAGAAATCAGCGCTGACGGTGCCGATGGAAACGCGCTCCGGATCACCATCTCCAGTGAGATTCGCGCCGCTGGTTGAATAAGCCGCGATCGCTTCGAGCGAATGCGTGTTGTCTCGCAATGCCGTGAAGCTCGCTTGTGAAAGGTTCCAGGTCTCCAATCCCAGTTGCGGTTGCGACTGCATTATTCTCACCAGACGATCGGGGTCATCAAAAGGAAGCGGGCGCAGGAGAATCCCGTCAACCAGACTGAAGATCGCCGTGTTCACGCCGATCCCAAGCGCGAGCGTGATTAAAACGATTGCAGTGAACCCCGGATTCTTTCGCATCAGGCGCAGCGCGTATCGCGCGTCCAGCCTCGCCTGCTCGATCATGGCCCCGGTGCGAATGTCCCTCACCTGTTCCTTCACTTGATCGACTCCTCCAAACTCGATTCGCGCGGCTCGATATGCTTCGTCAGCGCTCAACCCGGTTGCGACTTTCTCATCGATGAGCATTGCCAGGTGCGCGCTCATTTCCGCATCTAGTTCGCGCTCCGCGTGATCTCGGCGAAACAAATTCGTTAACAGACTTCGAAGGCGATGGAAGATAGACATATCAGCTCCTGAAAAGCTTATTCTGTTCGACCTGCCGTGCAGGTTGCGGGCACACAATGGTATTGAGGAAGCAAAGTAGAAACGTAATGAGGGCAATTGAGGTCAATGTCTGTTCATCCCAACCGCATTGCGGAGAGCGGAAGCTCGCGCCGAACGGCACGGGACCTGAGAGACTAAAGTCGCGACTACTTCACGAAGTCGCGTCGAGCGCAAGAAAAATCGCCGACGCGATTCGCTCCCAATTAGCGGTCTCGGTTTCCAGATGCCGGCGGCCAGTCCTGGTCAGTTTGTAGTACTTTGCCTTTCGGCGGTTCTCGGACTCACCCCATTCCGATACGAGCCAGCCCTTCTCCTCGAGCCGATGCAGCGCAGGAAAAAGAGAGCCGGGTTTCGGATGAAAAGTACCCTGGGTGATTTGATTGATTCGGCGTGCGATCCCCAGGCCATGGTTTGGACCTAGACCAAGTGTCTTGAGGATCAGCAAATCGAGCGTGCCTTGAAGAAGATCGTCCGTGCCTCCCGACATAACCACCTCCTACAGAATGTCTGTAGGAGATTACAGATGTGACCTATAGAATGTCAATAGGAGATAGACCATGTCCACTTGAGAACCCCACCCCACTTCTTCCAATCCCGCCACGGCAGTGGGTGGATAGTTCAGAGGGCCTGTGTCTTCATTGATACTGAGCTCACTCGTATCGGAGCGCAACCATCGGATCTACTCGCGTCGCGCGCCGGGCGGGCACGAAACAGGCTCCCAGAGCCACTCCTGCCAGAAGCGCCGAGATCGTCACAAAAGTGGCAGGGTCGGTCGAATCGACCGCAAACAGCAAGCTTGCCAGCACCCGGGTGAGCGCGAACGCTCCGCCAAGGCCGATTCCAAGGCCGATAAGAACCAGCTTCATCCCCTGAGCGACCACCAGTCTCAACACATCGCCCTGTGTCGCGCCCAGCGCCATTCTGATTCCAATCTCATTCGTGCGCTGACTCACCGAATAGGACATCACGCCGTAGATGCCTACCGCTGCCAGCACCAACGCAACGCCAGCAAAGACTCCCAGCACCAGTGTGTTGAACCTGCGTCCCGCAACTGATTCTGCCAGGAGCTGGTCCATTGTCTTGATGTCCGGAATGGGTAAATCCTTGTCAACTGTCCATACCTCGCCTCGCATTGCATCAGTCATGGTTTTCGGATCGGCGGTTGTGCGCACTACAGCAGTCATAAACGGCCAGGGATCCGTAAGGTAGGTGACGTAGATCTCAGCCTTCGAGCGCGAGTCCAGTCCAACATGCTTAACGTCCCCGACGATCCCTGCTATTTCCATCCACGGTTCATCGGTATCGGTTCGGAGACGTTTCCCAAGAGGGTCTTCGTCGGGCCAGTAACGGCGGGCGGTCGTCTGATTGATGATCGCGACACCCGGCGCAACACCTCCGTCCCGCTCGGTAAACGAACGTCCCTTCAACAGCGGTATCCCCATCGTTCGGAAATAGTCGGCGCTGACCACGCGGTAGTCGGCGCTGGGTCCGTTGCCTGAGCCATCGTCCGGACGTCCTTCGATACTCAAGCCGCGAGTGCTGTTTCCGGGAGTCATTGGAAGACGCGAGATCGCGGCCGCCGACTGAACACCCGGCAGCGCTGCGAGGCGCTCGATGACTTGTTGAAAGAAAGCTGCTCGCCTGCCCGCATCTTGATATTGATTGGCTGGAAGGGAGAGCCGCATCGTGAGGACGTTTCGCGCTTCAAAGCCAGGATCCACCGCCGCCAGACGGATGAAGCTCTTGATCATAAGACCAGCGCCTATCAGCAGCACGAGCGACATAGAGATTTCAGAGACGATCAGCAGGCTGCGGATGCGATTTCGCCGCGCGCCGGCGGTGCCACCGCGTCCGCCTTCCTTCAGCGACTCATTCAAGTCACCACTCGTCGCTTGCATAGCCGGAACCAGGCCGAACAGTATGCCCGTCACCAACGACACCGAGAAGGTGAAGCCAAGCGCCAGCAGATCGATCTTTATCTCGTTCGCCCGGCGAATCCCTCCCGGCATCAGCGCGACAACGGGGTCGATGGCCCAAAGCGCCAGCAGTGCTCCAAGGCCGCCCCCTATCACTGCAAGAAGCACGCTTTCGGTAAGCAACTGCCTCATCAGCCTGAATCGGTTAGCTCCGAGCGCGGTGCGAATTGCCATCTCTTTTTGACGCGCTGCAGCCCTGGCCAGCAAAAGGTTCGCGACGTTGGCGCACGCAATCAACAACACGAAGCCTACCGCTCCAAAGAAAACAAGAAGAGTCGGGCGAATGTCGCCGGCAGTTGCTTCGGGAAGTGTGATCAGGCTTACGCCGCGATCCATATTGACACTGGGATTCTGCGTTTCCATGCGTTTCGCGACCGTGGCCATATCTGCGCGGGCTTGTTCGAGAGTCACCCCGGGTTTGAGCCGGCCGATCGAGCTAAGGTAATGACTATCGCGGTTGGTCGACATGTTGATCGCCGGCCTTAGGGCATGTTCGGGGACTACCTGTCGAGGGGGAATCCACAGATCGGATTGGCCGGGGAAATGGAACCAGCCGGGCATCACTCCGATGATTCTGAGAGACTCGCCGTTTGCGGTAAGGTTCTGGCCGACGATGTTGGGGTCTGAAGCGAAGCGCCGCTCCCACAAACTCTGACTTATCACCGCCAGGCGGCCCTGCCCAAGATTCTCATCTTCCGTCTGAAACACGCGGCCCAGAATTGGCCTGATTCCAAGCACTGGGAACAGATTCGCGGTAGTCACAACGCCAAACGCGCGTTCTGGTCTTTCCGCGCCGGTGAGGTTAAAAGTCTCCTCACGGTAGCTGGCCAGGTTTTCGAACACCTGATTTTGATCTCGCCAGTCCAGGTAGTTGGCAGCCGCGATGGCTTCCCTGGTGTCTCTTCGAAGATCGCTCTCGTACAGTATGACAATTCGGTCCGACTCTGGGTATGGCGAGGAGCGAAGCAGCACGGCGTTGACCACGCTGAAAATCACGCTGTTCGCCCCGATACCCAGAGCGAGCACGAGCACAGCCACCGCACTGAAAGCGGGGTTACTCAGCATCATTCGAATTGCATAGCGAAGGTCTTGTAACAAAGTTTGCATCGTTCTCCTTGTTCTCTCGTGTCTCAACGCGACATCGCTGAACCAGAAACAATGGAGCATCACGACGAAATGTTAGTCCCCTACGGGCGGCACTCCGGGACCGGCCCTATCTTGCGAGGCGGAATCGTTCAGGGTCGCGAGGGGCGGCCCCAGAGGAACGCCCCCGCCCATACAGGCTTTCACCGCTACAGCCCGCTGGAAACTATTCGTATCGCAGCGCGACCATCGGGTCCACTTTCATCGCGCGTCGAGCCGGGATGGAACAGGCTCCCAGAGCCACTCCGGCGAGAATCACTGAAATGGCGGCAAAGATGAACGGATCAGTTGCGGTCACGTTAAACAATAAGCTCGACATCAGGCGGGTCAATGCATACGCAGCAGCAACCCCCAATCCAACACCCAGCAGCGCTACGGTCATCCCCTGTCGAATCACAAGCGCCAACACTTCGCCGGCTTGAGCGCCCAAAGCCAGGCGTACGCCTATCTCGTGGGTTCGTTGGGTAACCGAATACGACATAACGCTATAGATTCCAACGGCGGCCAGGACAATCGCTATCGCCGCGAAGATCGCGATCAGCAACGTATTGAATCGCGGCCGCGCGACGGACTCCGAAAGAATTTGGTCCATCGTACGCACATTGTAGAGCGGCTGATCCTTGTCAATCGCCCATATCTGGCTGCGCACTGCCGGCACCAGTGTCAACGGGTCAACAGAAGTACGCACGACCAGAGACATGGAACGACGCTGCGCCTGCGCGAACGCCAGGTACATTTGCGGGTACGGTTCTGCTTCCATTGCCGACTGGTGGACGTCGCCGGCGATTCCAACAATCGTGAGCCATGGCCCTTGTTGCGGATCGCCCAGGGTGACCCGCTTGCCAAGAGGCTCCTCATCAGGCCAATACCGCCGGGCCATCGTCGAGTTTATTACAGTGACGCCTTGAGTCTTTTCGCCGTCTTGTTCGGCAAAGAGACGTCCCTTGATCAACGGTATTCCGAGGACACGGAAATAGCCGGGGCTGGCGATAAGGGTTTCGGCGTCAACTACTTTATCGGGTGGCGGCAGCGGACGCCCTTCAACTACGAAGCTCAAAACACTCGGGCCTCGCGCCAACGGAAGCGCGTCGATCGTACCGGCAGATTCGACCGCGGGTAGGCTCGAGACCTGTTCGAGAAGCTGTTTGTAAAAGGCTGCGACGACCGGTGTGCCATCGGGATACTTAGACGATGGCAACAGCAAATCCATCGTCAGAACCCGATTAGGATTGAACCCCGGGCTGACCTGTTGAAGCTTCAAGAAGCTTTTGATCATCAATCCTGCGCCAATCAACAAAACAAACGAGAGGGCAATCTCGGCTACCGCAAGCACACTGCGCGCGCGGCGGCCGCCTGCACTCTCGGCGCCGCTCCTGCCTCCCTCCTTAAGCGCGTCGTTCAAATTTGTCTTCGATGCGTGCATCGCGGGCGCCAGGCCGAAGACTGTGCCTGACAACAGCGAGACAATCAGCGTAAAGGCGAGCACCCTTTTATCGAGGCTCACATCGTTGATGCGCGGAATGCTTTCCGGGCCGAGCGATGTTAGAAGCCCAACTCCCCACAGTGCCAGCAGAAGACCCAGAACTCCACCGGCCATTGCCAACGCAACGCTCTCGGTTAGCAGCTGCTGGACGAGCCGCCTCCTGCCCGCTCCAAGAGCGGTGCGAATAGCTATTTCTCTCTCTCGCGACGCGGCACGGGCCAGAAGCAAGTTTGCCACGTTGGCGCAGGCGATCAGCAACAAGAAACAAACGGCTCCGAGTAGAACATATATGGCAAGTTTGACGTCGCCGACGAATCGCTCATGTAAAGGAACAATCACTACAGACCACCCGATATTTTGTTCCGTATACTGTTGCTCGAGCCGGCCGACGATGGTGTTCATTTCCGCGCGGGCCTGTTCGATTGAGACGTCCGGTTTGAGGCGGGCTATTATGCTTAGGAAATCGCTCCGTCGGCCCATTTTGGCGATGTCCCGGCTGACAGGCATCCACAACTCTGTGGGTTTGCGGTCCTCGGGTCTCGGGTTGCGGAAATGCGCCGGCATAACTCCGACAACAGTGTATGGGTCGCCGCTGAGCGTCAGCGACTTTCCGAGGATGTTGTGATCGCCGCCAAACCTTCGACGCCACATTCCGTCACTCAGAATCACTACCCGGTTCTTGCCGGGACCAAATTCGTCCGGAAGAAAGATGCGCCCAAGTGCCGGCTCAACTTTCAACACGGAGAAGAAGCCGTCGGTGACGGTACATCCGAGTAGGCGTTCGGGCTCGCCGTCGCCCGAAAGTATTGACGTCGAGCGGTAAAAGGCTGCCATCGCCTCGAACGACTCTGCTTGAGCCTTCCAATCGGTAAAATTCGGCCCCGACGTCGATTCCCGCTTGATGTCGTTAGCCACGTTGTCTTCCCAGAAGGCGACGATACGATCGGGGGCGTTGTACGGCAGCGGACGCAGCAGGATCGCGTTCACAACGCTGAAAATCGCGGTGTTAGCTCCTATTCCCAGGGCCAACGCTATTAATGCCGCAACGGTGAAGCCCGGTTTTCTCGCTAACATGCGTGCGCCGTAGCGCAAGTCTTGAATCAACGTCTCCATTGGTCCTCCAAAGTTCGGTTCAGGGTTCGGGGTTTCTGGTTTTTTGGAGTTTCGGATTGCCCGTCTCGTCTTAGCGTACCGGCCGGAAACCAGCAACCAGCAACCTGAAACCGGAACCCGGAACTCTGAACTCCAACCTCATTCGTATCGAAGCGCGACCATCGGATCCACCTTTGTTGCGCGACGCGCGGGTATATAACTTGCAACCAGCGCCACCCCCGCAAGAACGAACGGGATGGTCACAAACGTCAGCGCATCGGTCGGGCTTATGCCGTATAGAAAGCTTTCGAGAAGCCTGCTAACCGCCGCCGCCCCGGCCAAACCGATGCCGATTCCTGTCCCAACCAGGAGCAGCCCCTCTTTCATCACCATCCGCAAGACTGCGCCTCTTCGAGCTCCGAGCGCCATGCGAATACCCACCTCACGCGTGCGCTGGGCCACCGAGTAACTCATCACACCGTACAAACCGACCGCCGCCATCAGCAGCGCAATCAACCCGAAGATAGCCGCAAGCGCGGAGAGCGATTTTGGGCCCGAGAGAATACGGTCCAAAAACTTCGGCATCGTCCTTACCCCATAGACCGGTAGTTCACTGTCGATGTTGGCAACCTCCTGACGAAGCGCTTCGGCCAGGTTTCCGGGCTCGCCGGAAGTTCTCGCGATCAGGGTCATCTTGCCGGCGTAGTTCTGCCCATGCGGAATGAACATGTATTCAGTAGGAGGCTCACCCAGCAGAAAGTACTTGCCGTCTTTGGCGACTCCGACGACCTCGAGGTAGGGACTCTTCGTACTGCCCAGTTGAATGCGTTTGCCGAGGGGGCTCGCATTGGGCCAGAAGCGACGCGCCATCGTCTCGTTAATAACCACCACCTGCGGCGCGTTTTGATCGTCGTGCTCGCTGAAGCCGCGCCCTTCGATGATTGGCGTGTTCATTGTTTGAAAATAGTCGTGGCCGACGACGCTGTAGTTTACGCTGTTTCGTTCGTTCTCATAACGCGGAACGTAGCCTTCAACGGTCAACCTCGCGCCGTTGCTGTAAGCGTCCAGCGGCAGCGGTCCGGCGATGCTGGCGGCTTCAACTCCGGGCAGCACCTTGAGCCGCTCCACGATTTGTTTGAAAAAACCTCGTCCCTTTACCTCGTCATAGCCGTGCAATCCCACGTCAACCGAAGCCAGAATGATCCGCTTCGATTCAAAGCCGGGACTCATTTCCTGAACGCTTTGTGTACTCCTGATAAACAGCCCGGCGCTGATCAAAAGTATCAGCGACAACGCAACTTGAGCAACAACCAGGATGTTGCGTGGGCTCAGCCGCCGGGTCCCTGAAGTCATCGATGGACCTTCGCCTTTTAGCGTGGTCACCAGATCGGTTCTGGACGCTTGCAACGCGGGAAGCAATCCAAAGGTGATTCCGGTCAGCGCGGACAGCAACAACGTGAACAGTAGAATGCGATGATCGAGCGCGAGATCGTAGCTGAAATCGATCGTCGCAAAGTCGAGTTCTGGGCTCGCGAACGGCACAAGCGCGTTGAACCATTGCGCCAACAACAATCCGATACCTCCCCCCAGGATCGAGAGCAAAACGCTTTCAGTCAGCAACTGACGCACGAGCCGGCGCCGGCCGGCACCCAGCGCCAGCCGAATCGCTATCTCGCGGCGACGCACCGAGGCGCGCGCCAGTAGGAGATTTGCTACATTCGCGCAGGCAATCAAAAGCACCAATCCCACAATGCCCATCATCAGCGCTGCAACGATAGGGACATAACCGAGCAACACAAGCGCGGGTTGCGTTTTGCTGCCGCCGGGAACCATGCCAACGGCGACGTTGGCGTTAGTTCGAGGGTAGGCTTCGGCGAGTTGCCGCGAGTATGTGTTCATTGCGGCGGTCGCTTGTTCGATGGTGACGCCCGGCTTGAGACGCCCGTTCACGTTGAAGGATTGGCCGCCGCGATTCTCCAGCCAGCCTTCGCTGCCGGCCACCACTTGCGTGTGCATCGAGATGGGGACCCAAACATCCGGGATGAACCCGACCCAGCGCGTTCCCGAAAAGCCCGGCCGCGCCACCCCGATCACCGTGAAGTCGTGGCCGTTCAGCCGCACCTCTTTCCCGACTATGTTCGGATCCGCGCCAAAGCGCCGCTGCCAGAACGCGTGGCTAAGGACTGCGACCGGGCTCGCACCCAGCGATCGATCGTCGTCCGGCGAAAGCACGCGCCCCGCAGCCGGGGTTACTCCAAGCCCGGTGAAGTAATTCCCTGTGACCAGTTCTCCCCAAATCAACTCGGCTTTATCGCCGCTGTTCTTCATGCTGACTGGGGTACCGTAGTGAACGAACAGCTCGCTGAAGACCTCATTGTGATCGCGGTAGTCCCTGTAGTCGGGATAGGAGAATTCGCCGGGGTACATCGAATTGGGTTCGGTGGTGTAGAGCGCGACCAATTGCTCAGGATGAGGCACTGGCATTGGTTTGAACAACACGGCGTTGACCAACGTGAAAATCGAGGTGTTCGCCGCAATGCCGAGCGCGATCGACAATACGGCGATCAGCATGAATCCGGGCGCTTTAATAAAAGTGCGCACTGCATAGCGTAAGTCCCGCCAAATAGTTTCCATCAATCCTCCTAAGTTCCGGGTTCCGGTTTCTGGTTTCTGGTTTGTAGTTCTTCTTTATGCCGCGCCATTCGAAACCATTTAGCAGCAGCAACCAAAAACCTAGAAACCAGAAACTAGAAACCAGAAACCAACCCCCACAGAACCAGAAACTCGGAACCCCGAACCCGGAACCCTGAACCTATTCGTATCTGAGCGCGACCATTGGATCGACTTTCATCGCGCGTCGCGCCGGAACGTAACAGGCCAAAAGCGCCACGCTCCCAAGAAGCAACGCGATGGCGGCGAATGTCGCGGGGTCGGTCGCGCTCACTCCAAAAAGCAAGCTTGACATCACCCTGGTAATGACGGCGGCAGCGGCCAGACCGGCGCCCACACCGATGACGGCTAAGGACATTCCCTGACCAACCACCAACCTGAGAACATCGCCGGTCTGCGCGCCAAGAGCGACCCGGATTCCGATCTCTCGGGCACGTTGCGCAACCGTGTACGACATCACGCCGTAGATGCCGACCGCCGCAAGCAGCGCCGCCACTGCTGCAAACAAACCAAGCGCAAACATCGCGAAGCGGCGTCGCGCGAGCGATTCGGAAAGCCGCTGGTCCATGGTCTTGACGTCATAGACCGGGGCATTCGGATCCATCGCCCGCGCTTCCTGGGTTACCGCGGCCGCAACGCTTAGCGGATCCCCAACCGTGCGTATGGCGACATACATATAGGTCGAGCCGCTTTGCCGTTGCGGCATGTAAAAAGCGACGCGTGAATTGAGGTCAAGCGCGTAGTGCTTGACGTTGGCTACAACTCCGATGACAGTCATCCAGGGCGCAGTAGAGTCGGTACCGCCCCGCTTAAATCGCCCGCCTACCGCGTCCCGGCCGGGCCAATAAGTGCGCGCCATATTTTCATCGATGATCGCTACTTTCATAGAGTCTTTCCCGTCCTGCTCGCCGAAGAAGCGTCCGCTGATCAGTGGGATTTTCATCGTTTCAAAATAGCCAACCGTTGCAACGCGCGCGTCGGCCTGAATGGAGCTCTGCCCGGACGCGGCATCATACCCGTCAATCGTAATGCTGCCCCAGCCGATCCCCCCGCTCAGCGGAAGCGCGGAGACCCCGCCGGCAGATTCCACTCCCGGCAGTTGCCGGACACGCTCCCATAATTGCTGATAGAAACTCGCGCGGCGGGGTTCCTTTGCGTACGTAGTGCCGATGACCCCAAGCCTGAGCGAGAGCAAGTTCTGGGTCGCAAATCCCGGTTCGACTTGCTGGACTCGGATGAAGCTGCGAATCAAAAGGCCTGCGCCGATCAGCAAGACCAACGACAGCGCCATCTCGGCGATGACCAGCAGATTTCGCAATCGGTGATTGCCGCTTCCCGCCAGGCTGCGCCCTCCTTCTTTGAGCGTTTCGCTCAAGTCGACTTGCGAGCCGCGCAACGCAGGAGCAAGCCCAAAAAGCATGCCGGTGAGCATCGCTACACCGAATGTGAAACCCAGCACCCGGCCATCTATTCGCACGTTCTGAAGACGCGGAATGTTGCCCGGATCGAGCCACCGAAGACCGTCGAGCCCCCAAATCGCAATAAGCAAACCGAGAGCGCCGCCCGCTACCGACAGGAGGACGCTCTCGGTCAAGAGCTGGCGCACCAGTCTCCACCGGCCCGCGCCGATGGCAGTGCGGATGGCGATTTCCTTTTCACGCGACGCCGCCCGCGCCAGCAGAAGGTTGGCGACGTTGGCACAGGCGATCAGCAACACGCACGCTACCGCGCCCAGCAGAACCAGCAACGCCGGGCGAATGTCGCCGACCACTTGCTCGAGCAGCGGCCTGACGCTGAGGCTGAAACGACGGCTGGCGGGGTATTGGGTTGGGAATTGACGCTCAAGCTCCCGGACGATCGAATCCAACTCGGCCTGCGCTTGCGGGATCTTAACGCCCGGTTTGAGCAAGGCCATGACATTGTAATTTTCATCGCCCTGACTGCTGAGATCATTCGCGCTCAGAGGGAGCGAGAGAAAGACTTCGGCTTGAGCCGCCGCTCCCACGGTAGGCATCATTTCTTGATTGAGCGAGAAATCCGGCGGCAGGACGCCCACGATGGTGTAGTTATCGCCGTCAGCCGTGAGCCCCTGGCCGATCACGTTTGAGTCACCGCCGAATCTACGCTGCCACAGGCCGTAGCTGAGAATGGCTGCCGGAGGCTTGCCCGGCGAATCCTCTTCGGCCAGAAAGACGCGGCCAAAGACGGGCGTCACATCGAGCAGAGAAAACAGCACCGATGACGCCCACACGGCCCCAACGCGCTCAGGCGCGGACTGGCCGGTGAGATTGACGTTGCCCCCTAGAGCGATCGCGATTTCTTCAAACACCGTGTTTTGAGATTTGATCGCGGAGTACTGGCCGGGCGACGGCCAATCCTGATCGACGTTAGCCCCCGGTGAGTGGGTCCAGATCACTGCCAGCCTGTCGGAATCACGATAGGGCAGCGGGCTCAGCAATAAACCGTTGACGACGCTGAAGATCGCACTGTTGGCGCCAATGCCCAGAGCAAGCGTAAAGACAGCCACGAGTGTGAAGCCGGGCTTCTTTGCCAGAACGCGCGAACCATAACGAAGGTCTTGCAAGATTCCCATCACGATCTCCTTTACTAAGCTCCGATCTTCTGGATAGTTTTGCTTGAGCGAACCACTCTGCCGCTTCTAACTATCCTCGTCAGCGCCTGGCGCGACGGCGTCTACCGGGATTCTTTAACGGTGTAGGAATCCGCCATGGAATCAAGCATCTTACGGAGCTCGTCTTCCGTGAACCATCGCCCGTTGACCATGACTCCTGCTCGCCGCGAGGCATTGTTCACGTCTGTTAGCGGGTCTCCTTCGACCAGTATCAGATCGGCCCGTTTTCCAACAGTCACGGTCCCGAACTTATCCGTTCTCAAGAACTCGGCCGGGTTTGCGGTCGCGGTCCGAAGCGCTTCATACGGAGTTAAGCCGGCAGCCACCATCTCGCGCAATTCATCGTGCAGCGAGAAGCCCGGCACAACTGAAGGCACCGGCGTATCGGTACCCGCCAACATCCTCACGCCCGCGTCGCGCAGGCCCTTAACAAGCTTGCTCAGCAGATCGGCTCGTGCGAAAAAGCCCTTCGCGGTTTCTTTCTTGAAGCGGCGAATGTAGTCGTTGTTGCCGGCCGCGAATCGGGAAGCGATCCATGGGGGAAGGTATTTCATTTCCGGTCTCTTCAACACCGCGTCAATGTCATCAACTTGCCGAGCGATGCCACTGTAGACCGTCAACGTCGGGCTCACCCAGATCCCGGCTTTAGCCGTGGCCTCTGCGACCGAAGGGATTCGGCTCGCCTGTTCCGCAATCCAACGCAGCCGCGCCTCCGGACTGGCATCCGCTGGCCCGGTCGCCGGTTTGAAAAAGAAGTACGCGTACAGGTACTCCTCGGCGTGCGCAATCGCGTCTTGCTTCTCCTCGAACGCGGCTTCAATTCCGAGATTGCGGGGCAAGTGGCCGATGACGCGCAAGCCTTGCCGGCGGGCGACCTCAAAGACTTTGTGATAAGCCTCACGCGAAAAGTCGCCATGGATCTTGATCACATCGTAGCCAGCTTGTTTTTGGGCGATAACCGCGCGCTCAACTTCTTCGAGTGTGGGAGTAGAGACCGGGGCATTCGAGATATAGCCGCCGCTGGTGTAAATCGCCGGCCCAAGCGTCTCGCCTCGTGCGACGCGCCCGCGAAGCTGTAGATGATTAGCGGCACCGAAGAGATTCAGCACCGTGGTCACGCCATTCGCCACAAACAAACGCAGCATCGCGTTGTTGGCCTGCTCATTGAACACCTCGAAGTGAACGTGCATGTCGGAAAGTCCCGGCATCAGGTACTTGCCGCGGCCATCTATCTTTAAAGCTTCTGACGGAACTTTGACCTTTTCAGCCGGACCCAAAGCGGCTATCAATCCGTCTCTTACGATCACGGTTTGCCCGGTAAGCAAACGCTCTTCATCCATCGGGACCACGTTCACGTTGACAAAGGCGACGATCTGCTTTTGCCTGGCCTGAAGTTGCTTGACCTCGCCGGAAGCCTGAGGTTCGGCTCGCGGGCTGAGTGACTCGCCGGCGAAATACAAAAAGGCGACAGGAAGGGCGCCTATGCCAAACACGAGTGCAAACAGGCCTACCCCCATCAACAGATATCGTCTGAAACGGATCCATCGGGTATTGCGAGGTTTCTTCAGGGGTATGTCCATAAACGTCACGGTGAGTTCAGAGTTCAAGCTTTAGCGTGCTGCATTTCTAATTCGGCGCAAGAGCAAGCTAAAGCTTGAACTCTGAACTGCAAGCTAAAGCTTGAACTCTGAACTCATCGCATCACTCACTTCAACTCAAATCCAGCGCCATAATCATCTTTCGATCTCGGATATAAAGTTTGGCCCCCGAAAGAGTCGGCGGAGTCCACGACAGGTGCGACAGAAGGTTTGTCTTCGATATCACCTTCATTCCTTCAGGTGAAAGAGTGACCAGCGCGAGCACTCCGTCTTCATCGAGCAAAATTACTTTTCCGCCGGCGTAAACAAAATTTGCCTTTGGAAAGGTGCGATCCTGCCAGACCGTATTGCCGGTTCGCACATCTATCGCCGTCATCGGCGCGGGCCCGAAGTCTCCGCTCGATCCATACACCAGATCGCCGAGCCGGATCATTGTGCTGTGGTGCACGCGCATCCGCCGAGACGCCCACAACTCTTTGACCGTTGTTTTTCCGCCCGCTTGATTCAACTGCAGCGCGCGGCTCCCGCCGCTGTAGGCCGACGACACGACCAGAATGTTGCCGGCGCCCCAGACCGGCAAGCTGATGTTCAGCCCCCAGTCGCAATTGTGGGGATGGCTCCAAAGCAGGTCGCCGCTGTTCGGATTCATACCGACGATATGGTCAGCAAGCACGATTACGAGCTGGTCCTGTCCGTCGACGTTGATGATGGTTGGAGTAGACGGCGATAGGCTGAAGTCTTGTTTCTTCCACACCACCGTGCCTGTCTTCTGGTCGAAGGCCATCAGCGACTGACCGGGTCCGCCCACGGTAACAATTACGGTGTTCTTCCATGCCAACGGACTGCACGAGTAACCGCGCCCCATCTTAGTTCCGCCATACTCTCGATAAAGATCGTGGGACCACACCACGTTTCCCGATTGCTTATCAAAGGCCTGCAATTTTCCGATCAGCCCTACCGTAAACAGCAGATTGCCGGCAAGCGCGGGGGTCGCATGCGGGCCCTTGCCGTTCTCCAGCGCGAGGCCGGCGGTCGGCGCCCCATTTCCCTTCTCCCATATCGTTTTTCCGTTTGTCGCGTCGATAGCAATCACAAACTCCTCATCCCCCTTGCTGTACATAGTGTAGAGCCGGCCTCCCTCGGCGATGATCGACGAGTGGCCTTCGCCGAGCTCGCGACTCCACAATCGTTTGGGTCCCTCGCCGGGCCAGGTCGAAGCGAGGCCCTTCGCTTCAACCATGAAGTTGCGCTGCGGTCCGCCCCATTGCGGCCAGCCTGATGATTGGGCGGCGAGCGAATCGACGTTCGCGAATAGGAGCAAAGCCAGGAGTATTCGCATGGTTCCCCTCTTTCGCTTTTCGATTTTAGTTTTTGAATTTGCCCTACGAGCGAGCGGTACCAGTGCTAGCCGGAATCCAACAAAATCCAAAATCATCTCATTCACCTCTCAGCGCGGCCATCGGATCGACCCTGGTGGCCCGGCGCGCTGGAATGAAACAGGCTCCCAGAGCCACTCCTGTCAGCAACACCGGTACAACCGTGAAGGTCAGTGGGTCAGTCGGTCCGACCTCAAAAAGCAAGCTGGCCAGTACCCGGGTCAACGCGAACGAGACCGCGAGCCCCATCCCAACGCCAATCAGCGCGAGTCTCATTCCCTGACCAACCACAAGCTTCAACACATCGGAAGGCTTCGCGCCAAGCGCCAGCCGGATTCCAATTTCATGCCTTCGCTCAGTGACCGAATACGAAATCACCCCGTATATCCCCAGCGCTGCCAGCACCAGCGCCAACCCGGCAAACCCTCCGTAAAGCAGAATTGACAAGCGTTGAGGTGAGACCGACTCCGACACCAGTTGATCCATAGTGCGCAGCGAACCCATGGGCAGCTCCTTATCCAGAGCATAGATTTGTTCGCGCACCGCACCGGCGACGGCAAACGGATCGACCGGGGTTCGCAACGCTATGCTCATCGAGTGGGCCGGCACTTGCCGGACCGGAACATAGATTTCCGCGACCGGGGGCGTGCCCAATGCTTCGTGGCGAATGTCTTGAACCACGCCCACGATCTGTTGTAGACCGGTCGTGTCCCAACTGAAGTCGATCCGCTTGCCGATCGGTTCTTCATCGGCGAGAAAGCGACGCACGAATGTCTCGTTCACTATGGCGACTTGTGGCGCACCCGCGCCGTCCTGCGCGGCGAAAAACCTGCCGTTGATCAGCGGAATGCGCATCGCCTCAAAGTAGCCTTCGCTCGCTATGCGTTTGTCGGCGACAGGCAACGAATCAGGTGGATAGACCTGGCCTTCAATACTGAACCCGCCGTTGGTGCCGCCGCCGGCAAGCGGCAAGTCTGTCACCGCGCCGGCGGATGAGACACCCGACAGCGAGGAGATTCGCTCCAGCGCCTGCTCGAAGAGTCGAGTGCGAGCCGCCGGTTCAGCGTATCGCGTGCCGGAGAGGGTCAACACGAACGTGACCACGTTTGATGGATCGAACCCTTTCGGAACATTAATCAATCGCACAAAGCTGCTTATCATCAGGCCCGCCGCAATCAACAGCACCAGCGACAGCGCTACCTCGCTGATAACCAGAAAACTGCGAGCTCGATCACGCCCATGAACCGCGCCACCGCCTCCCTCTTTCAAAACCTGATACGTGCCCATTTTCACCGCGCGCAGCGCGGGCCACAATCCGAACAGAACCCCGGTCCCCAACGACACCGCCAACGTGAACACCAGAACTCTCCAGTCAGTGTTGATTTCCTCGACACGAGGCAGCTTCGACCGCGCCAGATCTGTAATAGGATTCATCAACCAGAGCGAGACCAGCAGCCCAACCGCGCCGCCAATGAGCGCGAGCAGAATACTCTCGGTCAGAAGTTGGCGAATCAAACGACTGCGGCTGGCCCCCACCGCCAGCCGGATCGCAATTTCTTTCTGACGAGCGCTGGCTCGAGCGAGAAGCAGATTGGCCACATTGGCACAGCCAATCAGAAGCACAAACCCGACCGCCGCCAGAAGCAGCAGCAACCCTGAGCGCGAGTCCTTTATTATGCTGTCCTTCAAACCGTGAAGCTGGATGCCGTGATTGATCGAGCGCTCCTGCTGCAAGCGTTCGGCCAGAATGCGCATCTCCTGTCGCGCCTGGTCGAGCTCAATTCCCTCCCGCAATCGCCCAATCACCGAGAGAAAATGAAGACCGCGAGGCGCGCGCGACGCGTCGAGTCTCAACGGCGCCCAAACTTCTCGCAGGCTGCCCGCCGACGCGTCGATTGGGCGCACCGATCGAAAGCTCTGAGGCAGGACACCGACGACCGTGTAGGCCCTCGAGTCGAGCGTCATCGTCGAGCCCACCACAGCCGGGTCGGCGGCGAACCGTCGTTGCCACAACCCATAGCTGATCAGCGCGACTAGTTGGCTGCCCGGTCTTTCTTCTTCCGCCGAAATGTTCCGCCCCAGGACCGGTGTCACCCCAAGCATGGGAAACAGGTTGCTTGAAACCCGGCAACCGAATAACTGCTCCGGTTCACCGCGCCCGGTCATCGTGTATGTGGTATTGAAGTAGGCGGCGACTTCCTGGAACACGCCGTTCTGTTCTTTCCAATCCACGAACTCGGGATAGTCGGCCCCGGTCTCATCATCGGGAGGCTGCTGGTCTCTCAACAGGACGATCTGTTCGGGCTTGGAGTAAGGCAGCGGACGCAGCAGTACCGCGTTGACCGCGCTGAAGATCGCAGTGTTGGCCCCGATGCCGAGAGCAAGCGTGATCACGGCGACCGTCGCGAAGCCGCGCTTCTTGAGTAGGATTCGAACTGCATACTTCAGGTCTTGCAAGAGGGTCTGCATGGTTCCTCCCGGTGACCGGTACAGGGGTTCAGGGTTCCGGGTTTCTGGTTTATGGGCCTGGTTGCGAGACTGGACACCTCAAAAGAGAACCAGAAGCTATGAACCAGAACCCCCGACACTCGAACCCCTTCCTTCATTCATGTCTCAGAGCGATCATCGGATCGACCTTCGTAGCCCGCCGCGCCGGAAGATAGCAGGCCAATAGCGCAACCGCTGTCAATACCAACGAAACCGTGATCAGAGTCAGCGGATCAGTTGCGCTCACCCCGAACAGCAGGCTCGACATCAAACGGGTCAACGCGAACGACGCAACCAAACCGATCGCCACGCCAGACAGGATGAGCTTCACACCGTTGCCGAGCACCAGCCTCAACACCACGCTCTTCTGCGCTCCTAGAGCCATTCGAATCCCGATCTCGTGCGTCCTTTGAGCAACGCTGTAGGAGACCACACCGTAAATCCCAACCGCAGCCAGCAGCAGAGCCACGGCGGCGAACAGTCCGAGCAGCAGCGTGCGATAACGCGGCGCAGCAACCGCTTCCCTCAGTATTTGCTCCATCGGCTTGATTGCTGCTACAGGCTGGTCACGATCGATGGCCAGCACCTCGCGGCGCACGGTTGGAGCAAGGTTCAGCGGGTCGCCGGCGACGCGAATCGTGAGATTCGTCCCGCCCGTGTTGAGCATCGGGAGATACATCGTCGGGGCCGGTCTCGATTCCAAGGCGCGGTGTCGGATGTCACCCACGATGCCGATGATTTCAAAGCGCACGCTCTCATTAAGACCCAGGAACAACCCTTTCCCGAGCGGGTCTTCGTCTGGAAAAACGCCCTGCGCCAGTGATTCGCTGATCAGCACTACCGGGACGTTTTGCCGGACCTCGTGCGCGGTAAAGCCGCGTCCACGAACTACTGGAATTCGAAGGGCGCGCAGGTATTCCTGATTGACTCGGCGAAAATCCGCCCCGAAGCTCTGGTTGGGCTGGGTGCGTGGGCGGCCCTCAACAGAAAATGGTGTGTCGTTGGGCTGACCGCTCAGCGGGAGTTCAGTAATCATTCCCACGGCTTCCACGCCCGGCAGTGCGGCGATTTGCTCCTCCAACTGAACCCAAAACGATTGAGCCTTTCCCGGTGTGTTGTATTTGTCGCGCGGCAGGTTGATGCGCATGGTCAGAACATTTGCGGCGTCAAAGCCCGGGCTCACCTGTTGCAGCCTTATGAAGCTACGAACCAGCAAGCCTGCTCCGACCAGCAAGACGACCGCGCTGGCTGTCTCAAACATCACGAGCAGGTTTCGTGTGCCGTTTCGACGCGCGCTTCCGCCACCCCCCTTGCCGCCTTCCTTGAGCGTTTCCGTGAGCTGCGGATGCGTCGCGTGTAGCGCGGGCGCCAGACCGAACAGCAGACCGGTCAGTATCGATACGACTACGGTGAACGCGAGCACCACTCGATCAATTCCGATCGTTGCAGTGGGTGGAATGTTGTTGCCGCTAAAGGAGACGATCAACTCAACACCCCAAGTAGCGAAAAAGACGCCGAGCGCGCCTCCGGCGACCGCCAGCAGCATGCTCTCGGTCAACATCTGCCGGATAATGCGCCGGCGCGCCGCTCCAAGCGCCATCCGTATCGCGATCTCCTTCTGGCGCCCGGCCGCGCGCACCAACAGCAAATTGGCGACATTCGCGCATGCGATCAGCAATACAAACCCGACTGCTCCAAACAAGATCTGTAACGTCGGTTGGATATTCCCGATAAGCTGGTCACGTAACGGGACCATGCGCAGGTTCCAGCCGGTGTTTGAATTCGGATACTGCGACTCCAGGCGCTGCGCGATGATGTCCATATCCGCCTGCGCCTGCGCGAGCGTAACTCCCGGTTTTAGACGGCCAATCGGTCGAAAGAAATGCGCCTTCCGCTGTTTCATCCCCTCTGCCATCTCGAAGTTCATGGGTGTCCATAGCCCGGCGCTCTGGGGAAAGTTGAACCCGGACGGCATCACTCCGAACACCTCGAAGCGATTTCCATCAAGCGTAATCGACTGGCCTATGATTGATGCGTCGCCGCCAAAACGCCGCAGCCACAGCCCGTGACTCAGAACCACGACTTGATGGCTGCCGGTCTTCTCGTTGTCAGGCAGGAAGGTCCGTCCCATCTCGGGGTTGACGCCAAGCGCTTGAAAGAAATTTCCGCTCACCACCGCGCCCTCAAGTCGTTCAGGCTCACCGCTCCCGGTGAGGTTGAACGAAGCGGGCACCGAGAAGGTCGCGGCAAATTGCTCGAAGGTTGAGTTCTGGGCTCGATAGTCCAGATAGTCGAGCGGGGAAACGCTGGCGCGATTTCCACCATCACGAATGTTGCCCCAAACCCAGACTAGCCGGTCAGGCTCAGCAAACGGCAACGGCTGCAACAGCACTGCGTTGACGACGCCGAAAATCGCGGTGTTTGCTCCGATGCCCAGGGCTAGTGTGAGGATGGCAATCGCTGAGAAGGCCGGTTTCCTGACCAACATCCGCCAACCGTAGCGCAGGTCTTGGAGTAAGGTGTCCATCAAACCTCCAGGTAATTGGTTCCGGGTTCCGGGTTGTTAGTTTCTAGTTTCTGGTTTGTGGTTCCGCCAATCACTGATATCTCAACGCCACCATAGGATCTACCTTTGTTGCTCGGCGCGCCGGGAGATAGCTCGCAAGCAACGCGGCGAGCGCGAGCACCAGCGGGATCGCAAAAAATGTAGTCGGGTCCATCGGGCTGACCCCGTACAAGAAACTCGCCAGCAATCGTGTCAGTGCTGCGGCGGCAATCAAACCAGTCGCAACTCCGCCGGCAACAAGAGTCATTCCTTCTTTCAACACCAGCCGCAGAACGTTGCTGGTCCCCGCACCAAGCGCCATTCGGATCCCGATCTCCCTCGTTCTCCGCGATACCGAATAAGACATCACCCCGTACAACCCGATCGCCGCAAGCAGCAACGCCAGTAATCCAAAAATTGCTAGAAGCACCGCACCCATTCGCGCCGCGAAGAGTGAGGCGCCGATCACATCGGCCATCGACTCTACATTGGTAACCGCGAGGTTCGGCTCGAGAGTTTGCACTTCGCGCCGGACCGCGGATGCGAGACTCGCCGGTTTGCCGCTGGTGCGCACGTGAAGCGCCATCCCGGTCTCATGGTTTTGAGCGAGCGGTTGATATACGGTCGGTCTCGGCGTTTCACCCAGAGTGCGATACTTGCTGTCGCGAACCACTGCAATGATCTCCGACCACGGACCCTGCCCGCCTCTGAAACTGATGCGCTTTCCGAGCGCTTCGTCATCGTCCAGGAAACGCCGCGCGAAAGCTTCGTTGACG
>JBASRM010000266.1:0-4884 GCA_049273835.1 Blastocatellia bacterium | reverse complement strand
CGACCGAGTCGTTCATCTCGGCGGCCTCGTTCCAGGAGACCACCCGAGTGTTGACCGAGGCAGCGATCAGCGGCAAGGTCGACTACCTGCGCGGGCTCAAGGAAAACGTGATCATGGGCCGCTTGATTCCCGCGGGGACCGGTATGGAATACTACCGCAACATCAAGATCGAACCGGACAAGACTGAGGAAGAGGAGGAAGCTTTCGAGGCAGAGATTCCGGCAGGGGAAGACATCAAGGCTGAGGCCAAAGAAGTCGGCGATTAGTAGCGGATCTCGGCTAGAGAAACTTACTTGGTAAAAGAAGGGATGGCAGACCTCGGTCTTCCATCCCTTTTACGTTTTAAGCGGGCTGCGAGCGTCTCGCAACTCCGTCGCATCGGCTTGCCGTCGAGAATAGCCCTCCTTACGTTTGCGCATGACACGCATCACGTGCGATTTGACGATCCGTCGAAGCTTGAGTTATGACATACCGACTCTACACGATATTCGGTGTCTGGAATCGTCAAAGGAGATTACGAATGAACCATTCAATCGAAAAAAGAATTAAGATATCGCTTTTTTTCCTGTTTGTGATTTTTGCATATCTCATCAGTGACCAGACGGTATCGGCGCAGGTGCGCGTGCTCGAAGGCAATGTCGCCGAGTCGCGAAGAAACGACGGGTTTTCAAGCGGCTTGCAGGTTGAACTAAAAGTTGTCGGCGACGTTTTGAAGGACTCTAAGGGCATAAGGGTGACGGTTGAGAAGGCCGTGGACGAAACCGGCAAGAACCTCATCGACGAAAAAAGGGTTGAGAAGGACTTCAAGGAGATCAACCTGCAAGGCGACAACAACACGAAACTCAACCTCGAGCTGAAGTTGTCCGAACGCAAGGCGACGGTGATCAGGGAGATTTCCGGCTACTTGGAAATTTTCCTCCCGACGAAGGATCCAAAATCCGTCATCACAGTCGCCAATGTCATGAAAAGCGCGGGTAAGCCTCTCTCAAACTCCGCCCTCAAGACTTCCGGGCTGGAGGTGACGGTATGGACAAGAGAGCAGTATGAAGTGCGAAAGAAGGAAGAAGAAGAGCGCATTCGAAAGGAACAAGAGGAGAAACGCAAGAGAGGCGGTGCGCAGCCGATGGAAGAATTGGGCGAGTTGATGGTCGCGGGTCTCACCAAGATCTTCGGCGGTATGTTTGGCGGATTCGACGAACTCAGCGAAAACAGCATTGTCTTCACAATTAAAGACCCGAACGCGAAGCTTCTTGACGTAGAATTTGAAGACGAAAAGGGTAAGCCTATCAAGAGCAGCAGCAGTCGTTCGTCGGGCGATCGGGATTCGAAGACCCGAGTCTTCGACCTGGATGAGAAGCTCTCGGACACGGCGCGCGTTAAATTCGCCTTGTTAACGGCTGCGTCTATCAGCAGAGTGCCATTCAAACTCATAAACGTCGCGTTGCCATAGCGACAGTTAGCGTGCCGCGCTTGAATGCAGGGCCGTGGCACTGGTTGCTTCTTCACATAAGGAGTCAGATTATGCGACGTTTTATGACCGCGATTTTGTTATTCGCAATTCTCGCCTTGCTCAACGTGAAATTGTTCGCGGCGGCTTGCAAGGATTGGACGAAGTCGAACCCGTCGAGTTGTACATCAAGGGTCGCTATGCTGAGTGAGCTTGAAGCGGTTCGGAAACACGGTTTGATAAGACGGCCAACAACAAGCCGGTATGAAACTGCGTCAAAGATTTATTCTTCCGGGTTGCGCTTCTTGAGGCCGGTCGGGTTCGGTTCACAGTCTTCACCAGTCCTGCCGCCGCCTCCTCCCGCCGCGGCGCCGCGTCGCGTGACTCAGCAGAAACCGGCACACACCGCGTCGCCGCAACGAAAAAGAGCTCCGGCGCAAAGGAATCTTCGCGTGAGCCCTCTGATGATCGCGGTGAAGAGTCGCAATCTCGCATCGGTCAGGGCCTTACTTGCCCGAGGCGCCGACGTGAATGCGGCAGACCAGGATGGGAGAACTGCGTTGTTGGAAATCGCCGGCGCTCAATCCTGGAATGAATGGAATTCTGAGATCTTTCGAGCGCTTGTGGAAAAAGGCGCCAATGTGAATGCCGGAGACAAAGCGGGCAAAACGGCTCTAATGTACGCAGCCGAGACTGGTAGCTCAAGCGAACTTGTAAAGGCGCTTCTGGATCAGGGAGCGGAGGTTGATGCCACTGATAATGATGGCTACACAGCTCTCATGTACGCGGCCGAAGATGGCACCGTCGGTATCGTGCAAGTTCTTCTAGACCACGGCGCTGATGTGAATCTCAAAAATGGATTGAATGAAACTGCGCTGATGCTTGCTCAAGAAGAAGCGAATACCGAGATCGTGGAGCTGTTAAAGAAAAGAGTCGTTGAAGCGTCCACGCTAAGCGGTCGAGCGCCCGCGTCAAAGAACTCCGGTCTCAACACAAAGGATGATACCGGAGAAACGGCCTTAACGCGCGCCGTAAAAGATGGACGCATCGCGGATGTTCAGGCCTTGCTGGCGAAAGGCGCCGATGCGAACGCGAAGAATGACGATGGGCAAATGCCCCTGCTGTTAGCCGTAAAAGACAATCACTTCGAGATCGTTCAGTCGCTGCTCGAAAAGGGAGCGGATGCAAATGCGAAGGGTGAATATGACGGCAGCGCGTTGATGATCGCCATCAAGAATCGAAATATTAGAATCGCCGAGGCGTTGTTGACAAAAGGGGCTAATCCAAAGGTCACCAGCGGTTTTGGCAACACGCCGGTGGAGGAAGCGGAGGAGTCGGGAAGCACCGAGATAATCATCGCCGTGCTCGGCAAGCTGCAGGATTTGAATGCCAAGGACCGACAGGGTTTGACTCCTTTGATGCGGGCAACCCGAGCCGGGCGTAAAGAGGTTGTTCAGTTCCTTCTGTCAAAAGGGGCGGATGCAAACGCCAAGGGGCCGATGGGAGCAACCGCGCTTGCCCTCGCGTTGGAAAAGAAGCGAACGGATATCGCGCGCGCGCTGATTGCTAAGAACGCACAAATAGACACGGTTGCGTTTATTAACGCGATTGGAAGCGGGCTTACTGAGTTTGTAAAGCTCGCTCTCGACAAAGGCGCTGACGTAAACGCCGGCGCGCTGCTGGGGGTCACTCCACTGATGACCGCCATTTCCGGAGGCCGAACCGAAATCGCACGCACGTTGATTGAAAGAGGCGCAGACGTAAACGCAAAGATGGCTTTCGGAGTTACGCCGCTGATGGGCGCCGCTCTCGAAGACGACGCCGCAATGGTGCAGCTCCTTCTGGAAAAGGGCGCGGACGCGAATGCAAAGGCGATCATGAGTAAGACCGCTCTCATGGGTTGTGGAGCCAAAACCGCCCGCTTGTTGCTCGCAAAAGGCGCGGACGTAAACGCCCAGGACGAAGAAGGAAATACACCTCTGATGGAGGCGGCAACCAAGGGCCGCCTTGAGGTGGCGCAGGCGTTCCTGGAAAAAGCTGTGGATGTGAACGCCAGGAATAAACTCGGGCGGACAGCTCTGGTTGTTGCCGAGCGCGAAGGGCAGACACGCCTGGTGCGGCTGTTGATCGCGAAAGGCGCAGATGTGAACCTGAAGGATAATGAAGGAAAGACCGTCCTGATGATCGCCGCAACCAACGGGGCGATGGATGTCGTGCAATCCCTGATTGATAAGGGCGCTGACGTGAATGCGAAAGATAATGCAGGTGGGACCCCGTTAAAATACGCGACTACCAAGGGTCAAACCGACGTCGTCGCGCTCCTCAGGAAAGCGGGCGCGAAGGACTGACTCAGCTTCCAGCAGAGAAGGCGATTTTGCAATTGGAATGTCTCTTTCTTAAACGAACGCGGCAGTACCCGATGTGATCCGCTACTGCTTTGACTACTCAATCAAACGATTGTTTTCGTCTAGTTCGCAAAGACCGCTGAAGCCAGCTCAGTCTGCGGGGTGAAGGTATTGTTGGACAGGTCCGCGAGCCACTCGGCGCGCTGATGCACGTCGCCCACTTCATCGTAAGAGAAGACCAGAAGAACCTTGGACTTTGATCCCTTTACCGGCTTGGCCGTCCAGCCTTGATACCCAACCAGGTTTTTGACTCGCCGTGATTTCTCAAGCTCGCGTGTGAGCCGGGCGTCGATCGTCAGGTCCGGTTCGTTGGAGGGCATCCGACGCAGTTTGTCCAATGCGGACAAAACCTGTTTCGGTTCGGCTTCTTCCGAGTGCACTAGCGGGATGATGAATATGTAAGCCCCAACACCCAGGAGAGCCACGAGCGCCGCGACACTCAAGACTGGAAGGCGGAGGCGTCTGGGCTGCGACGAACGTGAACGTTTGTGAGGACGTTTGCTCATTTTATGACTTGAGGCTGATCTCATCGGAGCCTTGGACTTGAGAGTTGGCTTTCCTTTTTCAGCGGTTGCTACAGCGGTGGTCGCCGATTCGTTCTTTGGCTTTTGAAGATTGCAGTACGGGCAGTACAGTGCCTCATCAGGCACGTTGGTCTCGCAACGCGGGCAGGTTATTGGCATAGCGTTCTCCTATGAGTTAAGGTCGTGATAAGCACAACCCGGGCCATTGGCTTAGCGGCGCCAAGGCGGGTAGATTTCGATTTTTCGAATAAAAGGCGCGAGGGGCACGTCAAAAGTCGTCACTTTTGCGGGAGCGGTGAAAAAAATTGTCACTTTACGGAGGAGTGTCGGAGATCGAAGGACCGTCCGCGGCGCGCCCACGGATATGAATTATGTTTGGACCAGATCAAACCTAAGTTAGCGAGTACCTGCGTTATTGGAAAAATGACCGCCGTCGCGACTGACATTGACAGCGACTGACATTGCCGGTGTCGCGACTCGATAGTAATGTCACCTTTCAAACCCAATA
>JBASRM010000262.1:0-3865 GCA_049273835.1 Blastocatellia bacterium | reverse complement strand
AGGCGACATGAGCTAATGGCAAGGGCGACATGAGCTAATGGCAAGGGCGACATGAGCTAATGGCAAGGGCGACATGAGCTAATGGCAAGGGTCTTTCGGCGAAAAGATCTGAACGGTTCGGGTCAAGGTCCAGCTTTATTCAAGGATAGTTCAACCGCCCGCTGGCAGAATCGCAACTGATTGGAAAAGTTTACCGAGGAGAATTCGGGCATGAAGCCTTCCCCTCATGTTCGGGCATTTACAGTAGCTCTCGCCGCCTTATTGGCCCTTTCAACCGCGCCGAGCTTGCTGGGAGGGCGTTCCGCCCGAGCCGACACCCCTAATCCCAACGTCTTCGGTCGCGAAATCTTCCGCAGAGAACAAGGAAAGCCGCAGACCTACACCCGCCGCTTCCCGGTCAGCAATGCGTCAAGCCGGTTCAGCCTGGACGTCATCAACGGCGACCCCGACGACAACACCGACTTCAACAACAAAAGCAATGGGCGGATCACCAGTGCTCAGATTCTGTTGAACGATGTTCAAGTCGCCGGAGCCGGCGATATCAAGAAAGATGTCCGCCAATTGAGCGTTCCGGTGACGCTCAATCAAGGCGAGAATACCCTGAAAGTAACGCTCAACGGCAATCCGGTTTCGATGCTCTCGATCGCAATCATCCGGATCGACACCCCGCCGCCTCCCGATTTGACTGCTCCACGTGTAATCGCGATTGATCCTATCAGCGGCGCTGCCGGCGTACCGATAAACGGCACAAGCGTGCGAGTGACTTTCTCCGAGGCAGTCCTCCTCGACACGTTATCGTCCTCGTCTTTTTATTTGAGCGCTGGGGGTCAGAACGTCAGCGGAAAAATTGAGCCGGGCGCTGATCGCACAAGTGCTTTATTCACCCCGGCCACCCCCTTTGCTTACTCGACCACCTACACGGTCACGGTGACCAGCGCGATCAAGGACCTGGCCGGCAACGCGCTCATTCCCGCATTCTCTTCGATATTCACGACCGTGCCCCCGCCCCCGCCCCCGCCCCCATCTCCCGACGTCACGCCTCCCCGAGTTGTTAGCCTCACGCCGGCTGCGGGCTCTATCAACAAGCAAAACAGCGTACCCGTGGTGATCAAGTTTAGCGAAGCAATCGACACGGCTACTCTAGCTGACAACTTGCTGGTATTTGCGGACACGGCTCAAGGCGGCGGGAGTGTCGTTATAATGGATGGAGGCTCATTCCTTGCGGTGCCCAATGGCGAGCGCGTCGACGGAATCGTCACCCCATCAACCGACAAGCTGAGCGCGACATTCACGCCCACCGTCACTCTAGCGGACCGAATCACACCTGGGCGTTTTCCCGCGGACGCAACCATCACCGCAGTTGTGTTGACTCGCATGAAGGACCTTGTCGGCAACAATCTCGATCAGGATCCAACGTCTGCCGGGCAACAGCTCTTCTCCGGCAGCTTTGCGACGTCACAGTTCAACCTGACCGATACGACTTCGGTGGCCCGGGTCAATCCGCAAGCCTGTCGGCTCGAAGCAGCTCTGCTGCCCGGTGATGAAGTGATTGTCACGGGCGGTTATGATCAGTTCAATCAGGTGAACTCGACCGCGGACGTTTACAATCGCGCAGACGGTTCGTTTCGTTCAGTGACTATGATTGAACCACGTGCCGAGCACACAACGACCGTGCTGGACAATGGCAAGGTGCTCATAACCGGCGGCATCGGGGCAAATGGACAGGTGCTCTCGGCCGCGGAGCTCTATGATCCAGGAACCGGGTCGTTCACCGTCGCCGGTTCGCTGAACACGCCACGCTTTGGGCACACCGCCACGCTGCTATCGGACGGGACGGTGCTGATCGCAGGCGGCTACAATGCAGCCGCGCTCGATAATTGTGAGATCTTTATTCCAGCCGGCAACAACCTTCCTTACAGCAACGCTTTCGTCCAAGTGCCCGCGCGAATGAGCGCCGCGCGAGCATTTCACACAGCGACTTCTCTGCCGGGCGGATACGTGCTGCTCGCGGGAGGCGTATCCAACGCGCGCGTGCTCGATACGGCCGAAGTGTTTGTCCCTACACCCTTCGCTCCGCAGTTAGGTCAGTTTGTATCGGGAAGCAATCCGTTAGCGCCCTGGAAGATGAGCTCATCTCGTCACCACCACACGGCGACTGCGCTCGCGGATGGAACAGTGTTGATTGCCGGGGGGCGGGATCATCTCGGGAACGCGCTAAGGACTGCCGAGTTCTTCAAGTCCTCGACGCCGATCGCACTCTCGTCGTTTTCGTCCGCGGGGTTGATGACGGGGGCCAGAACGAATCATTCAGCTACGGCGCTGTCGGACGGCTCGGTATTAATAGCTGGCGGGATCTCAGCAGCGGGAGCCGTATTGGCAACCGCTGAAACATATCGCAACGGTCAGTTCACTCGCACGAACAGTCCTCTGACAGACGCTCGCTCATCACACGCGGCGGTGCTGCTGCCGGATGGGACGGTGCTGGTACCAAACGGGGAGAACGGTATTGCGCTAAAATCGGCTGAGACCTTCACAAAAAGGCATTAGCCCAGCGCTACCGGGTTTGTAAACTAACACCTGCTTCGTAGTAACGAATTCATTCGTTGTTCTCACTATCACACTACCCAAAAAACAGATCATTGCGCATCGTGAAGCAAATGGTATAATTGCCGCCTGCAAAAGTTCCGCGCAGCCGAGTACCCCCGTCCTTTACTAGCTTGCTCTGGGTTGCGCGGTCTTGTGATTATAGGAAGTCTTACAGAACAAAGGCGCAGTGGGGCAGGACGATAGAATGGCAATACCTTTTCAGTCGCGCGTGTTGGTACCATCGGACGTACTGGTTTCCGAGGTGGGCGGCGAATCGGTGTTTCTCAATTTGAAAAGCGAGCGGTACTTCGGTCTGGACGAAGTGGGTACGCGGATGTGGAAACTTCTCACCGAGCATCAATCAATCCAGGCGGCCTACGACGCGATGCTGGCTGAATATGACGTAGACGAAGCGCGGCTGCGCAGCGACCTCGATGAGTTAGTGCAAAAGCTTGTGGATCATGGGTTGGTGGAGGTCGGTGTTGAATAAGTTGCGCAAGTTTTGGCTGCTTGAGCCGTGGGAGCGACGGCTGTTTATTCAGTCGCTCCTGGTGCTGGCTGTGACCGGAGCGGCATTGCGCCTGGTCAGTTTCAAGCGCTGGCAGTCAATCCTTGCGCGAATACCCCCGATCAAACCGGCGTATGATCAACAGCTTGTCGAGATGGTCGCCGGAAGAGCTCGCGCGACCTCGAGGCTCGTGTGTGCGGCGGCCTGGCATGGTCCTTATCACGCAAAGTGCCTGCAACAGTCGATAACATTATGGTGGCTGTTGCGCCGGCAGGGGATTCCAAGCGGACTTCGTTTTGGCTCGCGAAAGAATGCCGGGCTAATGGAAGCTCACGCGTGGGTTGAGTTCGATGGCGCCCCTTTGAATGACGCGATCGATGTTCACCAGCGCTTTGTGCCTTTTGAGCCATATGTAAGACCTGCTGGGGTGGAATCATAATGAGCGGTATCGTCGGCATCTGGAATCTCGATGGGCAGCCGGTGGAAGATAAGCTGCTGGCGAGCCTCAGCACGACGATTTCGCACCGCGGGCCCGACGGTGAGGGGCGATGGGTCGAGGGACCTGTTGGGTTGGCCTGCCAGCTTATGCGGGTCACGCCGGAATCGCTTGGCGAGACTCAGCCGCTGGTCCACTCCACAGGAGTTGTGCTTGTCTTCGATGGCCGACTCGACAACCGCGAGGAACTCATCGACGCCTTGAAGTCTTCTCCGGGAATAACACAAGAAACCCCGGATCCTGCGCTAGTTCTCGCAGCATATATTGCCTTCGGT
>JBASRM010000257.1:0-2054 GCA_049273835.1 Blastocatellia bacterium | reverse complement strand
CAGCACAGCGGTCGCAGTCTTTCTGACCTCATCATCTACCTTCATGCCCTGCTTATACTTCTCGAATAGCTCTTTTCGGTATACATCCCGTCCAAACCAGATAGTGGGATGGTAGAAAAGAAGCATCCACATGCGCACCTGTTCTTCGGGAGGCATGAGCGGCTCTTCGCGGAAGGCGGGCACGTTTGTCATCGAAGCGCTGTAGTACTTGTCGGTGTCGGGTCTAAAAGAGATCTTTGGCATACCAAACGCTTTACCGCGCATTTCGACTGAGCTGTCCGAAAGCGGTTTGACGGAGTACTTAACGAACTGGATGGGGATGTTACGCTGGAACTGAAGACGAACAGAATAGCCAAATTTGGCACGCGCTATTTCGCGCCATCGGTACTCGATAACCGCTCCCGGTTCAACGCTTGGCAGCGCGAAGGACTTGGCCTTAAGCTTCCGGCCGGCGACGCTCACGAGCACGCGTTCGTAGATTGCATCTGGTTTGAGCTCGACAATCGTGCCATCAGGTTTGGCCGTGCGCCCGGCAAGTTCCTCGATCCTGGTCTCATCGTCGTACGTCAGGTTGATTGTGCTGCTTAATCCCTTTCCGCGCTCGGTAAAGATCTTTATTCGGATATAGTGCGATTGGGCGACCTGGGATGAGCCTGAATCTACGCGTACCTCCCAAAAAATCACTTCGGCGTCGGCGTCTTTTTCGACCACGGGTGTTTTCATCGCCAGCTGCGCCGGATCGATGGGCTTCCAGGTCTCGGCCGCACGCGCGTAGCTCGAGGCAGTCAATAGGCAGGGAAGGACCATCAGGAGACGGGCAAAGACACGCCTTGAGTTCATGATGACCTCCTTGTCGGACCAGAACGTTCGGAAACAACGGGGCCGATACTTTTCGGAAAGAAACCAACCTGAACGCTTCACTGCGGAGTAACGGATTATATGCAGTTCGCGACGACGCCGCAAACAAAACGGGTGCGCGTCAGGTCTTCGCATGGAATCACGCGCTGACGAGCGTCACGCCTTCAGCGTGGAGAATCGCGCGCAGGACCGCGTCGCGGTTTCCTGTCGATAGTACCGGACAACCTGTGTCAGCGCAGGGCCGCGTAGCGGCTACCTCTCGCTGGACTGATCTGTTGACGAGCGCCACCTGTTTCGCACGTGCAATAGCGGGTCAGGCGGCCGATATGCGGCCAGGTTAGAGTTCATTGTTACCTTGCTATCGATAGGAGGCCGCTACGCGGCCCGAAACGCGCGATCGGCTTATCTTTGCTTGTGATACGAGGGCCCGAAACCCGATCGGCTCAGCAAGAGCGTCACTTTTGAAACACCTGAGCCACCGGAACCACCTCAACCTTTTTCGGATTGAAGGTCAGCCTGTAGCTCTCGATTATCTTGTCCTCTTCCAGAATCTCTTTTGGGGGCAACGACGTGTAGCTGATCGGCGAAGCCTTGCCCTCGAGCGCCGCCTGCTTGAACGCTTCGGCCTCTTTTGTCACCACAGCTACCTTTACATTCTCGGCCTGCAGGTGTTTCTTGATAACCCGATTGACGTCTTCCAACTTGAGCTTCGAAAGCTGATCCCGCACATAGTCGGTGAAGCTTGGAATGCCGTAGTACTTGCTGTCAATCGCATAACCAAGCTGCGCATCCTGGGTCTTTGTCAGCGTGTTCACGTTCTTGGTCAGGAATCGGCGGGTCGCTTCAAAGTCGTCCTGAGACATCCCCTCGCGCACAAGCTTGTTCAACTCATACAACCCGGCCCGGAGCGTGAACAGACCGTTCTTGGGCTCGACAGGACGAATCCATACCTGAAAGATCTGCTGCCGGCGGCCAAGGTTCGGGTCGGGCTGAAACTGAAACATTCCGCGTGGAAAATACTCGATGTACGCGTAGTCCCCATAGTTCAACCCGCGAATCTGTCTGAGCCGCTGGTAAAGGTAACTGTTGCTCGACCGGTGCTGGCCGAGATATGACTGAACAAGCAAAAGCGCCGGCCAGTCCGGGTCAGAACGCGTAACCGCAATCGGAAAGCCGAAAGATATTGCAGTACCAGG
>JBASRM010000251.1:0-10404 GCA_049273835.1 Blastocatellia bacterium | reverse complement strand
GTACCTACCCTACCCGCAGACTAGACAGTCTACGGTACCTACCCGCAGACTAGACAGTCTACGGTACCTACCCTACCCGCAGACTAGACAGTCTACGGTACCTACCCTACCCGCAGACTAGACAGTCTACGGTGCCTGCCGAAGCCTCAGCTGGACAGTCCACCGGCATCCGGCTGTCAAGCCTCCGCAACCTTTGGCTCGACTTGAGCTGCCTGTGGAGCGGGCTGCCATACTGCGCGTTTTAAGTTTCGCAAAATGGCGGCGCTTGCAACTATACCGGCCAGGAGGAATCCTGCGCCTTTCAGAATGTCGCCAAAAATGAGATAGCCGAGGCCGAATAGGTACGCGTAGATCAACACACAACCGAGGAACCAGTTCGCAAACTGTATGGCTAGTCCGCCGCTGGCGTTGGCAGGTGTGAGACCGGCTTGTCGCGCAACTCTAGTCCACCCCGGGCCCTCAGGCTGGACCTTGCGATAGAAGGCCACCAGCTTATCCATTGGCTCCGCCCGAGTTGCAAGTGTCGTGGAGACCCAGACGATGGTGGTCACGGCTACAGTGACGAGCATCAAGTAAGCGAAGTCTTTTGGGCGATCGCTGTCCCACTTTAGGTATAACTGCAGGAACAGCGAGCAAGCCGCGGCTGCGATCATCGCCGAGACTTCAGACCAGGCGTTTATTCGCCACCAGAACCAGCGCAGTAAGAGCACAGTGCCGGTTCCGGCTCCGGTCACAAGCAGCAGCTTCCACGCCCCGCCGATCGAATCCAAATAGAAAGTTACAATCAGCGAGAATATCATCAGAAACAAGGTTACCAACTGTGAAGCTACAACATAGTGACGATCCCCGCCGTCACGCTTAACGAAGCGCCGATAAAAGTCGTTGATAACGTAAGATGCGCCCCAGTTTAGTTGAGTGCCGATGGTGGACATGTACGCGGCCGCGAAAGCTGCCAGCATGAATCCGCGCAGATAGGTTGGGAAGACGTTCGGGTCCATCAACGTTATAATGTAGCCCGCCTCCTTGTCTGCAAGCTCTGGATAGAGAATCAGCGATGCAAGTGCAGTCAGTATCCACGGCCACGGTCTAAGCGCGTAGTGGGCGATATTGAACCAGAGCGTCGCCAGCAGCCCGTGCCGTTCGTCCTTTGCCGAGAAGATGCGCTGGGCGACGTAACCGCCGCCCCCGGGCTCCGCGCCCGGATACCAGCTTGCCCACCAGTTCACCGCAAGATAGGTGAACAATGTGATCGCGGGCATCCACACAGAGTCGAGATCGGGAAAAAATGAAAGTCGTGAACCCGCCTGTCCGCTGGACGCATCGATCGCTGTTATCTTTACCTTGAGAGCGTCCATCCCCCCGACGGCGCGCACCGCGAGAATCGCGAGCACAATCACCATGCCCATCTTCAACACGAATTGAAACAGATCGGTGACCAGCACGCCCCACAAACCGGAGATTGTTGTATAGAACGCCGTGAAGACGAGAATGCCGACGACGACCATCACGGCACCTCGTTTGTCGAGTCCAAGCGTGATCTCGAGTATCTTCACCATCGCCAGGTTGACCCAGCCCATGATGATGCAGTTGATCGGTAAGCCTAAATACAGGGCGCGAAACCCTCGCAAGAACGCCGCGGGCTTGCCTGAGTATCTCAACTCTGCGAACTCGATGTCGGTCATCACCCCGGCCCTTCGCCACAGTCGAGCATAGAGAAACACGGTGAGCATGCCGCTCATCACGAAGTTCCACCACAACCAATTACCAGCGATGCCGTTCTTTGCTACGAATCCGGTAACTGCAAGAGGGGTGTCGGCGGCAAAAGTAGTAGCTACCATCGACGTGCCCGCGAGCCACCACGGAACGTCACGGCCCGAGAGAAAAAACTCCGTGGTGCTGCCACGGGCTCTTCGCGCGTAATAGATACCGATGCCGAGATTGAAAAGAAAATAGGCGGCGATGACTGCCCAATCAAGAGGAGATAATTTCACCGAATAACGTCCTCGATGTTGGAGAACCGGCGGCGATTCTAATTAGGTGCGGGAAGGGAAGTCAACCGAGCGATCATCCTAATTGCGATTGTCAGGCTATGCCGCGGCCGTGTAACCCACAGGTTTGATCATTGCTCGGGGTGGTGTAGTTGTGGCGGCGTAATTCGCAAACTCAGCTCAGGATTACGCTCTTACCCTATTCGCTTGCCTCCGAACTTTTGTCGATGCCGGCGACAACCGAGCCCTGGAAGATTGGGAGGCACTTACCGCGATCTTGCTGCCCGCTTTCTTTTGAGTCTTGTTCTTAGCGAGGTTTATCTGGCAAGTGGTTTGGGTTCGCTTGATTGCTTGCTTGGCGCTGCGATAACCGTGCTTCCGCGGGTCGGCTTCGAAGTGCGCCGGATCCGCAAGACCGTACCGCCAATTGAACCCATTCTTGCGCATTATACCGACGATACGGCGCCCCCGCGGCGTAAGCCGTTTAGCGCCGCGAGGCCCGGCGGCGATGCCGGACATGTCCACGGCGAACCCAGCTTCGTGCATGGATCGTCCGGGAGGGAGCGCTCCATAAAGCCCGGGGTTCGCTCGACGGCAACGCGTGCTCAGCGAACATCGATGGAGTTGTGCCTGAGTGTCCGACGAGCGCCATACGCTTGTTATCTTCGGTTTTATTCCAACGCGTTTCATGTCGCGAATCGCGGCGCGGTAGTTTCGAGCGATCTTCGGATCCACGTAGCCGGGGGGATGACAGGGAAGATTCTTCGCACTTTTCGCCCTCCGTCCCTTGCTCTTTGTGGCAAGTCTCGCTGTGCATGGAGCACACTTCGGTTTTCCTCGCAGGCCGGGTTTGGCCGTTTTTAGGTTCTTAGACTTGAGGGTTGTTGAAGCGCTCGCGACCGGTCTGCGGAGCGTTGACGTGCGAGACCGTCCCGCCGCGCTCGAATCCATAATTGCACATAGTGAAAGCATGGCTGTCGCGAAGACAGCAATCCATTGCCTGTCCATGGTCAATCCTGTTCTCGGTTTTTGGGTCCTGCGGGCTTCTTAAGCAGGGGCTCGCAACTCCGCTGTGCAGGTAGCGCTGGTAGGAGGCAGACTAAGTATACGCCAGTAGTCAATAGCTCAGGGCGCCTTCAGCACCGTTGACGCGTAACACCGGCTGCACGCGGTATAACCTCCCGATTTTGCCTGCGACAATGGTACGGTGTGTTTTTTCTTGTCCAGGAACTCACAGCCGGATTTGTGATACATCTTATCGGAGGGCGATACCCACACAGTCTGCTCGAGCGTGGTCGTGCCGGGTGATCCCGAAAGCGCTGGAATGTTTACGCCGAGTGCCGAAGGCGGAAGAGGTGAGAGTTTCTTTCTATCTTCGGCCGCAGATGACGGAGTAGTCGTTGTGGGGACGGCCGCAAGCGGCGAGGATGACGAAGATGACGAGCCCCACACACCTCGCATTGCCTGCATGGCATCGCGTTCGAATCCTCGAAAGTCGTTTGCCAGCTTGAATTGTTCAGTCCCGCGAACGAAAGCCAGACCTTGCTTTACGATCTCTGCGTTGATGAGCGTGCCGTCACGCGTGTACACATAGGCGAGCGTCTGGCCCGAGTCGTCCTTGATGCGGGCGCTGGTCGTGTCCATCTCTAACCTGACTTCCTGCCCAAGCAGTTTGCCTTCGACAAAGCTGAGCGCTCGCTGTCCGTGCGCCGCATAAATCTCCTTTGGCGCTTTGCCGTCCGGAGTCTCGACGCCGAGCATTCGGACGGGGCCGACACCGTCGACATCGATGGTGTCGGCTCGAATCAACCGCGTTACGCGATGAAAATCCCCTTGGGCAGCATCGGCCGCGGCCTCTCGAGCGGAGGGTCGAGCTTCGCTGATCGCCGGCGGCAGGGCCGTTTGTTTGTTAGCGCTGAGCCTTGCGACGAGAAATCCTCCGGCGAAGCCTGCCGTCAGGGCAAGAGCAACGTACGCTGCCACGTGGCGGCGGTCGATCCCAATGTTCCACCTTGGAGGGAGTTCTTCCGTTTCAAATTGGTGCTGCTTGAATTGTAACATCTTGAGTACTCACCAAACCGAGGGCGCATCCGATTCGAATCCAACGTTCCATAAACGTCGTGGTGTTGGGGCTGGTTTCACAGCGGCAATTCTCTCACCGGCAGGCGCGCCAGTCAATGAAATCATTTTCGAAGAGGAAGACTCTGTTTGGTCATTCGAACCATCGACCACCCGAATTCACCAGGATGCGATTTCTCCTAATAAAACTGCGGTTTTCAGCGCCTTTTTAGTTGCAACTTCCCGTCTGGTGTAGTAATCTTCGCGTCGCAGAAAATCCCCTGTTTGCTGGCTCGATCGAGGGGCGGCCAAAGCAGGGGTTTCTTTTTTGAGTAGCGAACCGCGCTTCCTCGAGGAAGACGCCGACTGCTTGCGGCAGTTTTGGCTTTGCTCAGACACAAACACTAAACCAGAAAGAGGAAATGAGAACACATGGCAAACGCAAAGAAGATGACAAAGACGCAGCTCATGACGGAATTGGCCGACGCGACGGGCAGTAACAAGAAAACTGCTGCGGCATTCGTCGACGCGCTCAGCAACATTGCTTATCGCGAAGCGAAGAAGGCCGGTGAGTTCACCATTCCAGGTATTGGAAAGCTGGTTAAGAAGCAGACAAAGGCCCGCACCGGACGCAACCCGGCAACTGGCGCTGAGATTCAAATACCGGCGAAGACCGTCATTAGATTCCGAGTGGCAAAGGCCGCTAAGGATTCAGTGATCGGCGCCAAAAAATAATCAAGTTTACGATAACGACGGCGCGGCAGCCTGATTCCTATCCAGGCTCGAAAGCTCCCATTAGTGTTGGAAGGGCGCGCATCGCGCGCAACATTGGGATTGTCCTCATCACTTCATCGCTTCGTGGCCGTCTCAACGGACGAAATCGGCAGCAGGCAGGCAGCATTAACCACTTTCTGCCTGCTGCTCACTCCTCTTGACCCCTCTGGCGTCTGGATACTGGTACAACCAGCTTTCCTTGTTGCGACGCACCTGTTGAAGAAAGCTATCTCAAGTTGAATTCGGTAGTGCGATATAAACTGCCTCGCTCGATTCAAGTCGTAATCTTCTCCGATGGGCCCGGAGAGCGACAATACCTTTTGCTCAGGCGTGTTTCGAGTCACGGCGGGTTCTGGCAGTTTGTAACCGGCTCGCTCGAAGAAGGGGAGACCCATAAGCAGGCCGCCGTGCGTGAAGTAATGGAAGAAACAGGCATCATCGTTTCAAGAGACGAGTTGATCGAACTGGGCATCGTCAACAGTTTTGCGATCGCGCCTCAATGGCTCGCGAAGTACGCTCCGGGTGTGACACACAACGAAGAGGTCTGTTTTGCCGTCAGGGTCAACCGGTGCGAAGTGGTTGTGGACGCGCTCGAACATGACGCTTATGCGTGGCAACCCTATGAACGTGCCATTGACCTGCTTTATTGGGACAGCAGCAAGCGCGCGTTCTCGGCTGCTCGTTTGATCGAGGATTGAGCGTCAGGTTCGAGAAGTCAGAAACAAATAAAGACCGCCTGCGCCAAACAACAGGTTCGGGCCCCAGGCTGCCAGCATCGGGGGCAACATTTCGTAGCGACCCATTTGCTCGAACAACCCAGTCAACCCGAGGTATGCTAGGCCTATCCCGATTCCAATCGCAACCCCGTAAAGCGCGCCCCTTTTACCAACTGAAAAAGAGAACGGCAGACCTACCATCACCATCACCAGACAGGTAAGCGGGAAGGCGATCTTGCTCTGCAGCGCGATTTTCAAGTCGAGCACGTCAAATCCCGAATGCGAGAGATCCGCGATGGCCCGTCGCAGTTCTCCAAGCGTCATCGACGATGAACCCACGGATTCCTTTTTGAAGTACTCGGGGCGCTCGGCGAGTACCACGCGGCGTTGCTCGAACGATTCAAAGGCGACCGGGTGATCGCCTTCAAACCGGCGCTCCCAGCCTTTTTCAAGGACCCACTCCCCGGACGAGTTGTCCCACCAGGCGCGGCGCGCGTATAACCGGCGTTTGATGCTGAACGGCGCTCTCGCCAGATCCAACACGTTCAGCCTGGCGAAAGTATTGGTGGTCGGAGTGAAGTACGCGTAGTTGAAAATGCGGGATTCCGTCCCGAATATCCACTTGTTAGTGGTTTGGTAGAACGTTTGCGGTGGTTCCTGTCCCTTGCGAATCAAATAGCGCAAATTGTTTTGTCTGCGGTTGGTGAACGGCAGGATGTAGTCCTGATTGACAAAAACAAACGCCGACAGAAGCAGCGAAGCGACCAGGGCCGGCGCCCCAAGCCGAAATATGGATTGCCCCGAAGCTTTGAGAGCGACGATCTGGCTGGTCTTGTGAAGCAGGCCAAACGTCACCATCACCGCCACCAGCGCTGCCAGCGGAGCGACAGAATTCAAGATCCATGGAAGCAGAAACAAAAGATAGTTTGCTACTACCGTCCACTCGATCTTGTTGCGAGAGATGTAATCCAGCAGTTGAAACAGCGTAATGATCAGAATAAGTACGGAAAATCCCCCGAGGATGAATAAGAAGAATCGCGCCAGGTCCGTCAACACCAACCGGTCCATCAACTGAGCCCGCGCCGATCGTCGTGGTTCTGAGACCGCCGCGCGAGGTGAGGAGAGAGCACGAGTGGGTGAGACGCTCGCGTCGTCTATTTGTCGCCAGCTTTCGGTGTCGTCCTTTGCGGCTGGCCACGCGTGTCGAAGACTGCTCAGCACGGAGAGCGGATCAGAGCCCGGGCGGCGTTGAACCCTTATGACAAACGCACCAAGCGCAGCTAAAACCATGTTAGCTAGCCAGATTCCCAGCCAGACCGGCACAGTGCCGGCGAGCGCCGCGTGTTGGCCCCACAAAGCCAGTAAGTAGTAAGCAACGGTGATAGCCAGACCTAGCAGCAATCCGAAGGAACGCCCAGTCCGAACATTGCTTATACCGAAGCCCACGCCAAGCACCGCGAACACCAGGCACGCGGCAGGGAGTGCCAGGCGTTTATGGATCTCAGCCCGCCATTCCAGCGCGTCGGAATCGCCCGGGACGTACGCCACCAGATCCGCCCACTCCATTTCTTCGACCTGGTGCGACTGCCGCTCGATTCCGGTCGCCTCGTTCTTTTTCTCCTCCGACACTTCGAAGCCGTAGATCATCTCGTCGAATCGCGCCGCTGTGTAAGGCGGCTGCGATTGATTGCCACTAGCCCGCTTCTTGTCCTTCTCCTTTTGCTTATCCGGCGTCCCCGGCCGCTCGGCGCTGGAAGCGGTGCCGTCAACAGGCGCCGCCACTGACGGAGGCTCTGCAGGCGGAGTCTGGGACTGAGGTTGATCCTGCGGGTCTGCCTCGCCGGTACTCGTCTGATGCAATGCGACCTGTTGCAGATGAAGCTCTGGCATCTCGGATCGTTCGCCCTGCATCAGCGAGCCGGACGAGGCAGTCACGATTTTCATCTGACCGGGCCCGTTGCCCAGGTCAACCATAAATATGTTATGCCAGAGGTTTTTCGCGCGGTCGATGTCCTCTATGTAGATGACTTTTTGAGGAATGCTCTCTTCAAAAACGCGCGGCTTGATCTCTGCGTTCAACCCCTGGAAAACCAGCGACTGGTTTGCTTTCAGATCGGTGAGGTGCCGGATCGATCGAGGCAAAATGTTGAAGGTGATGTAGACCATTCCGGCCGCGATGATCAACGAAAGAAGAATAACCGGTGCAAGCATGCGCAGACGGCTCGTGCCGCTGGCGCCAAGCGCAACTATCTCGCTGTCACCCGACAGGCGGCCTAGCCCGACCAGCGTTCCGATCAAGAGCGAGATGGGAAGCGTGAATACGAAGATGCCGGGGACCAGCGCCGACATCACTCGCCAGAGGGTTTCCATCGGCAGCCCATTGCGGGATGCGACGACCATAAGTTCAGAGAATCGAGTTGCCTCTTGAGCGAAGATGATGGCGGTCAGCAGCAACAGGCCGAGGAGCACGTAAGGTACAATCTCACGAATAAGATAGCGATCGAGCAAGCCTAACATTGGGTTCGAGTCTAGCACGCGGGCATGGGGTCATCAAGATGAGCCAGTTTAGCGACAGATGGGCCAGGTTAGCGGTGAGTCATTGCTTCTGGGCAGACTGGACCGGTCTACCCTTATGTCCCAACAGTTGTTGGCCAGGTACATACCGCTCTTCATACCGTTGCCGGACGATAGCTTCGCTCCCGTGCAATTGTGAATCACGAGTTTCAGCCCGAGTCATTGTCACATTGAAAGTCGCTCTCAGGAAAATAGAGAAATCCCAGTACGCGCGGAGTTCGGGTCTCAAAAGAAACACTCCATCGAATATAAGAATGGCATTCTGAACTGCCAACTCCATGGTAGAGTCCACGGGCAAATCTTTACGGAAGGCGAAAATCGCTCGCCGGTAGCAACGATCACCTCCCGGACCGAGCGGATCGAGCAGCGCGTCGATGAGCCCGGCATAGTTAAATGAGTCCCGGAAGTACCCTTCGGGCGACTTGTCCCCACGCTGGTAGCGCACCACCGCTGGGTTGTGAAACCCATCGATTGACGCACGAATTACAGATCGTCCGGCGCGCTCAAGCGGTGTGACCAACTCATCCGCGAGCGTGGTCTTGCCGGCCGCGTCGACGCCATCAATTGCTACTGAAGCGTCATACACGCGTTCAACTTTGAGAGCATTGGAGGGCATTGGAAGGGGGCCGATTCGGGAACTCGCACGCCCCGCCGAGGTTCAGTTTTCGGATGCTACTCGCCTCCGCTATACTGAATCGACTGGATGTTCCCTATGTTAGGACTGGAAAAAACCTGGCGTGTATCTCTCGGTGCTCTCTTAGCTGCGCTCTTGTTGATCGGCGCTGGCCACGCCCAAAGCGGGCGCAAAGCATCGCCCGCAAGACAGACGAATCAGGATGAGACCCTTCGACTCCGCGCCGAGGAGGTCCTTCTCAATGTGACCGTCATCGATCCCTACGGACATCAGGCCACCGAACTCAGAAAGGACGAGTTCATCGTGGCCGAGGACAGCCAGCGCCAGGACATCGCCAGCTTCGTTATGAGCAGCGTGCCGGTGAATGTGGTGCTGATGCTCGACGCATCCGGATCGGTTGTGTCTGAGATCAGCTCCATTAGGGATGCAGCCATGAACTTTGTGAATCAGCTCGGGCCTGAGGACAAAGTGTCAGTCATCGAGTTTCATACAAGCGTCGAGTTGATTCAAGATTGGACTGCCAAGGCTGAAGATGTGCGGCATGCACTCTCGTGGAGGTTCAAGCCGGGAATGGTCCAGACGAAACAGGGCAGCTTTACCTACGGAAGCACCGCGCTTTATGACGCCGTTTTCTCGGCGGCAGATGAGCAACTCGCTAAGGTCGAAGGCCGCAGGGCGATCATACTCCTGACTGACGGCGACGACACGTCCAGCAAGGTCACTTACGAACAGGCCATGACTTCTCTCGTCAAATCCGGTGCGGTGGTTTACGTCATAAGCAAGGCTCGCGCGTTCATAAACGAGCTGAGTAGGTATCGCGGCAAGGCTGCGCACGTCTTCGCCGGCGCTAATGCGCAGACGGCCGATATGATGGCGGCTCGGTTTGAACGCGCCGAAGCGCAAATGACCGACTTATCGGCACGCACTGGAGGTCGAATATTCTCACCGCTCCAGGACAGAGAGATGAAAGACGTTTACGGGCAGGTAGCACGCGAGTTGAAGAACCAATACATCATCACTTATGTTCCCAAGAACCTGGATCACGACGGCCGCCTGAGACGAATCAAAGTGTTCCTCTCTCGCCCAGGGTATTCCGCGCGCACTCGAGACGGCTACTACGCGCCAAAACAATAGCAGTATCACTATGACCGCCTGGCGCGAATCGACGACCCCAATCACATCGAGGCATTACTCAAGCAGAAACAGCGAGCGATTGGGTCGGTCAGGGGGACTCGGCTGGAACAGGCAGTACCAGAAAGCCGCCAGTTGTTGGATGCAGCCTTCGCCCGCGGCGAGCGTGTCGGACCTCAGATAAGAATGCTGGTTGGGTTGCGCGATGATTATGGCGCCCGTTGCTGAGGCCGACGGTGAAATCTGAAGGCAAATAAAAAGACGCTGGATTGCACGAGGAGTACGGTTGTCTTCATACATGAACGAGCAATAAAGGTAGCGGAAGTTGAAAGTTTTTGACAATAACATTCTGACGCGTGCGTGACCCTCCTCTTCTCCTTGCTGCGCTGGACGTTATCGGGAGATAAACCATGGGATCATCGCCCATGCGGGATTTGTGATCACAGCCGCGCGCATTGCGATGACCATTGCCGAGCCCTCGACTCTCCACCGTCGCCTGAGATACCAGAGCGCGAGAGAGCCCACAGCC
>JBASRM010000229.1:0-6800 GCA_049273835.1 Blastocatellia bacterium | reverse complement strand
ACCAGCCTCAGAACCTCGGTTTGCCGCGCGCCCATCGCCATTCGAATCCCAATCTCGTGCGTGCGACCCGCCACAATGTAAGCCATCACACCGTAGATCCCGATCGCTGCCAAAGCCGCGGCCACAGCCGAGAATACCACGAGCAGCGACATGCTCAACCGCCGCTGTGAAAGCGACCCCGACACGACTTCTTCCATTGTCTGCACCTGCGAAATCGGAACGTCTTTATCGAGGGATCGCAACTCGCTTCGAATACCCGCGACCAGACTCTTCGGCTCGCCGCTTGTCCGCAAGGCGAGAAAGACATTCCGCAGCGCGTTCGGGTAAGGATTCTGCGACATCGGAACATACACGGTGGGATTGATATCGGCATCCAGCCCAAGAAGCCGGACGTCTCCGACCACTCCGACTACTTCGCGCCACCGCGTTGGGTCCGGAAAGATCTGGATGCGTTTGCCAATCGGGTCTTCGCCTCCAAAGAAACGCGTGGCCAACATCGAATTGATAATGATCGCGTCGGGAGCGTCTTTGTTGTCGCGATCGTTGAAGTCGCGCCCTTTCAGCACAGGGATTCCCATGGTTCTGAAATACTCCCCTGTGATTGCCCGATAGTCGCTGGTGGGTTCGCTGCCCGGCTGCACAGGCTTACCCTGAATTGTGAAACCAGTCGAAGCGTTGAAGCCTACCAACGGGATTCGAATGCTGCCGGCGGCTGATTCCACACCCGGTATTGTTCTCACTTTTGCAAGCAGGCTTTCATAGAAACGCGCCTGACTTTGTATGTCCGGATACCTCGACGACAACCCGATCCCCAGAGTCAACACTCCCTTTGGATTAAGCCCGGGATTCACGTTGCTGAGAGAAACGAAACTCCGAATCATCAGTCCGGCGGCAACCAACAACACCAGGGCGACCGCGACTTCGGAGATAACCAGGCCGCTCAACAGCCGTTGATGAAGGACGCTGCCGGTCGTTCCTCTCCTCCCTTCTCTCAACGCCTCGGCGGATTGCCTCGATAATCGAAGCGCCGGAACGATGCCGAATGCGAGCCCGGTCGACAACGAAACAAGCGCGGTGAATCCAAGAACGCGAAGATTTATCCCTACTTCCGCCGCGCGGGGGATGCTATCTGAGCTGATTCCCAGCAACGCCGTGACTCCCCAGATCGCGAGCAGCAACCCAAACGCCCCACCGGCCACGCTCAACAGTACGCTTTCGGTTAGCAGTTGACGGACCAGTCGCGGGCGGCTCGCCCCAAGCGCCGCGCGGATTGCAAACTCCATTCGCCGCGAGGCGGCACGCGCCAGCAGCAGGTTGGCCACGTTTGCGCAGGCGATCAACAAAACACAGCCTACCGCCCCCAGCAAAACAAGGAGCGCCGGTCGCACACGACCTACCACCTGCTCGTGCAGTGGAACCAGATCAATCCCGGTGCCGCTGTTAGTGGTCGGGTGCTGTTCGGCAAGGCGGCCCGCGATGGTGTCCATTTCGGCGCGCGCCTCCGAGAGCGTAGCGCCCTGCTTCAATCTTCCGATCACCCGCAAGAAGCGCGCACCGCGGGCTATTTCATTCGGCTGGGTAATGAGTGGCACATACAGAGAGGTCTCTGGTGTCGGATAGTAGATGCCCGGCGGCAGGACTCCGATAACCGTGTAGCTCTTTCCGTCAACGTCGATCGCCCGGCCGATCAGGTTGGGATCCGAGCTGTAACGCTGCCGCCAGAGAGCGTGACTCACAATCACAACAGGGTTTGCTCCGGCAACACCTTCCGCGTCGAGAAAGTCACGGCCCAGAAGCGGCTTCACTCTGAGCAGCGAAAACAAGTTGACCGCTACGCGAGCGCCGGTCATTCGCTCGGGCTCGTCCCCATCGGTCAGGTTGAAAGCCTGACTTCTCGTTGCGGCGATTTGTTCGAAGAGCTGATTCTGCGCCTTCAAATCTGTGTAGTCGGGCACCGAAGCAGGCTGCTGGTACAGATTCGATGCCGGAGTCTTTCCCCAGATCTGAGTCAGTTCGTCGGGAGCTTCAAAAGGAAGAGGAGCCAGCAATACCGCGTACACCACGCTGAAGATCGCCGCGTTGGCGCCGATCCCGAGCGCAAGCGTCAACACCGCAACGGCTGAGAACCCTGGCCGCTTCAAAAGCGTTCGCGCGGCGTAGCGAATGTCCGCGAGCAGTAAGTCCATGTCACTCTCCCTAGGTTGGTTTTAAGCACTTCGTATGACAGATTATACGACCGTATGGACCATTCCGATAATTCATTGTTATCGCTCTTTTGATGAGATATGCTCATAGCTGGATCTGGAGCTTGCCCGCATTCATGAGGAAGTTCGTAAGGTTCGCAGCCCGGCATTCATGCGGAAGCTTCCTCATGAATGCGAGACTACGAACGTCTTCTGGCGTGCAACATCCTCAGGAGAAACAAATGGCTTTGCATTTGGAAGTGCGTCATTTGAAATTAGTTGAAACGGTCGCCAAGGAAGGCGGCATCACGAAAGCGGCGACCCGGCTGCACGTCACCCAATCAGCGCTAAGTCATCAACTGCGCGACATCGAAGACAAGCTCGGGACGCCGCTGTTTTTGCGGCTCAACAAGAAAATGCTTCTGACCCAGGCGGGCGAGCGGCTGCTTAGCTCTGCACCGGCGGTCCTCGAGGAGTTGAAGCGCGTTGAAGAGGACATTCGCCAGATCGCGCTTCATCGAGAAGGCATCCTGCGAATCAGCACCGAGTGCTACACCTGCTATCACTGGCTCCCGCCGGTGCTCAAACCGTTCAGCCGAGAGTTTCCGCGCGTGGAAGTGCGCATCATCGCCGAGGCGACGCACCGCCCTATCGAGGCACTCCTGGATGGAAGACTCGATCTCGCGATCACCAGTACGGCAACCCGAAATCAAAAGCTGATGTTCAAGCCGCTCTTTAAAGACGAGATGGTAGCGATCGTGAGCCCGGATCATCCCTTTGCATCGCGACCTCATCTGACCGCAAAGGATTTCGCATCGGAGCATCTGCTCGTCTACGCGCTTCCGAAAGAGGAGCTGACCGTGTTTCAGAAGATTCTGATACCAGCCGGCGTCGCGCCAAAACACCTATCGCGTGTGGAGTTGACCGAAGCAATAGTCGAAATGGTTAAAGCCGGGCTGGGAATCGGGGTGATGGCTCGGTGGGCGGTCGCTCCTCAGGTTAAAGCCGGAACGCTTTGCGCGCTGCCGCTCACGGCAAGAGGGTTTCACCGGCAATGGAGCGCGGCGATGATAAGACACAAAGCGATGCCGCCCTATCTGATGAAGTTCGCGGAGCTGCTGGCCGCGAATCCGATGACGATGCTCACCGACAACGCGAGGCGAAAAGCGGCGGTTCGAGTTTCTTGAGCGCGCCGGCCAGGTCCCGGATCGCGACGATGGTTTCTCACCGGATCTGGTATTCGAAAAAGCGTCTGAGCGCTCGCAATCTCTTGCGGGTCTCCAACGCGAACATCATGTTCATAAGCGTTAGTCAGGCAGCAGAGGAAAGACATCGACACGCGGCGCACCGATTATTTCGCGGACGGTACCATGCGGCATCAGCCTACTCAGCAGCACGCTCGTCCAAACGACTCCCGCAAACAGTCATTCTTCTTCAGGCAGTAAATTATCAACTGGCATCGACCATCCGGGCACTGCGTCACCTGCATCAGCCACATCGCCCCTGCGATAGATGATCGGGTTGTCGGGATCACCGAAGTGGTATGACTTGATAAGATCGTCGCTGAGCACATCCACGTCCCAAACACACAGAGTTCCTGCAGCAAAATAGTCTTGTCGTTTTGCCGCCATACGCTTTTCTGCGAAGTTGCCATAGTCCTCTTCGCTTCTGACTTCGACCGCAAACGAAGGGGCTTGCTCCATGAAGCGCATACGGGTCGGCCTTCCTGTGTACCAGGCCGCATCGGGACTGAACGAACTTCGATTGGGTAGGTCGACAATGAATCCGGCATTGTCAGATATGGCATAACCCGATTTTGTTTTGCGTTCCTGTTCGAAGAGACATCGGTAAATCGCGGCGGCCACACGGCTGGGCCAGAATCCTGTTGGGGACATCAGAACTAGCTCTCCGTTAACGATTTCAGCTTTACCGTGCCCAGGAACGTGATAAAGGTCTTCGATAGTTGCCTTGGTCTTTGCAGCCATAGTTAAACCTCGCAAGCGAATAATAACACAGTTGATCTGAAAATTCTCAGGACGCGAAAGCTTTATTTTGATCAGTCTCAGGGCTCATCGCGTCTTGTGAACCTGACCGGCTTTCATCACGAACACCACACGAGTAAGCGCCCTGATGTCATCAAGCGGATTGCCATCGACCGCGATAATGTCGGCGAATCTTCCCGGCTCTATTGTTCCGATTTGTCTTTCCATCCTCAACAATTCAGCGGCGCTCGTGGTGGCTGTTCGAATCGCATCGATCGGTTTCATCCCGTATTCGACCATCCTGACAAATTCACGAGCCGATGTGCCGTGCTCAAACGCGCCCACGTCCGTGCCAAAACATATCTTCACGCCCATCCGCATCGCCTTTTGAAACACCTCTTTGTGATGAGCCACGATTCGACGTCGCAGCTCGGTGTCGTCCTCGGCACTTTCGGGTAAGTAAACCGACAGCGTGGGACACCAGTACGTTCCGTGCTCGACCAGGAGCTTCAATGTTTCGTCATCCATCAACATTCCATGCTCGATCGAGCGCACTCCGCCGCGGATCGCGTTCTTTGCTCCGTCGCCTCCGTAGGCATGAGCCGCCACGTCGCGATGCCAGCGAGCCGCTTCTGCCACGACTGCCTTTACATCTTCGAGCGACACTTGGCTCAGCGATTCAAGGGTAACCGGATTCACATGTCGAAGCGTCCCGGTGGCATAGAGCTTGATCCAGTCCGCTCCATATTTCACCTCGCGACGAATCTCGGCGATCATCGCATCGCGCGAGTCGGTCAGCGTCGCCGGTTCGGGGATGGGTATGTCGGGATTCAACCCGGCGTTGTTCATGTGCCCGCCGGTGATCGTCAGCGCGTATGTGGAGACAAATAATCTCGGGCCGGGAATGATTCCTCGATTGATGCCGTCGCGAACGGCGATGTCAGCGAAGCCCGCGCCTTCGCTGTCCAGATCGCGCATAGTCGTAAAGCCGGCTTCCAGATCCCGTTTCGCCGCCGCGACTCCTTGCACCGTGCGGAAGGCTTGCGACTTGGTGACTACCGGCGGCGCGCCCCGCTCGTCTTCGGGCTGAAGCAGGACGTGAGTGTGACAATCGATCAAGCCCGGCATAACCGTGTACCCAGAGAGGTCGATGACCTTCGCACCGCTGGGAAGGCTGATACTCGCTCCGACTCTCTCGATGCGATCGCCACGGACGATGATCATGGCGTTCTGAGTGATCGAGCCGTCTACGGGATTGATAAGCCGTCCGCATCTGATGACCGTCACTTGCGCACTCTGCGCCTTGCCGGGGAGTGATGCTCCATGAAGCATCAACAGCAAGGCTGCGAAACTTACACCGGCATTTCTTATCATTGATCTGTAACCTCTCGTTGATTTCGGGCGGGTCTTGATTATCCGAAAGCAACGCACCGAGTCAAGCCATCCCATGACACGATATAGAAGTGTTGTAGGTGCGCAAACTTTACTGGAAGATTTTTTGGGAAGATTTTTGCTTGACACAAATTTACTCGTGTGATAGCCTATCGGGCGCAGTTGCAATGTCCATCACTTAACAGAATTCCGACTCACCGATTTCATCAGGTTGTTCTAGCGAAGTTGTATCGGTCAGTCGTTACGGCATACCGTTGATCTGAATCACACACTGCTTCACAGGAACTTGGTAGAGTCCAACCAATGTCAAAATGTAGCGGCGTATTCATCTTCAGTATCATCTTGTCGTTTTGCCCTGGTCACTGGCCATCGAATAGGAGTTCCTCAAAGAAATCTTTCGTTGCCGATCCCTACGTTGCGAATGTCTCGCTCGGCGGTTCCTCACAGAATAAGACTGCGATTTACTCCCAAGGTGATTCGGTTAATTTTACGCAAACAGTAATAACGACAAGCGACGTTCCAAATACGGCCACAGCGAAGGTCGATTTCATTGATTTCAATAACTCGACCAGCGTTCAGTACTCGGTTTCGACTCGCACGCAAACCAAGACACTAGCCGGTGGTGGTCAGTCTACTAATTATATATTTTCGCTGACCACGAACGCAGAGAATCCCAATACGGGAACGGTTACCATGCAACTAAGGCTTGATAGCGCCACGGGCGCAGCGGCTATTGCCCCTTTAACGGCAAATGTCAGCGTTGCGGTTCAAGCCCAAGGCGGTGGTGGCGGCGGCGAGTGCGATATTATTTTCTGTGATGAAGGCTATCATTTCAGTTGGGAAACCTGCGATTGCCAGCTTGGCCCGTCGCCAATCGTTATTGATATGTCGGGCAACGGTTTCAGTCTTACCGACCTCGTCGGTGGAGTGTCGTTTGACCTCAACAGCAACGGTCACAGAGAAGCTGTATCGTGGACGGCTCAATACTCGGATGATGCATTTCTCGCTCTTGACCGCGATGGCAATGGAACCATAGACAACGGCACGGAGCTATTCGGCAATTTCACGCCTCAACCCCCTTCAGCGAGTCCAAATGGTTTCCTGGCCCTTGCTGAGTATGATAAGCCTGGGAACGGAGGAAACCATGACGGTCTCATAGATAACCGCGACGCGATATTCCCCAGGCTACGACTATGGGAGGATACCAACCACAATGGAATTTCAGAGTTAAGTGAGTTAAATC
>JBASRM010000218.1:0-11599 GCA_049273835.1 Blastocatellia bacterium | reverse complement strand
CTTCGGCACAGAGGGCGGCGAAGCCGCTCAGTCGGGAGGGGCTTGCTTCCCGAGGGCAGAGCCCTTCGGCACAGACGGCGGCGAAGCCGCTCAGTCGAAGGGCTTGCTTCCCGAGGGCAGAGCCCTTCGGCACAGAGGGCGGCGAAGCCGCTCAGTCGAAGGGCTTGGCTCCCGAGGGCAGAGCCCTTCGGCACAGAGGGCGGCGAAGCCGCTTAGTCGCAGGGGCTTGGCTCCCGAGGGCAAAGCCCTTCGGCACAGAGGGCGGCGAAGCCGCTCAGTCGAAGGGCTTGCTTCCCGAGGGCAGAGCCCTTCGGCACAGAGGGCGGCGAAGCCGCTCACCCTGAACCCCTAAACCTGAACCCCTAAACCTGAACCCCTGACCCTGAACCCCTAAACCTGAACCCCTAAACCTGAACCCCTGACCCTGAACCCCTAAACCTGAACCCCTAACCCTGAACCCCTAACCCTGAAACCCTGAACGAGGAACCCGGAACTATGAACTGAACCCCGAGATGGGCTCAGGCTATCGCACAAGCTATGCAGTCTTATATGCAGTCTATATAATTCCGCCTCTAAAAGGAGAGCAAAAGTGGCCGAACTGCAAACACCTACTATGCTTTGTCTGGCCAGCTACGAAAAGGGCGAAGCTTTCTTGCGCGAATGCCGGCGCCAGGGCTGTCGGGTCCTCCTGATCACCGTCGAAAAGCTTCGCGACGCGAACTGGCTCCGAGAGGCCATCGACGAAATCTTCTACATGCCCGACAACTACTCGCGTGATGACATAGTCAAAGGCGTCAGCTACCTCGCGCGCGACCAGCACATCGATCGCATAGTCCCTCTTGACGAATACGATCAAGAGACCGCGGCTCTGCTTCGCGAACACCTCCGCATTCCTGGCATGGGCGATACAACCGCGCGCTACTTTCGCGACAAGCTCGCGATGCGCGTAAAGGCCCGAACCGAAGGCATACTCGTGCCGGATTTCGTTCACGTTCTTAACTATGAACGCCTTCGCGCATTCATGTCGCGCGTTGCGCCGCCGTGGGTGCTGAAGCCTCGATCCGAAGCCGCTTCGATGGGGATTAAGAAACTCGCCTGTTCCGACGAGCTGTGGCCGTTGCTTGACGCTCTTGGCGACCGTCAGTCCTTTTACGTTCTCGAACAGTATTTGCCCGGCGATATTTATCACGTTGATTCGATCGTGTTCGAGCGTGAGGTCCTGTTCGCCGTCCCTCACAAGTACGGCCACCCTCCGATGGACGTCTCGCTTGGGGGCATCTTCACGACGAAAAAAATCCCTCGCAATTCGATCGATGCGCAGGCGCTCGATTCGCTCAACCGTCAAGTCATCACCGCGCTAGGCCTGGTGCGCGGCGTCACCCATACCGAGTTTATTCGCAGCCGAGCCGACGGAAGGTTCTACTTTCTCGAGACCGCGGCGCGCGTGGGAGGCGCAAACATCGCCGAGATGATCGAAGCCGCGACCGGTCTGAACCTCTGGGCGGAGTGGGCCCGGATCGAGATCGCCGGCGAGGACGGCACCTACGGAGTGCCTCCGCACCGGGATGACTACGCAGGGGTAATCATTTCGCTAGCGCGGCAGCCGCATCCGGACACCTCGGCTTACAATGACCCGGAGATTGTTTACCGGTTGAACAAGTCTCATCACGCAGGATTGGTCGTCGCTTCACAAGACGCGGCTCGAGTCGAGCAATTGCTGGAAGGATATCTTCCCCGCTTCTATGAAGACTTCTATGCAACCGAGCCGCCGCTGGAAAAGCCGACCTTCTAAAAGGCTGTGGTCGGTGGCCGGTGATCGGTGGCCGGCGGTCGGTGGCCATTTAAGAATACACCGCAGCGGGACTGCCTGAGGGATGAAACACACCAAGCAATCTGATGTTGGTTGAGCCTGTGTTCTCGAGACAATGGCTCGCGAGTCGCGGCAGATAGATACTCGAGCCCGCTTTGAACGCGGCGTCGCCATCCTCAGTGTGCACGCAACCCTCGCCTTCGATTATGTAGATTGCTTCTTCGTACGTGTGATGATGCATCGGCGCTCGCCCGGGTGGGATGATTCCCACGAACTGCGTCACACGATGCGCGCCGATAGCTTGATCGATTAGAAGCTTGAACGAGCGATCCCCGGCTGCGATAGCTTCAACCTCGCTCTCGCGCACTGTTCGAAACGGCTTCGTGTCCTGGGGCGCGCGGATGATTGATTCCAGCCCGACCTCTGTGTCCTGGTCCTCGGGGCAGCATACACTGACTATTTCGAGGTCGCTCACTCCTCTACCCCGATCGTCCAGGTTTTCTATCTGGTAGACGCTGCCCGGTGGAACATAGACCGCAGTGCCGGCCTCGAGGGCGTAACTATATCCGTCGATGTAGCAAGTGCCTGCGCCGCTGATAACATAGATCACTTCCTCGCCGACGGGATTGCGGCGAGCTGAAGAGACCCCTTCCGAGTAGGAGCTTACAAACTGCGCGATATCGCGCGCGCCCATCGCTCGAGAGATAGGCACCCGATACCGGCGCGTGCCTTCGATCTGGGTGGCTTCACTGCGATCGACAACCGCCGCGCGGCCCGATAGAGATTTCATCGATATCACCTCTCCTTGTTATTGAATCGTGTCAGACGAAAGCGGTCAATGCCGAAAGCCGAGCGGCCGCCGAGCAATAGATCGGCGGCTATCCGTCCCACAGTCGGGCCAAACTTGAATCCGTGTCCCGAGAAGCCCGTGACGATTAACACGTTTTCCATCTGCGGGTGCCAGTCGATAATAAAATCGTCATCGGGTGTGTTGTTGTAAATGCACACTCGAGTCTCGCGCACCCGCGCGATCTCCAGGGCCGGTATGAATTCGGCAAAGAAAGCGCGACAGCTTTCGATGAACTGCTCGTCAACGTGGTCTTCCATTGAAGTCGGGTCAACCTCGGCGCCTTTGAGGTGATTGGCGATTTTGACCACTCCTGTGTGATGAATCGGAAAACCGTAGAATCCGCTTTCAAGTTCAAGAAAAATCGGGAATTCTCCAGGTTCGAAGCTGCTTTGTCGCGAACGGACGGAGGCGTCGCTTTCGCCAACGGGTTCGAAGTAGACCAGTTCCTGGCGCGTGGTAGTGAGAGTGCCGGCGAGAACTGGAAGGAGTCTTCGAGACCAGGGACCCGTCGCTATCACCGCGCGCTCGCAGACCAGGTCCGCGCGGGATTCGGTGACAATCGAGACTCGAGAACCGTCCACCTGGTTGATCGCACTGACTCGAGCTCCTTCGATTGTGTTCACGGCGCGTTGCTTCGCAAGATCTATCAACGCGCGCACGGCGGTGTCAGCGTGCAATATCGCGCCGCTTGGATCGTAAACTCCGAACGAGAACGCTGCGCCGTTGAACTGTGGAAACTGAGTAGCGATGTCGTCGATGTTGAGCCAATCGACACTCTGGCCCTGCGCGCGAAGCGCTTCATAGCACTCCGACGCAAAGGAAGGCTGGCGTTTTCCAATCAGCAGCGCTCCGGTTTGAGTAAGGAGTCGCCGGCCGGTCTGCGATTCAAGCTCGCGCCACCGTTCGAGCGCATCTACCGCGAGCTTCACATAGAGCTGGTCAGGGTAGGCGAATCTGAATACCTTGGAGTGATCTATTGAAGCGGCTCGCGGATTGGGGAGAGTGGCTTGATCCAAAAGTGCGACCCTCGCCCCCTGTCGAGCGAGCTCACAGGCGGCCGCCGCACCCATCACGCCCGCTCCAACGATGGCCACATCGAACTTCCGCATCGCGGCGGATTTTAACACAACAAGCATTGGGTTCCGGGTTCCGGGTTCAGGCGTCGGGGTTCGGGGTCCTAGTTTCTGGTTTCTGGTTGGTGGTTTCAGAACTCTGAACCCTGAACCCTGGTTGATTCGTCGCATAGACCTTTCCTCGGTGAGCACCTAAAATCAGCTTGAGAGATTTATCGGAAACCGATGCAAGCGAAAGCTCACAGACCACGGATCGTCATTCGCAGTTTCATGTCGTTCATGGACAATGACCTGACGACTGCGGCGGCCGCGGTTTCGTATTTCTCGATGCTCGCCCTGTTTCCCACGCTCCTGGTCCTGCTCACGATAGGTAGTCGTCTGATCGGGCAACGAACGGTCGAAAAATATCTCATTGGACAGGTGCTCGCGTTCTTGCCAGGGGCCCAGGCGTTCGTCAGTAAGAATCTCGAGTCGATCTCCACGATCTCTACCGGCATCATCGTGAGTTGTTTGTTCGTCACGTTGTGGGCTGCTTCGTGGATGTTCACGGTGATTGAGAAAGCGCTGAACCGCATCTGGGGAACCTACCCGCGATCGTTCCTGCGCGGACGCGCGGTCAACATCCTGGTGATGACCATGGTGTGGGCGCTTCTCGCAGCCTCTGCACTGTTTACAGCCTTCGTCACTGGTCTGCGCGCGGCCGCCGACAGGATCCCGTTGAGACTGGGGGCGTGGCTTGTCGAGCTTTCGGGACTTGCGTGGCAATCCATTTTTATTTTGGCAAGCGTGGCGGTCACGATAATCTTATTCACCGTGCTCTACAAGCTCCTGCCCAACACGCACGTGCCTTTTACGGAAGCGCTTCCGGGCGCGGTGCTGGCAGGCGCTTTGTGGGAAGCAGCGAAGTTCGGCTTCGCATTTTTGTTGCCATATTTTCACTACGATTTGTTGTACGGCTCGATAGGCGCGGGGGTCGCGTTGCTGACATGGGTTTATCTGTCGAGCGTGATAATGCTATTCGGCGCGCAGTTCACCGCGCTGCTTCATCGCGATCATCTGTTCAACGCGTCTCACCGGCTCAGCCATCCGAGCACTGAGACGCCCGCGATCGAAAAAAGCGAAGCCTGATTGCTACAGCTACCCAGTGCGAGTGGTCAAGCACTCCGCTGTGACTTCACCACGGTTCGCCAACCGGGGGAACGCCTTGGGGTCTAACAACGCCGGAGGTCTGGAGATGAATGTCGATATGATGTGTCGCCGCTTTGTGGTAGCGCTGGTGCTGTTGATCAGTGTCTGCTTGCCGGTGTTCTCGCGGCAAGCAGACCCGACGGTGCTCACGCTAGAGCGCTTGTTCAGCTCCACTGAATTCGCCACCCAGACATTGGGTGAGACGCTTTGGATCGACGGTGGCAGTGGTTACACGCGGCTTGAGCCTTCGACTTCGGTGAAAAACGGCCGCGACATTATTCGCTACGACAGCGAGAGCGGCCGGCGCGATATACTAGTCGCCGCCGAACGCTTTGTACCGCGAGGCGGCGCTGCTGCACTCGACATCGACAGCTACACGTGGTCGACGGATGGAAAGCTGCTTCTGATCTTCGCCAACACAAAACGAGTGTGGCGGGTGAACACGCGCGGCGACTACTGGGTGCTCGATCTCGCCACACAAAAACTGACAAAGCTCGGAGGTGACGCCGCCGCTTCGACGTTGATGTTCGCGAAGTTCTCGCCCGATGGGACACGAGTAGGCTATGTGCGCCAAAACAACATCTACGTCGAAAACCTCGCGGACAATCGGATCACGCGCCTGACCCACGACGGCTCACGCACGATAATCAACGGGACATTTGATTGGGTCTACGAGGAAGAGTTGGACTTGCGGGATGGGTGGCGCTGGAGCCCTGACGGCAAAAACATCGCCTACTGGCAGATGGACAGTGCGGGCGTGCGCGAGTTCTACCTTATCGATAACACAACCTCGTCGTATCCGATTCTAACGCCGATTCCCTATCCGAAGACGGGCGAAACAAACTCGGCTTCCCGGATTGGTGTCGTAGGCGCGCAAGCCGGCTCTACAAAATGGCTCGACGTTCCCGGCGACCCGCGCAATCACTATATCGCCAGGATGAACTGGGCTGCGAGCCCCGACCAGATTGTGTTGCAACAACTCAATCGCTTGCAGAACACAAACCTGGTAATGCTCGGCGATGTTCGAACCGGAAAGGTAAAAACAATACTAACCGATCACGATGATGCGTGGGTTGATATACACGGAGACGACATCGAGTGGCTGGAGGGCGGCAAGCGGTTCGTGTGGGTAAGCGAACGAGATGGCTGGAGACACGCCTACGTGGCGTCACGAGATGGAGCGGCCATCAGGCTGATCACTCCGGGTGAGTTTGATGTAATTAGCGTCGCGAGTATCGATCAGCCGGGTGGCTGGTTGTACTACTACGCTTCGCCCGAGAATGCAACGCAGCGGTACTTGTATCGCGCAGCGCTTGATGGACGAGGCAAGCTCGAACGCGTGACGCCGGCCAATGAGCCGGGCACTCACGTATACGAAATCTCGCCTAACGGCCGATTTGCTTTTCAGACTTATTCGTCGTTCGGACGGCCGCCGCGAACAGACCTTGTGCGATTGCCCGGCCATATGAAGTTGAGGCCGGTCGTCGACAATGCAGTGCTCGCGGAAAAGGTAAACAAGCTAAAACGCGGCCCAACAGAATTCTTTCGCGTTGACATAGGCGGCGGAGTCCAACTCGACGCGTGGATGATCAAGCCTTTCGACTTTGATCCGGCTAAACGTTATCCCGTTCTTTTCCATGTCTACGGCGAGCCGGCCGGTCAAAGGGTATTGGATAGATGGTTCGGAGAGAACTCTCTATGGCATCTGTTGCTGTCGCAGCGCGGCTACATTGTGGTGAGCGTGGATAACCGGGGAACTCCGTCGCCTCGAGGCCGGGCGTGGAGAAAAATCATCTACCGCCAAATCGGCATTCTGGCATCGCAGGAACAAGCGGCGGCAGCGAAAGCCATCACTCGGTGGCCCTTTGTCGACCCGGCCAGGATTGGCATCTGGGGTTGGAGCGGCGGGGGCTCGATGACGTTGAATATGATGTTTCGCTATCCGGAGATCTACAAAACGGGGATGTCGGTTGCGCCGGTGGCGAATCAGCGCTACTACGATACGATTTATCAAGAGCGATACATGGGACTGCCGCAGGATAACGTCGAAGGCTACAAGCTGGGATCGCCAATCACGTATGCCGACAGGCTTCAGGGCAATTTGCTGGTCGTGCACGGATCGGGCGACGACAACGTCCACTATCAGAACACCGAAGTCCTGATAAACGCGCTGATAGCTGCGAACAAACCTTTCACAATGATGGAATATCCGAATCGCACCCATGCGATAAGCGAAGGGGCAAACACTTCTCGCCACCTGTTTGAATTATTAACCAGGTATCTCGAGCAGAACCTCCTTGCAGGTCCGCGCTGAATGTGTAACTTCATGCAGAGAGCCAGACGCTAGTTAGGCCTGCGGGGGGGGGAATTCTGACCATGAAGTTGTTACAAATACTCGCCAAAGTCTTTGACCGAACTCATGGGAGCCGGTTGCCGGAGCCTCCTAGCTTCAGAAGGCAGGTCAGCTTCAATGACCGGGGTATTCGATGCTCTATCGAAACGCCAGGAGAAGAACTAAAGACATTAGAAATCACGTGGGATGCGATTGACAGCTTTAGTTCACAAACAGAGCTAAAAATTTTTAATGACATGATGATTTACCTAAAACGTGCTCCGTACACTGTCTGGATACCTGAAGACACGGAGGGGGTGCAGGAAGTCCGCGAGGAGTTGCTACGAAGAGGAGTGCGAGCCGGCAATAAAGAAGAACTTTCGGAGGAACATGATAAGTTTCTTCGAGAGAACGTGTATACGGAACAACAAGTAGTTAATCGTGTCAGAAGAGATTTCCGATCCGAAGATGTTGCTGAAGTGCTAACCATACTTGCTCAATATGCTGAGGAGGAGCCTGGAACGAATCCGGAGTTTATGCAGCTTGCTATGCTACGCTTAGCAAATGGAGATAAACAAAGATTAAGAGAATCAGTTAAGACGGCAAAAATGGATTTTCGTGACATTATTGGTGCCATACACGAACGGTACGGCACGGATTGGCCAGAGAATTATCTGGCGAAATAGTTGAGAACCAAGAAGCATGCGACACTAACCCCTTCGCAAGTATCAGAGCCGATTCTGCGACCTCTGTTGAAAGTCTGGCAACATACTCGCCTCTAGGTCGCTGCACAACAAGGTAGCGCGAACCAACTCAAGATTAGGACACCCAAAAAACCTGACGCGCGCCAAACCGGCATCGTGCTATGCTATATTTCTCTGTTATGATTCAGTTTCGGCAAATCGTTTCTATGGACTCTGAAACAGAAAACATTTCCGCCTCCGGTGGGAACAGAGAGCTTAAGCGGTTGCGGCGCCTATCCGGCGGCCAGCGCTGGAGAAAAGTAAAGGGCTCCGCGAAGGTGGAATTGCTTAACCGCCAGGTCCGATTGGCCGAGCTTCATTGGTACGAAGCACCGGGCGTAAGCAAAAAAGAGATAAAGATTAAGAAATTACTTGATTGAGAGACCCCAGAATGACTTTCGCAATTTGCTTGGAAAATAAAGGCTACGAAGCATCGTTGGAGATTCGCAAGGTGTATCAGGTGCTTCCACCGCAAGGAAATGACCCCAAAGGATATATCCGAATCGTCGATGAATCGGGCGAAGACTACCTCTACTACGCTGAGGGATTCGAGATGATCGAACTCCAGCCCCGACTCAAGCGAAAGCTGCTTGCCACATTAGGCTAAGCGGCCCTGCGTGAACTTCTTCGACTGCGCGTCCATCTTTTGATCGAGACCTGACCTATCGGACTTAGTGCGCGGGATCAGGGAATATTTGTGCGGTTGAATCGGCGGGTTATGCATGTCTGCCAGACAGGTGGGAAAGCTGAGTCGCGGTTAGCGCGCGTCCGAGAGAGCACCACCGATTGATGGCTGACGCGAGGATTCACCGGCAAGCGGGATGGGAACGTGCTGAATCGCGCGATCCACGGCATTCGTTAGCGCCATATTGAAACCCGAAATCAGCAGATTGACGTCGACCAGCAGCGGAGATCCGTCGCATCTGCGGTAAAGCGTAAAAGTCCCAAGCCTCTCACCGCTCGCCCTTCTCAAATCCAGATTCATGGACCAATCGGCGTGTCCGTTCTTTTGATCGTCTTCGTTTGGCTTCCGCCATCCGAATCTTAAGTTTTTGTTTTCATCGGCCAGGCGGCCGATCGTGGCCGGCTCGAGCTCCAAATCGATGCCACCAAAGTCATTAGCCTCGAATGTCTCTAGAAGTATCCCGTGTATCTCTTCCATCTTCTCCGCCTTCGACAGCGCCTCGGTGGCTCGTCGAAGGGCGAGGTTGTTGACGATGATCTTCTTCTGCTCGATGGTGCGATGAGCGACCCGGCCCAGCTCGACGAATTCGTGATATCCCAGGTGCTGAACTCCTACCCAGATGCCGGCGCCTATGACGAAGAGAACTATTCCTACTAACGAGCCGGAAGGATACAACAGGAAAAGACTCAGAAGCCCGCACACCGCTGAAACCGAGTAAAGAATGAGCACGACTTGCCTCTGCGAGAACCCGCGCTCGAGCAGCTTGTGATGAATGTGACCGCGATCCGCGGTGAACAGCGGTTGCCCGCTCAGAAACCGGCGCATCACGGACAGCACCGTTTCAAGAACCGGCAAACCGAAAGAGACTACTGGGATGGCGATCGCGATCAAAGTAGGAGTTTTCTGAGCTCCAGCTAACGCAAGCGCGCTCAGCATAAAGCCAATGAACAAGCTGCCGCAGTCGCCGAGAAAGATCGTCGCCGGGTTGAAGTTGAATCGCAGGAAGCCGAGAATCGCACCCGCCAGCGCGAGAGTAAGCGCCGACACCAGAAAGTTGCCTCCAACCACCGACACGACAAATACGGTCAAGGTCGAAAACAGTGCTGAACCTGCAGCAAGACCATCCACACCGTCCAGCAGATTGAAAGCATTCGTGATCCACACGACCCACAACATCGTCAATGGAAGCGCGAGCCATCCGAACGTGTATGAGCCAAACAGAAGCGGCAACTGAAAGACTCCGAATCCGCCAAAGAACAGCAAGGCCCCCGCCAAGGCTTGTACTGCGAACTTTATCGGTGGCTTGACCGGCCGGAAATCGTCGTACAACCCGAGCAGAAATACGAGTGTGGCCGGGCCCAAAATATAAAGAATGGTTCGTCGCCGGAGAGTACCCTCCATCCCAGGCAGACTCGGCACGAGTAACAACACCAGGGCAAAAACGGTGAATGCGATGAAAATTCCAATACCACCCAGCCGCGGGATCAAGTTGCTGTGTATGTGCCGGGAAGAAGGCAGGGTGCAGGCCCAGCCTCGCGAGTTGGCAATATTGCGGATTTTGCGGGTCAGTAGGAACGAGAGAATGACCGACCCGACAAAAAGAGAGATGTAAGTGATTGTCATTGAGTTAGGTTCCCGGACCTTGATGGCCCGGGATGGCGCTGCGGCTTGCTGAGCTATCCTACAAAACGACTGTTTGAAAGCCCGAATACGAACTTTATCGAGCCTTCATCGTTAACCTGCCGTGCCTTTCGAGCTCTCCTGTTATCCATCCGTAAGTCGACTCGAGTCCCTTCTCGAGCGAGATTGACGGCTCCCAGTTGAGCACCTGCCGCACCCTGGAGTTGTCGCTATTGCGACCTCGGACGCCCTGCGGCTTCGACAGATCATACCTCTTGCCAATGTCCTTGCTGGCTATGCGGGCGACGATGTCGACCAGTTCATTGATCGAGATCATCCGGTCCTGACCGACGTTGAGCGGCTCGGGATAGTCGCTCCTCATCAGCCGATGAATGCCTTCGACGCAGTCGTCGATATAGCAATACGAGCGCGTTTGCTGTCCGTCCCCCCAGACTTCGATGGCGTCGCCGTCCTTTGCGAGGGCGACTTTTCTGCAGATCGCCGCCGGAGACTTTTCACGCCCGCCGTCATAGGTGCCCAGCGGTCCAAAAATGTTATGGAACCTCACGACTCTTGTCTCGAGACCGAAGTCCTCGCGATAGTGCCGGCACACCCGCTCCATGTAGAGCTTCTCCCATCCGTAACCGTCCTCGGCGTCGGCCGGATAAGCGTCTTCCTCTTTTAGCGGCGAAAGATCGGTCTGGTTTTGAAGGTAGCCCGGATAAATGCACGCGCTCGAGGTGTACAGATATCTCTTTACGCCGTTTTCGCGCGCGGCCTCGATTGACAGCAGGTTGATGAGCGTGTTGTCCCGCACGATGACTGCTTTGTTGGTCTCGATGAACCCAATGCCGCCCATATTCGCGGCCAGCCCGTAGACTTCATCGATGCCGCGGGTGGCGCGAACGCAGTTTTCGCGGTCTCGCAGATCGAGAATTTCAAACTCGTGAGCCGCAGTCGGTTCGTATTCGGGCTCCTTGATATCAACTCCGCGGACCGTATAACCGCGGCCGACGAGATATTTCACCAGGTGGTGCCCGATGAACCCTCCCGCGCCGGTAACAAGCACCTTCATTGGATCTGCCATTGTGGATGTGTCTCCTGGGATATAGTGCTCTTTATTAAGATAGTTCGCGATAAAGCGCAAGCGTGCGATTAACCATTCGATCCAGTGTAAACTCCTGTTCGACGCCGAGTCTTCCCGCCGCACCGTAAGTTGCGCGTAGCTTGGAATCATCGAGCAGCAGATTTATGGCGTGAGCGAGCGCATCTGAATCGGCTGGGGCAACAGTTAAGCC
>JBASRM010000216.1:0-2858 GCA_049273835.1 Blastocatellia bacterium | reverse complement strand
CTCCACCGCCGCCGCGACCGCCACGGTCACGGCCTCCGCCGTAGCCGCCGCGACCACCGCCCGACCGCTCTTCGCGCGGACGCGCTTCGTTCACTGTCAGCGCCCGACCGTTAAGCTCGGTCCCGTTGAATTGCGCGATTGCCTTTTCAGCGTCCTCGTTGCTCATCTCCACAAAGCCGAAGCCCTTAGAACGGCCGGTGTCCCGGTCCGTAATGATGTTAACTGACTCAACCGGTCCGACTTGCTCGAACAAGCTCGTCAGATCTGTTTCCGTCGTCTGATACGACAGATTACCTACGTACATTCGTTTGCCCATATTTCTCCTGAAGCTGGCTAAGAGGAACTTCCAAGACCTTGCGAGAAGAGGGTGAAAAGCAGGATCAAACGCTCTCCGAGCTAAGACAAGACGCTCCCGAAAAACAAACCCAAATAGCAACGCTCGGGTTGCCACAGAACGATCTGGATTTTAGCAGGTGAACCTGATCAAGTCCAAAGAATTCCATCGGAGGATCCCTACAGATCCTCCAGACGCAGCTTGATGTCAGCGTTCTTCCAGGCTTCCTCAAATTCCCTCTGGATGAATGCCGCGGCGTGCTTCTTCCCCTGGGCTTTCAAGCTCTCTAGCAAACCAAAAAGAGCGCGCCCGTTTCGACGGTGCTTCTCCAGTTCAGCGCGAAAAACTGCCTCCGCCTCGGGATAATTGCCGTTCGAAATCAGAACGCCACCCAGTGTCTCTCTGACAGGAATGTACCAGTCTTCAGGCTCATCGTAGTTCAATGAGTCTTCAACCTCTACCGCCTTCTTTAAAAACTCGAGCGCGGCACGTTTGTCATTCTTTGCCAACATGATCCTGGCGCTCAATACATTCTCCGCGATGCTGAGGACTCTACTGGCAGGGTTAAATCCGATCGTGCGATCGGCGAGGACCGTCTTTGCTGCGGAAGCCAACAAAGTTCGCTCCTTCTCCGCGCTCTCAATCTTGCCCGTCGACGCAAAAGCCAACCCGCGGCCGAAATGCCATAGGGTTGTCGTGCAAATGAGCTTTTGATCAGGCGCCGGCGACCTCAATATGTCATCCCAACGCCGGAAGCGAACCATGATGAGGGTCGATGTTGGCATAAACGCGTCGAGGACCGGCAAGGCGGCTTCAAGCATCGGAGCATCACCTTGAAGAAACTGGCTGAGGTGCGCGCCGAGTTGATCGGCGGCTCTCTTTGAATCCTGATAACGCCCCTGCATGCTATTCGCTACAGCCAGGAAATGCAGATTGTGGCTGTAATACATCAGCGGATACATGCCTTTTTGGCCGGTGATTTTGAAATACTCGCGATCCGCTTCAGCCGCATATGCGTTGCTTCTCGCGGCAGCTTCGTAGTTACCCGATCGAATATCGATGTGCGCCGGCATGTGAACCAGATGGCCCGCGGCTGGCGCCAGCACCTTCAGCCTTTGGGCGCTTGGAAGGGCCCACTCAGGATGAGAAGATGCCTCGACGGCATGGATGTAGTAATGATTCGCACCTATATGTTGCGGGTCTCGTCTCAAGACCGACCCGAGCACTGCCACCATTTCTTCGGTGCCTTCGGCTGGTCTCCCGTCGCTTTGCCAGAATTGCCAGGGCCGCAGAACCATTATGCTTTCCGCGTACAGCGTGGCCGCGTTCAAATCGTCGGGGAAGCGCCGCACTACTTCGGCCATCGCGTTCTTGTAATCGACCGACAGCTTTTTCAGATCCGCTTTCGGATCGTTCGAGTATCTCTTTGCGAGAGCTTCAATGTAAGCGCGGTCAGCCTCGGACGCCTTGGGGGCCAGGGATAGTGCCTTTTGCACGGCTTGGTATGCGGCCTTCTCGCGCTCCGCGTCAACATCCATGTTTATGTTTGGCCCAAGCGCGAGCGCCACTCCCCAATATGCCATCGCAAGCTGAGGATCGAGTTCGGCCGCGCGCTTAAACGAACGAACCGCCTCATCGTGGTTGAACCCGTACACCAGCGCCATTCCCTGATTGAAGAATCGCAGGGCCTCCTGGTTGACGGTTGAGACCGGATGATGAACCTCACCCAGCCCGGGAATCAACGAAGGCGTTTTGGTTGTGTTTGAGGAATCGTGGGTGTGTTGCGCAAAAGTGGGTACCGAAAAAAGCGAGAGCGTGATCATGAGAACGCACTTCATGGTGACCTCGTGGTTTGTTGGTATTCGGTGATCCGCATCGCGGGCTGGCAGCCATTGCTGCGTGACGACCTAACCCATTAGAGATCGGCTTAATGGCTAGAAGATTACATCGAAGTCGAGTCTGAATCGCCGCTTGTGACTGTTGAAGAACGCGCCGTACGCCTGGTCGGCGATGTTGGAATGCACCTGTAGCGGATTGAAGTGGTTGGTCACGTTGAACCCGCTCACCGAGAAGCGCAGCGAGTACTTGTCACTCATCTTGAAATCCTTCGACACCCGGGCGTCGAGCGAGAAAAAGTTAGGGAACCGTGTCTGATTGGGAGTACCTGCGTAATCCTGGGCAACATCGACAGAAGCGTAAGGAAAACCGTTGCGCCATTCGACCAGCGGCGCGATCCGCATCTTCCAGGGAAGTCGAACAGCACCCCAAGCCAAAAACCGGTTAGGCAAGTCGCCCGATAAGTTCGTAAACGTATTTGGCCTTACAACAGGGAATGGAAAGTTGCCGAGATAGTTGTTGAATTCGTTCAGGTCTCCGCGGGATCGGCTATGGACATAAGAAAAGAAAAGTTGTTGATTGTGCATTACCGAAATTCGCGCGGTCAGCTCGAGCTGGTTATAACCCGATCTGCCGCCGCCGCCAAGCACCAGCGCATCCTGGCCTTGAACGACTTTTGGTGTAAATA
>JBASRM010000214.1:0-4300 GCA_049273835.1 Blastocatellia bacterium | reverse complement strand
GCGTGTATCGCAAGTCAAGGGTAAGACTTATCACGCCGATTCCGGCCTGTTTCGAATTGATCCGCCGGATAAGCTCGTGCTGACCATTCAGATGACCGGTCGAAAAACGAAGAAAGTACAAAATCCCCCGCTGGCTAAGACACACATATTCAGCCTTTCCGGTGACGGCGATGAGCTGAGGCTTACGTCTGAAAAAGGGGCGGTCGGGATCTTTCGCAGAGTCGCAAAACCAAAGACATCGTGACAACTCAAAGGTTCACGCGTCGCTGGAGCGATGCTGCAAAGCTTTTTCTGGCAGGCCTTGTAGCGATGCTCGCCGTGTCGTGTGGCGCGTCAACGAAATCGGAGAACGCAGGTTCACCCTCCGCCGACTCCCGGCTATCTGAGAATTCGGGAAAATACTTGTCTGGTGACTTTGAGGTTAATGCTATTGAGGATGAGTACAGCTCGAAGGGTACGCTTTCTCGGCAAGGTTTGGTGTTCAGTTTTGATGAGCGCGGCAATTTCAAGAGACAAGACCGATCTCGAAGGGAAGAGGGCTCCTACGTTATCGACATGCGCGGAGAGCTTGGGGTGTACATCGAGAAGGTAAACGGGGAACCGCTGGCAGCCGCGCAGATGGAACTCTATCGGATCATCGAAGAACGCGATAACGGTCTGACACTTCAAAGCGGCCCATCAAGAAGGCTGGTCCTGCGAAAACGCTGAGCGAAATCGCTGTCTTCCCAACACGGCAACCGAGTTCGAGTTTATGCCAAAGCGCGGTCTCCATGTTGCACCGGCTACGTTCGCTGACGGCTGGAGCCGTTGATCACCATTCGTCCTTACAACTTTCTTGCGATTCTGCTTTTCACTTTTCGCAGTTCGCCTCTTGCGCTATGATTGGCGTAAGCTGTTAAAACCTCATACGAGGTCGAGTAGTAATCAAGGAGCAAGCTGATCCAGAGGCGGATCGCAGTTGGGGAGAATCACAAATGCGCGCCTATGATATCAAGGCGGAGCGAGGGCGCAAGGTCACTTTAGAGACGCCCGACTTTCTTGAGCAAGCACGTCAGCTATTGTCCCGGAGCCTGCCGGTTGAGTTGCGCATGAGCGGCAGCACCATGAGTCCCGGCATCGAGGACGGCGATATCATTACCGTCGAACCGGTCTCTGACGAGCCAATCAAGCAAGGCGACATCGTCCTGTATCACAGCCGGTTCGATACCGCAGTCATTCACCGGGTGATCCGGCTTGAGCGCTCGTCTTCGGAGCGAGCAGTAGTCACCCGGGGCGACGCCGCTTCACATAACGACTCACCCGTTCCTCTTCATCGAATACTCGGGCGCGTCAAACGCGTCGAGCGCGCCGGAGAGCGAATCAAGATGGTCGTTCCAAAAAGAAGCATCTCTCAGACAATGATGGGATGGCTTCATCGGTTGAAGTTCTGGTAAGACTCGGCCGAATTATCTTGGGAGCACCCGCCCCGACACCACCAGCCAGATCAAAACAAGACCAAGCGCTATGCGATATGCGACGAATACATAAGTCGTATGCCGTTGAAGGTATCTGAGCAGGAAGGCAATTGACAGATAACCGGAGATGCCTGATACGAGGGTTGCGACGGCGATTGCTGTCCAGCCAGTGTCGATCGAATTGAGCGCTTTTGGCAGCTCGAGCAGCCCGCTTGCGGCGATCGCCGGAATCGAAAGTAGAAATGAAAACCGTGCTGCGCTCTCGCGCTTCAAGCCTGCAAACAGACCTCCCGTAATTGTGGTCCCCGACCTCGATGATCCCGGTATCAGCGCGAACACCTGTGCTGCTCCAACAATGAGGGCATCCGAAATCCTCAGGTTCCTCATGTCTCTGCGCTGCGTTCCTACAAGCTCAGCGATGGTGAGGAGTATCGCGAGTCCGATTAAACTTCCGGCGATTACCCTCAGGTCCTTGGTGAGCGTCCCTTCGATCTGGTGTCTGAACAGCAGACCCACAACTGCGACCGGGATTGTTCCGATGATGATTAGCCAGCCTAGCGCCGAGTATTCCTTGTGCGAGGCAGTTGCCCTGCGTCCTGTGAATCTCGCAAGATTTGCTGCGGCGAAACCGATGACGATCCGGATGATCTGGTTCCAGAAGTACATGACTACGGCGATCAGAGTACCGAGCTGAATCACGGCGATGAAAGCTGTCCACTGATCGGGATGTTGAGGATCGACCAGGTTCATCCACTTACCGGCGAGCGTCAGGTGAGCGGTGCTGCTTACCGGCAGGAATTCGGTCAGGCCTTGGATGAGCCCGAGGATGATGGCTTCGAGAATTGACATTCTTTTGGATGTTCTCCTGATTGACCGGGTCAACGGGCGAGTGATAGTAGCGGCCACCCGCGCGCATGTCAACGAAATTGCAATTTACACGAAATTGCTTTGCACGAAATTGCTCTTTGCGTCTCGTATGAAAATAGACCCGTATTTTGCAGTGGCGAACCGCAGGTTCATGACGTACTTTACGCGAAACCAGCCGTATCTCTTTTGATCAACAGTCTTCGACCCTGGACATTCTCCCAACACCATTGGAAGCTGTTGAGATGAACGAGGAAGGGAAGCGGGCCTTCAAGATGTTTCTGGAGTTCTGGTTATTGATCGGGTTGGTAGCGGCTTTCAACTGGTACCACTACTTCCGAGGCGGCAAGAAGTTATTCCTGGTCGTTGGAATAATCAGCGTCTTGGTATTCATTGGTTGGGCATTGTTTTACCGTTATTACTTTCTAAAAAGAGAAGAGTGAAACAGAGATGGACGCAAAGATGGACGCAAAGATTGACAGTCAAGAGAACGATTGTTTAACATCAGTGACTTGGTTTGAGCAGCAGAAAGCAAACCTGAATGGCCAGGTAGCTCAGTTGGTAGAGCAGCGGACTGAAAATCCGCGTGTCGGCGGTTCAACTCCGTCCCTGGCCACCAATAAAAGATTGCGCAGGGCGAGAAGCGCGCATTGCTTACGCTAGCGACAGGATCAGGCAAGACGTTCATCGCAGTTAATCTATTAAAGCGCATTGCTGAAGCCGGTCAGATGCTCCGCGCGAAGTCAGCGCTGCACTGGCAACCCTGCGAGCTAATGTGGCTAAAGCTCCTGCAGCTTCTCAGGCTGACTAGTGCTGTAATAACGGAGAGCGAAGACAACCTCTGTTTTTTTGAGAGATTGAATATGCCGTTGAAAACAAGAGAGGTCTCACCAGGTTTCGTATGCCTTATGTGCTGTTTTGCGAGAAGGTGGTGACGCTCTATCGACAGTTAGAAGTTGTATCTTGCCTACGTAACCTGGGTGCGCCAGTTCATATTCCCATAGCAAACGCCTGGCTATTGGTCTTAACATGTAGTTCAAGGTAATCCGAATAGGTCGCTGCGCCCACACCGCGACATTGAGGGAACCACCGGATCAACCCGCTTGACACGGTAACATCCCTTGCATATGATCCAGTTCGTTTCCAGAGGCCGTGAGTTAGGCCAAACAGTTTCATAGCGTTCCACCTCCCAAAGCGAAGATAGTAGAACGAAAGGCAGTGTCTAGCCGCGATCTACCTCAAGCCGCTGTCTTTAACCTCATCCGGTCCATGTCAGAGTAGCTGTCTTTTAAGCTCATTAGGTCCATGCCAGCACGCGCGGCCAGGTTTAGGCTTGGCGAGGAGGCCTATGCGCTCGGTTCACTTTTCCATTTGGTCTCGAGTTATCGGCTTCATAACGACAATCCCCAGTAATTTCTTTCGCAGACCTCGCCAACGAAGAGTGGTTTGCGTGGCACTCGCATTTAATCTTCTCCTATGGCCCGGGGTCACCCGACCTATAACCATCCTAACCACGCAGGTGCTCAACACCCGCGTTGGGTTTCACAGCTACGAAGCATTGTTTTTTAGACGGCTTTTCTCACAAAGCACCAGCAGACCCCGTCACGAGACCTTGGCTGACCGGGCGGCTGCAGTTGCGCACATTCAAATCAACCCAAACAAGTTTGTCGGATACGAGGATGAAGGAACGAAGTTTACTGCGACGCCTACAGACTTTTTTGATCGCACCATACAAGGTGTTAAGTTTACTTTCGAATCTTCAGATACCAGCAAGCTCCAAATCGACGAAGCGGGGCGTGCTCGCTTCCTTGGCCCTGGGCTGGCGTGGGTCACCTGCCGAGCCGGCACGGCAACGTCGACCGCGGCTGTTCTTATCAGACCGAATCATCGACCACGCCAAAGCGATGCCGAGTGGCGGGGTGATCAGCAAAAGCTAAGTGTCAATGGCGACATTCTGGGCGACAGCGATGGCTCGAGTGGGA
>JBASRM010000209.1:0-14685 GCA_049273835.1 Blastocatellia bacterium | reverse complement strand
GATTTACGCTTTCGATGTGGAGATCAGCGTAGTTAAGAAAATTGTTCACCGGATGTGACCGCTCAACATAGGTAACTTCGGGCCGCTCGCGTTGTCCGGTCGCGCGCCACAGACCGGCGGAGTCGGGCGGGTCGATGGCCAGCACCGGCACCCCTTCGGCGGGTTTCCCCACAAACGCACCGTCGATGATCAGACAATCGAAATCGGAACCGTTCGTGCTCGCCGTTGGGCTGATCTTGCTGGCATCGATGTCGGGGTTCACCGCGAGTGCCTGAAGCAAGAACTGATTGTCGCTGACAACGCCAACTCGAACCCGACCGGCGGCGGGCACGAAAGCGTACGCGATGTTGTCGGAGGCGAGGTCGTCTTCACAGTCGAGGCTCAACTCCGCCAACCCGCCCTCGCGCGGCAAGGACTCAAAGACCAGCCCCCGTCTCTCGTTTTCGGCGAGATCAAGCCGTCGCGCATCGATAAGCTTCCCCTCGACTCTCAACTCGACGCCGATGCTTCTGGCCCGACCGCTAAAGTCGGCGACTGACGCGAACATCTCCTGCCCATTGTTTGCGGACAATTGGCGAGTGTTCATCGCTACGATGCCAACGTTATCTGAGCGGCGGCCGACTCGAACGAATCTAATAGAAGCTTCGTCTGAAGGCGGCAGCGACGGGCGGGAGATTGGAGAATCGGGCGACGGCTCAATGAACGATCCGCCCCCGTCGCCGATCACTACTACAGTTGCTTCGCGTTCGCTTTTGGCGATTTGGCTCGCCAGCCTGAGCGCATCGTCGAGAGTGCCCGGTGCGTCGGTCTCTTGGATGTCATTGACCGCGGACTCAAGCGCTGCGAGGTCCGAAGTGAGCGGGCTTTTCACCGCGACTCGGGAGGAGTTTTCAATGATAGCCGCACGATCGCCGCCGCCGAGGCCTTCAAGCATCTCACGCGCAAGTTGTTTTGCACGGTCAAGCCGCGAGCCGTCTTCGTCTCTAGCGCTCATGCTTGCGGTTGAGTCGATTACGATGATCGTGCTGCCGGATGCCAGAGCTCGACTGACGAAGGCCGGTCGCGCAAGGGCGAACACTAGAGCAGCAAGTGCGAGCAATTGCAGCAGCAGCAACAGGCTGCGCCGCAGTTTTTTGAACGGCGCATTAGCCTCCAATTCCTCCAGAGCCCGTTTCCAGAGAATAATGCTCGGAACGACGGCTCGTCTTCGCTTAAGCTTGAGCAGATGGAAGAAGATTATGATCGCGCCCAGAAGCAACCACCATAACGCGCTTGATGAAAGCAATCTCATAGAGGACGAGGATTATAACTCAAGTGCGTAGTCCTTCGTTCAGGCGGACGTTGCTGGGGAGGGGGGGACGCCGCGATCTCGATCAGGAGTTCAATGTGCCGGCTAATCGCCAACCACATTTCACCCCTAACGGGGTGAGCACTTGCGGGGCCTCGCCGGCTATAAACATGCAACCACTACGGGGTTGTGGTTGTTTGAACCACTACGGTGTTGGACTACGAGCCAGTTTGCACTTGGGTTTCTATCAACAGCTACGAACGGCTGAAGGCGGTCCTACGAACACGTTCAAACTGGATGAAGCGGTCAAGCCGGGGCTACGATCTGTGTATGGCTGATGATCGCCCTTTTTCTGACCCAGGTGAAGGCAGCGCGGATTCGACGTTGGCAGAGGTGATTGTACCTCCGCCTCGCGCTTTGGCGAGGGCGAGATGGGCTGAGGCGGTTTTTCTCTTCGCACTCATCACCCTTGCGGTGCTTGCCCTGTTCGCTCGTAACCACGACTATTTCGCGTGGGACCTCAAACTGGCCCGTAGCATTCAATCCATATCTTTTCCGGGCTTCGCAACCGCGATGGCTGCGATTTCCATTTTTGGAAACGGGTGGATCGCGTGGCCGTTGGTCATAACCACAGGGATTGCGCTGATCAAAGCAGGGCTTCGCGTCGAAGCCTCGATATTGACCGGCGGAGCAGGCCTGGGATGGATTTTAGAGAGGTTGTTAAAACTGTCCATCGGGCGTGTCCGGCCAAGCGATGTCCTTGTTAACGTTGCCGGTACCTTTCACTACGAGAGCTTTCCTTCGGGTCACGTTTTCTTTTACGTCGAGTTCTTCGGCTTTCTGTTTTTCCTCTCTTACGTCTTGCTAAGGCGAGGCTGGGTGCGCCGCATTTCTCTTACGGCCTGCGGCTTGATCGTTCTGCTGGTGGGTGTGTCACGGGTGTATCTTGGCGCCCACTGGCCGAGTGATGTCCTCGGAGCATACCTGGCGGGCGGGCTCTGGTTGATGCTTATGATCGCGGGTTACAGACGGACCAAGGCGAAGCGGCGGAGCTAGAAACATTGGCGGTACTTCTATTGAGTCACGAAGAATACATCCCACGCCCAGCGGCCGACTTGCGCACCGTGCGCGTCATACACCTTGGCGCGGTAACGGAATCGATTGCCGTATTGGTCGGTTCGTTTTGATTCTTTGTAGTTGAGACTGATCGCATGAACTCCCAGTTGCGTCAGGGTGTGAAGCTCGCTGGGCTCGGAGATGCCGTTGTGATTTGAGTCTTGCCATAGCCGTAGCGAAGAAAAGATAGCGTCACGGCTAGATATCAGTCCGTCGCCATTCCCGCCGTTCCCTGGTTTGTCGTACTCTTCAAGCGCGAGGAAACCATTTGGAGTGGAAGAAGCCCGCTGCGGCGTGAAATTCCCGAATAGTTCTGCACCGTTATCAATTGTTCCATTGCCATTCCGATCAAGCGCAAGGAACGCGTCATCAGAAGCCGCTGAGGTCCAGGAGAGGTGTTCAGCAATGCCATCCCTATTGAGATCGAAACTCACCCCGCCCGCCGCGTCTGTCAAACTAAAGCCGTCCCCCGCTACATCAACCAAGATGGGTGAAGGACAGCAGAAGCTATAGTTAGGGTCACCCTCAATCACAAAGGCATCGCAACTATAGTTAGAGCAGTCTGTTCCGCTATTAGTAGGAGCGCAGTAGTTGGGGCAAAACGTTCCGGGGCCTGACGGGTAGCACTTACTGCCCGATGTCGTGTATGGCCAGTGATTAGGTTTAACACAGTCGTACCAAATTCGATAGCAGGATTTGGGCGGCGTGCAGCCTGAGCAACTACACTCATCATAAAGGAAACCCAGTTCACCGCCCGCACAAAGCGGGTTTTCTCCGCAAGCACTCGTTGTTCGAGAGAATCCCGCATTTATTAATCCCACCCCGAATGTTAGGAACAGCAAACTGACGAGGGTATGAAAAATCATTTTCATTGTGATGGTCGATGCTAGTCTTTACTACTGCTTCTTGCGTTGTGCCTCAGTCAATGAACGCCGCATGGCTTCCGCGTATTCATGTCCACCTTGTTCATCCGCCGTTTTGATGAGTTCCTGTACGCGCTCAAAGGAAACGGGCAAAGTAGGGCCATCGAAAACGCTGTCTGGAATTTCGCCAAAGTTCAGCGAGATAGGCTCAACGATGTGCTGTTCCTTTCCACCGTCGTAACTCGTATGAATCTTTAATGGGATTCTGCCAGTTTCAGGCGCAAACCACATTTCACCCCAGTCCTGGGCGCTAATCTCATTGCGAAACACGTAAACCTGCAATCCGAGAAGTTGTTCCGTTCGCACAAATTGTGGATGCGTTCGCAGTTCATCAAGAGACCAAACCTCGTTTTCGGCAATTGCTCTTGAGAGCCATTCTTGCTTCTCTGTTCCAACCTCGTATTGGTTGCCATCCTTTGCAACCTGGGTTCTAACGGTTTGTGATTTCACATCAGTACGGATTTCTTTCCAGTTACCAGGCGACCTCACAAATCTGTTAGTCACATGTTCAAGCACTGGTGCCCGATCATTCACAATCCGAAATGTTGCGGTTGTGAGCGTGAAGGGTAGTTTCTGTACGACCACCTTACGAGTCCCGAACACGGCGCCGAGATAAACGATTGCCCCAAGAACCAATACTATCAGCGAAAAGTTTCTAAAATGTTTCATCGCGATGCCCCCCGAATCCTCAGCCTCAACGAGGCAACCCGCAAGCGTAAAAGGATACACATGTCAGGTCAATAGGCCGCATTGACTCCACTCACTCCTTGGGAGCGCTTCGGCTGGAAGCTTCGCGGGCAGGCGCGCGCTCGGACATCGCCTCGGCGCTCTTCCCCGCGTCCGCGGCGGCAGGAGCCTGTCGAAGCGCTGTCCCGAGTTCTTCGGAAATCACTTCGGTGCGTCGTGCCTTTCGCGTTTTACCCGTCCCGGTTGAGGTATCGCGAGCAGCAGCAGCTTCCGCCTGGCGGGGAGTTCGCTGACGAACGGCGATCGAATATTCTTCATTGGCTGCTTCCAGGTCTCCCATCGAATACAACACGCGCCCGAGGTCCTGATGTGCCTCCGGATAGTAGCCGCCCCGTTGCTCTATCGCTTTTCGATACGCCCTTACCGCCGCTTCGTTGTTACGCACGCGAACGTGATCCAGACCCATATGGTAGTAGGCTTCGGGATAGACCCCACCCGACTCCTTTACCGCAATCTGATAAGAGTCGAGCGCCGATTCGACGTCTCCCTGCCGCGACAGCAGCAGACCGATCTGGAAATGCGCTTCCGAGAACACCCCACCTTGCTGTTCGACCGCGGTCTTCAGTTCCACCATCGCCTCAGCAAGCCGCCCGGCACGGACAAGCGCGCGGCCAAGCTCGTAGTGCGCGCGCGGAAACATCCCCCGTCCCTCAATCGCTTTTTGAAGCTCCGCGATGGCTTCGCTACTTTGACCCAGATCGTAAAGGACACGCCCGAGATCCAGATGGGCCTCAGGGAAGGTAGACGTGGGAGGCTGGACCGGGAGACGCGGAGACGCAGTGATCATTGTCGTATTCCCGGTCGCCTTGTCAGTTTGATTAATCTCGCTTCCGAGCACGGCCGTCGCACCATCACCGGCCCGCCGGGTCGCCGCGGTTTCGGCTGTCGGGGGTTCGCCGCCTTTCCCCTTGACCCCTTCACGTTGCGCAATGGCGGTCTCGAACTCCTTTCGGGCTTCCTCGAGCGCGCCGCTTTCATACAGAGCGCGGCCCAGATTTCGGTGCGCTTCGGCGTCGTTCCCCTTGCGAAGATCGAGCGCGGTTTGAAACTCCTGAATCGCCTCGTCGAGCTGTCCCCGTCCGTACAACACCAACCCCAAATCGTGATGAGCATCAGCCGCTGTGTCGCCTTGAGTGATCGCCCGCTTCAGGGCATCGGCTGCTCGGTCCAGGTCACCGAGTCGTGCAAGCGCGTTTCCGAGATTGCGATGCGCGTCCGGGAAGTTGCCATTCTGCTGGTCGATCGCCGTCTCGTACGCGCGCACTGAATCTTCGACTTCGCCACGCGCATACAGCGCGTTCCCAAGATTATAATGAGCTTCGGCATACCGGCCGCCGCGCTGCTCGATTGCGGTCTTGTACGAAGCGATGGCATCGTCGATCTCGCCCAGGTCGTAAAGCGTGACGCCGAGATTGTGCCACGCTGCTGGGAATCCGTCTCCCAGTGCGGCTGTAGCGCAGCGAAGACTTGCGGCGGCCTCCTCGAGTTCGCCGCCTTCATATAACGCAAGCCCGAGATCGTGGTGAGCGATTGGATAGTCGGGCCGGTGCTCGATCGCCGAGCGGTATGAAGCAATCGCCCCTTCTAGATCACCCATGTCGTAAAGCACGCGGCCAAGATCGCGATGCGCTTCGGCGATTGCCGGGTTCACTGCCAGGGCAGCGCCCAGTGCACCGACCGAGGCATCAAGATCGCCGAGCTCATACAGCGCGCGCCCCAGCAGATGATGCGCTTCGGGGAACTCCTTTCCGTGACCGGCGATGACCTTCTCACAGGTCTCGACAACGCCGTTGAGATCGCCATTGTCGTAAAGCGAGCGGGCCAGATTCAGATGAGCTTCAGGGAATACCGGCTGCTGTTTGATCGCGCGGCGCAGCTCGTGGATAGATTCTTCGAGCTGCCCGGCTTGATAGAGCGCCACGCCCAACCGGTGATGCCCCCACGGCATTTCATCGTTGAGTGCGATCGCGCGCCGCAATTCGCCAATCGATTCATCAAGCTGTCCTGTATCCAGAAGCGCGGCGCCGAGGCTGTAGTGAGCCGCCGGGAAATTCTCGTTCTCGGCGAGCGCGGACCGGTAGGATGAAATCGCTTTATCGAGCTCGCCTATTCGCGCGTGTGCGAGCCCGAGGTTGTAGTGCGCGTCGGGATACGGGCCGCGGCGATTGGTGATAGCTCCGTTGTAAGCTTCGATGGCTTTTTCTACGTCGCCCTTCGCATTGTAAGCAGTGCCGAGCCAAAAGTGAGCTTCAGAGAATTCCTTCGACTGCTCGAGCGCCTTCCGTTGTGCGCCGATCGACTCATCGAGCTGGCCTTTGCTGAAGTAAGCAAGTCCAAGATCGTGATAGGCTTCTGGAAACTCCCCGTCGCGCTGGTCGACAGCCGTCCGCAAGGCAGCTACCGCGCCGTCGAGATCGCCAGTTCTGTACAGCGTGCGGCCCAGGTTGCGGAACGCGCGCGGGAAAGTGGGCTGCTGATCAATCGCCAACCGGAATTCTTTTGTCGCTTCGTCGAGGACGCCAAGATCCGCAAGCGCAAGACCGAGGTTGTGATGCGCGCGCGCGAATTCGCCGCCGCGCTGTGCGATCGCCGCCCGGAATGACCCAACCGAGTCGGGAAGCTTGCCGTTTCTATACAGCGCGAGACCCAGCTCGTGATGAGCTTCGGGGAAGTTCTCATTTTGCGAGATCGCGGTTTGGAGCGACGCGATCGCCAGGTCAAGCCTCTGTTCGCCGGCGTATATTCGGCCCAGCTCGTAATGCGCGTCCGGATAACTTCCACCTCGTAGCGCGATTGCCGCGCTGAATTCTTCTGTCGCATCCGAGACGCAGCCAAGGCTGTAAAGCGCGAGACCGAGGTCGTAATGCGCCCGTGGGAAGCGCGGGCTTTGCTCGATGGCCTTGCGATAGGCTTCGACCGATTCTTCGAGGTTGCCCAACCGGGCCAGCGCCACGCCGAGATTGTGATAAGCCCACGGGAAGTGCTCGCGTTGACCAATGCCTGTGCGATAAGACTCGATGGCCTCTTTCAGATCTCCCCGGCGGGCAAGCGCCCGCCCCAGCGCATAGTGAGCCTCCGGGTAGACCGGCTGTTGTTCGATCGCCACTCGCGCCTCGGTGATTGCTTCTTCAAGCTGTCCCAGTCCGAACAGCGCGCGGCTCAATTCAAAATGAGCTTGAGGGAAGGGCGAGCGTCGCTGCTCGATTGCCGAGCGTATGGCCTGAACGGCCGCGGTGAGGTCGCCCTTTTCAACCAGCACCCTGCCAAGCTCGAACTGAGTGTCCGGGTAGTTTCCGTGCCGCTGATCCAGCGCCTTTCGGAAGGCTCCGACTGCCTGTTCGAGCTCGCCCTGTCGAGCAAAGGCGATTCCAAGATTATGCCACGCCTTTGGAAACTCGCCGTTGCGCTGCTCGAGAGCGCGATTGAACGCGTCGACTGCTTCATTAAAACTTCCGCGACGGAGAAGGGCTATGCCCAGATTATGACAGGCCCAGGGATGACTCCCGCCGCGCTGCTCGATCGCTTTGCGGTAAGCGTCGATGGCCTCAGGATACTCGCCCCGGCGAGCAAGAGTCAGACCAAGCGAGTAGTAAGCATCGGGGTTGTCGGGTTGTTGCTCGATCGACGAGCGGAGCGCTTCGATCGCGGCGCCAATATCGCCCGAGTCCAAAAGCGCGCGCGCAAGCTGATAGTAGGCTCGCGGAAAGTTACCATTGCGCATTTGAATGGCCATGCGATAGCTGCTTATTGCTTCGTCAAGCCATCCCTTGTTGTAAAAAACAAGACCTTTATCGAGATACTGCTGCGCCGTGCTGAGGGAACCGCTCATCGATATTCTCCTTGAAGAGTTAACTCCTGACCCTCAGTGGAGCGCCTGCGAGTCATACTTGATTCGTGAGGAGGATACGCCCGGCAAAATCCGGCGGCCGCGAGACGGTCGCTCCGTAAGCCGGATCATCTACTCAAGCTGCGCCTTAATATACCACGCGATCGGCAAGAGCCAAACTATAACGGCGCCTTGAATTGCCTGGCTGTTCAATCAAAAGGGGGGTGGGCTCGTTTTGCCGCCCAAGTCCTCAAAAGACGCCGAGCGGCGCGCTTTAAAATTCTTTGACACGGATTATGCTGCTGAGTAATATGTCGCTATGTCATATATGGAAGCTCGTATGCTCGACCGCGAGTTGAAGAAAGGCAGCGCGGAGCTGCTGATTCTTTCACTGGTCGAGACCCGCCCCAGACACGGTTATGAAATCAGCAAACTAATCGAGGCGCGATCGGATGGCGTGCTGCGCTTCAACGTGGCGTCGTTATATCCGCTTCTTTACCGCCTCGAAAAACGCGGATGGATCCAGGGGCGTTGGGTGGAAAAGGCCGGACAGCGGAGGCGGCGTTACTACAAGCTGACACGTGAAGGCAGGAAAGTTCTGGCTGCCCAGCGCAGCGGCTGGGAGGAATTCGTGGCTGCCATCAACCGGATAACGGGGGCCGAACGTGCGTGAATGGGCTGACGAAATAAGAAAGCGCATCGCCGGGCTTAACCTCGATCCGGTGCGCGAGGCCGAAATCGTCGAGGAGCTGGCCCAGCACCTCGAGGACCGCTACCAGGAGTTGCGCGGCGCCGGTGCGATGGAGTGGGACGCACATCGCAAGGCGCTGGATGAGTTGAGTGAGAACGAGGTGCTCGCACGCGAACTGCGACGGATCGAGCGACAGGTGACCGAGGAATCCGATCTTCCGGGATTCAACGGGAGAAGCAATATGATCGCAGGCCTTTCGCAGGACTTACGATATGGCGCGCGAATGCTGTTCAAAGCACCAGGCTTCACATTTGTAGCCGTCTTAACACTGGCGTTGGGTATCGGAGCGAACACTGCGATCTTTAGTGTCGTCAATGCGGTGCTGCTGCGACCGCTGCCATACGCTGAGTCTGAAAGGCTGGTGTTTGTCAGCGAGCGCAACCAACAGTCAGAACGGGTCTTCGTTTCCTGGCCCAATTACCAGGACTGGCGCGCGAATAATGGCGTGTTTGATCACATTGGCGTCTACAACCTGGATAGCTACAACTTGATTGGGGATGGAGAGCCAGAACGACTGTTGGCTGGCCAGGTTTCGGCTGATCTTTTCGCGGCCCTTCGCGCTGACGCCGAGTTTGGACGCGTGTTCAGTAACGAACAAGACAAACCCGGGGCCGAGCCGGTCGTCGTGCTGAGCCATGGTTTGTGGCAGCGACGGTTCGGCGGCAACGCGAGCGTCCTCGATCGCCCGATTACCCTCAATGAACGCCGCTACACCGTGATCGGAGTAATGCCCCCAGACTTCCAATTTCCAAACCGGGTCGAGCTGTGGGTGCCCGCCGGTCAGCTTAGCGGAAAAGACTGGCAACAACGCGGCAATCATCCCGGGTTGTATGGCGTGGCGCGGCTCAAACCGGGTGTGACACTCGACCAGGCACGCACGGAATTGGATACGATTGCTCTTGGTCTTGAAAAACAATATCCAGGGACAAACCGAGATTACCGCGTTGCATTGACGCCACTTCTGGCGACCGTCATCGGCGATGTGAGTTGGGGCTTATGGGTCCTGCTTGCGGCTGCAAGCTTTGTGCTTGCGGTTGCCTGCGCGAATGTGGCGAACCTCCTTCTGGTGCGATCGGCAGTGCGACAACGAGAGATGGCGATTCGCGCCGCGCTGGGTGCGAGTAGAACCAGGCTTGTCCGGCAACTGTTGACCGAGAGCGTAATGCTTGCGCTGCTTGGCGGCGGAGCCGGTTTGTTGCTGGCAAACTGGACTGTGAGCCTGCTTGTTGCGGGCAGTGCCGGGAACCTCCCTCGCGCAGCCGAAGTCCGCCTTGATGCCCGCGTGCTGGCTTTCGCTTTGGGAGTGTCGGTTCTTACCGGTGTCTTGTTTGGTCTCGCTCCAGCCTGGCAAATGGGAAGAGTCTCTCTTCAACAAACGCTCAAGGAACGGGGACCGAGTCTAATTGGCGTGAAGCAGCGGACAGGCAGCGCGCTGGTAATTGCTGAGATGGCGCTGGCGCTGATTCTACTCGTCGGTGCGGGACTGCTGGTCCGCAGCTTTTATTTGCTCAATAAGGTCGATGCCGGCTTCGTCTACGAGAACCTTCTGTCGTTCAGTCTCACGCTGCCTGAGCGCAAGTATGGGTCGTTAGAACGGCGAACTGATTTCTACACTCGCTTGAGCCGGAAGATGGCGGACACGCCCGGGGTGCAATCGGTTGGGCTAACTTCGGGGTTGCCGTTCGGCAGGAGCAGCTGGCGGAACTCCTTTGTCGTCGAGGGCAGGCCGATCCCGCCACCGGGGGAAATGCCGGTTCTGGAAGCCTGCCTCGTCAGTCCCGACTACTTCCGCACGATGGGAATTCCGCTCCGAGCAGGTCGTTTTTTTACCGATCAGGACAATCGACAACATCTGGCCGGCCGCGATTTGAGTTCGCTCAATGAAGGAGCGAAGCAGGCGGCCGGGTTGAACGCGCTGGTGATTGATGAAGAGTTCGCGCGCCGCTACTGGCCGAATGAAGACGCGGTTGGCGAACGCATTCGGCTGGGACCCGTCGACGCCGGCTCACCGGTGCTGACGGTCGTCGGCGTGGTGGGCCGAGTCAAGATGGACAAGTTAAGCGCCGAATCGAATCGCGTCCAGGCCTACATCTCATGTTTTCAGCTCGCATTCTCCAACATCACCGTGGTGATTAAGTCGGCGGTGGAGCCGTCTCAAATGATCGCTGCGGCGCGACAACAGGTGCAGACCCTGGATACCAACCAGCCGATCTACAATCTAAAAACACTGGAGCAGGCCCGCTCCGATTCGATCGCCCCCGAGAGACTGAATCTAACGCTTCTCAGCTTGTTTGCCGCCCTGGCCCTGGTCCTGGCCGCGGTAGGTATTTACGGCGTGGTGTCTTATGGGACAACCCAGCGAAAGCACGAGATCGGTATCCGGCTGGCTTTGGGCGCGCCTGCCGCCGAGGTGTTGAAGCTGGTGGTTCGGCAGGGAATGAAACCGGTGCTCATTGGTTTATCGATCGGTTTACTGGCATCGCTGGCGTTGACACGGTTGCTCAAGAGTTTGCTCTTTGGCATCAGCTCGACGGATCCGCTGACGTTTGTGGCAATTGCCATCCTATTGACCGGTGTTGCGTTGACTGCGTGTTATTTGCCGGCACGCCGGGCAACTAAGGTCGATCCGATGGTGGCACTGCGTTACGAGTGAACTGGGAGATTTGGATCTTAGATTTTGGATTGAAGCGATGTCTAACGGCGCGGAGCTGGTAGGTGAGCTTGTCTCAGCAAATTACTTTGAGACCCTCGGCTTGAACGCAGCCATCGGCCGCGTACTTGTCCCGGACGACGACGATCCCGACGCTGGGGGTGCCGTCGTGTTGAGCGACAAAACCTGGCGCAAGCATTTCGCCTCACAGCCGGGTGTGATCGGGAAACAGGTGAGTATTGCGAATCAAGACTTCACCATAGCCGGAGTTGCGCCGTCTGGCTTTCAGGGAACTCGACTGCCCAGCGCTCCCGCTTTTTGGATTCCGATCAAAAAGACGGCAGCAATGCTCTGAGGCGACACCCGAAGCCGAGCTTGTCGAGGAGTTGGCGCAACATCTTGAGGAACGCTACGACGAGTTGCGTGCTGGCGGCACAACAATTTGAGGCAATCGGCGAGATGCGGAAATTGGAAATACGATGAAGTGGAAAGACGAGATCACACCGCGGCTGGCAGGACTCAATCTTGATCCAAATCGAGAAGCGGAAATAGTCGAGGAGTTGGCGCAGCACCTCGAGGATAGGTTTGAGGAGTTGCTCTCGAGCGGCGTGACACACGCCGAAGCCAGGCGCGCGGCGCTCGCGGAATTGTCTGAGAGTGAATTGCTCGCCCACGAACTGCAGCGGGTCGAACCGGCTGTCAAACACCTCTCCATCGTTTTGGGAGCAAGGAGAAAGAGCATGTTCGGAGACCTGTTGCAGGATTTGCGTTACGGATTGCGCACGCTTCGAGGCAAGCCCGGATTCACACTGGCCACGGTGTCGTTGCTGGCGCTCGGGATTGGCGCCAACTCCGCCATCTTCAGCGTACTCAGCACCGTTCTGCTTCGCCCACTCGCCTTTCCGGATCCTGACCGGATTGTGATGATCTGGGAGACTGAGAAGAACGGAAATCCGACTCTGGTCTCGCCGGCAAACTTCGTGGACTGGAAAGAACAGAGCCAAACCCTGACTAATCTGGCGGCTCTCAGGAATTGGGAGGGCAATCTTACCGGCGTCGATGAACCGGAGCGTGTTCAAGGTGCGCTTGGGACTGCCGATCTGTTTGACGTGCTGGGCGTCCAGCCACTGCTCGGCAGAACGTTCTACGCTGAGGAGGACCAGGAGGGCCGGGGCCGGGTAGTTGTGCTCAGCCACGCACTTTGGCGACGGCGCTTCGGTGGCGATGTTGGTGTGATTGGACGGGTGGTCAAGATCAACGGCTTCGACCGCACTATCATCGGGGTGATGCCGGACAGTTTCAAGTTTACGCTGCTCACCGCTGGCAGCGCCTCCGCCCAAAGCGAGATGTGGGCGCCGCTGGTCATGGACGCCTCATATCGAACCCGGCGGGATCTCAGCCAGCTTCGAGTGATCGCTCGTGTGAAGCCCGAGGTCGCCGTCGAACAAGCGGAGACCGAGGTGCGCGCAATCACCGCCCGCGAGCAGCCAGAATCAAGCCCGCACATCGGTGTGCAGGTGATACCACTACACCGCAACCTCGTCACCGAAGCACGTTCGGCGTTGCTGGTGCTTCTTGGCGCGGTCGGCTTTGTTCTGCTGATCTCCTGTTTCAACGTTGCCAACCTGGTTCTGGCGCGGGCCGCCGCGAGAAAGAAGGAGATTGCCATCCGTGCAGCGCTTGGCGCTGACCGAGGGCGAGTGATCCGGCAAGTGCTCACCGAGAGTTTGCTGCTCTCGACGATCGGCGGAGCGCTGGGGTTCTTGCTGGCGTTCTGGATCACGCGCATCCTGGTCGCGCTGAGCCCTGAAACCCTCCCACGCGCCCAGGAAATCAGCGTCGACTGGCGAGTGCTCTGCTTCACGCTCGCGATATCCGTCATTACTGGAATAACCTTTGGGCTCGTCCCTGCCTGGCAGATGAGCAAAACCGATGTGTGTGAAGCACTGAAAGATGGCTCACGCAACTCCACTCGAGGATTCGGGTCGGGCGGGTTGCGCAACGGGCTGGTAGTTTCGGAGCTTATGTTCGCATTGGTCCTGCTGGTCGGCGCTGGGTTGATGATCAAGAGTCTATGGCGATTGAGCCGCGTTGATGCCGGTTTCAAAGCGGGCAGCGTCCTGACGATGCGGATTTCCTTACCGGGCGCCCGGTACACCGAACACGCGCAGCGAGCCGCCTTCTTTGATGAAGTTATTCAGCGGGTCAACACATTACCGGGCGTACAGGCCGCCGGCGTCTCGTCAGCCATCCCGCTCATCGGGTGGCAGAACACAACCCCCATCGCAATCGAAGGCCGCGAAGAGATGTCCGAAGCGGAGGAATCGCATGTTGTCAGCTCAGGTTACTTTCGAGCGATCGGAATCCCACTTCTCGCCGGAACAGATTTCACCGAGAAGGATCACCTGACTGCGCCGCCAGTCGTGATTGTCAGCGAGGGCCTGGCCCGTCGCTATTGGCCAAATGAAGATCCGATTGGGAAGCGGATACGCATCGGCGGAGATCCGCGCGAGCCGTGGCGCACGATCGTGGGTATCGTCGGTGACATAAAGCAATCAGGGCTGGATGGCGAACTGACTCGTGAATACTACATACCTTACAAACAGGACACGTGGGGCATGACCTACGACATGACTGTCGTGATGCGAACGAGCGTCGAGCCGTTGAGCCTGGTCACCGCCGCGAAAAGCCAGGTTCAACAAGTGGACTCTGACCTGCCCGTCCATCACGTCAGGACGATGGAGCAGTTGCGCGCCCGGTCATCGGCACCGCGCCGTTTTCTCATGCTGCTCCTAACAGGTTTTGGGGTTGTCGCATTGGTACTTGCGTCGGTCGGCGTCTATGGCGTGATCTCGTATGGAGTCAGCCAACGCCGTCACGAGATTGGAATAAGGCTCGCACTGGGCGCGCAATCCGCGGATGTTTTGAGCCTGGTATTGCGGCGAGGTCTGGTCCTGACATCGATCGGCCTCGGTACAGGGCTGACGGCGGCGTGGGCTTTAACTCGTGTTATGTCCAGCCTTCTGTTTGAGGTAAATGCCACAGATCCTTTGACCTTTGCCGCCATAGCGCTCTTGCTGGCGACGGTGGCGACGCTGGCGTGCTATCTTCCGGCGCGTCGAGCAACGAGATTTGATCCGATGATGGCGCTTAGAAATGAATGATCCGGGAGTCAGGAGTCCGTAGTCATAGTCAGTGGTGGGCGGTCAGTAGTCAGTGGTCGGTGGTCGGTGGTCGGTGGTGAGTAGTCGTTAAGTTGTTTTGTCACCGGCCACTGACCACTGATTACCCACCGATTACCGACTACTGACCACTGACTATGGACCACTGACTACGGACCCCTGACTACCACTTATGCCTGATTGGAAGCAAGAGATCACTAAG
>JBASRM010000199.1:0-3821 GCA_049273835.1 Blastocatellia bacterium | reverse complement strand
ATCGGATTTTCAGGTCGCGGCATCATATAGAACGAGTCGGAAAAACACGGATGATGTCGCGAACGCGTTGAAATACAACCCTTTCGGCTCAAGCGCACGTGTGATAGCATTAACATTTTCGGAGGAGCGAATCTGCTTTACATGAGAAAGGTTGTGTTGATTATCGCGCTGCCCCTGCTGGTTCTGCCGGGTCTCGCGCAGTCGAGGAACTGTCTTCGAGTGATGCCTGTTGACGAGTTGACGCGGCAGGCGATTCTAATTGCTCGTGTGAAAGTTCATCGAGTTGATAAGGCGAGGTATCGCGGCGAGTTCAGCCAATTGGCGGTGCTCTACCCTGTTGATGTGATCGACGGCGACTTCACTCTGAAAGAGATCAACGTGCTCGCGAGGTCGAGTGTTAGATGCGCCGAGGATAACTACGCCAAGGACGATGAAATGCTGGTGTTCTTCGAGCCACAAGATAGTTTGTTCCACACGGTGAACTATCAGTACGGGCAGTTTCCTATCGTCGGTGAAATCGTTAAAGGGTGGCGGGACAACGCGAACAAACCAATTGATAAGCCTTACGCCGAAGTGCGGCGTGAGATTCAAGCGTACGTTACCGCCTCACATACGCCGAAGCCGGAAGGTGAACAACCGCAGCCCCCGAAACCGATCAAGCCTCCCGACTCCCCGCTGAAGTAACTCATCGCCGATCATCGGCCGCTCCAACAACACCTCAACAGGAACCAGGCCGGTCAATCACAGAATCCAGCCAACATCATCGTCAATAGCACCAATCGCTTCAATCCAAGCTCGCGGCCCGTTGGTTCATACCATTCCGCGAGACTGTGGCAATTGTTCGAGATGCCGCCTACTCCGAGAGTGATGGCGGGAATGCCCAGCGAAATAGGAATATTCGAGTCGGTCGACGAACAATCAAGCCGCGGCTCGATGCCCAGCGCGCGTGAACACTCAATCGCGGCTCGCACGATGTTTGAATCGGCCGGCGTCTCGCCTGACGGACGATCACCTACCTGCTCGAATTCACAAGTGAGACTTGTTCCACTCATGGTTCGCTGTGAGTTCTCTTCCCGCACGGCGATTCCGACAACCCGCTTCAGATACGACTCGAGCTTTTGGATTTCATCGCTCGAGACCGATCGTATATCGACCACCATGCTCGCGCGTTCGGGAATCGCGTTAACCGAGCTTCCGCCTTCGATGATTCCGACGTTGTAAGAGGTTCGAGGCGCCAGAGGCGCCGGATAACCCGCGAAGCGCGCAATGGCCCGCCCGAGCGCATGAACTGGATTCACAATGCCGAAATCGCCCCACGAGTGGCCTCCGGGACCGGTTACCGTGACGCGATAACGCCGTGACCCCAGCGCTCGCTGTGTGATCCGCTCGAGACCTGGGCCGTCGAGCGAAATAAACGCCTCAACTCCTGAGACGAACTCCCCCTGGGTGAACAGGTGCCGGGCGCCGCGGAGATTTCCTTCGCCTTCTTCCCCAACTGTCGCCACAAAGTAGATCGTCCCAGCGGTTTGAATGGCGCCCGCATCGAGCGCCCTGGCCAGAGCGACGAGACTTACAATGCCGCAAGTGTTGTCGCTGATTCCCGGCGCGTGGAACCGCGCTTCGTCCCGCCTGACGCGCACGTTCGTGCCTTCCGGGAAAACGGTGTCGAGGTGGGCTGAAACGACGACTCTGGGTCCATTGGAAAGACCGTGACGCTCGGCGATCACGTTGCCTTCTTCGTCCTGCCGGACTTGATCAAGCCCGATTTCTTGAAGCCGTTGCGCGACGTAACTTGCGCGACTCTGTTCCTTGAACGGAGGCGCGGCAATTTCGCAGATGCGCACCAGTTCTTCATCTAGCTCTCCGCCTAGTTCGTCTATGAAGCTAAACGCTTGCTTAGTTTCGGTAGCCCCGAGCACGCTGGCGATCGAGAATCGCTCGTCTGCGCGCGGCGCGTAGTTTTGCATTAGTGCGCTCCTGAGACCTCTTCAAGTCAAACTGGGACCAGGACGATCTGAAACGCGGTACCAGTTTGCTGCTTCTGGACAACCGCTATTCTAAACCAGTCTCATTACCTCTTCGTCAGTGAGGACCGAATCGCTTTGCTTCGCCCGGTTGAATATTCGCTCGACGCGCTCGTCGGTGGGCTCTATATCATGGCGTTCCAGCCAGAAAATCACGTTTGATTTTCCGCTCATTGGTCCGATCTCGATCAACTGTTGACACCCTAACATACTTGCCGGCACGCCGGAATAAACCATATCGGCGAGCCAATCGTCGCCCTTGCGAAAAGCCTTTATGACTGCCGCGGCGTGGACGCCGGTCGCCGTTCGAAAAGCATCACGACCTACGGCGGGATATGAAACAGATATAGGAACGCCTGTTGCCGCGCTCACCGCCTCACAGTAGCGTGTTAGATTGGACAGGTCCCGGTTGATGTACCCCATTAGCTGCAGATTGATGAGCAGTTGATCCATGGGTGTGTTGCCGACCCGCTCGCCTATCCCGAGACCGGTGGCGTGCAGCCTGTCCGCTCCAGCCTCGCAAGCCGCAATGGAGTTGATCACACCAAGACCGCGGTCCTGGTGGCCATGCCAGTCGATCTTGATCTCCTCGGTCATCCCCAGCTCTTGAATGATTTCTTTGATATAGCCGATGAGTGCGCGCACCCCCTCAGGCGTCGCATGGCCCACGGTGTCACAGGCACAAATCCGCTTGGCGCCAGCTTGGATCGCCGCGCGATAAAGAGCTCTGATGGTAGCCGGTTGCGCGCGGGTAGTATCTTCAGTCACATACATCACCGGAAGCCCGTGAGAGGCGGCGAACTTAACCGCGTCCTCGGTCGCAGTCAGCATCATCTCCAGGGACCAGCCTTCGGCATATTGCCGGATCGGGCTTGATCCGATAAAGGTGCAGGCTTCGATCGGGAATCCCAGCTTCTCTGAGATGTCAATGATGGGTTCGATGTCTGCCCGAACTGTTCGCGCCGCGCAATTCGGACGAACGTCGAGCTTACAATCGCGGATCTCTTTCGCAAGCTGGGTGACGTCCGAAACAGCTCGGGGCCCGGCGCCCGGCAGGCCGATGTCTGCGCTCTCAATACCGAGCGAATCCATCAGATGAAGGATTTCGATCTTCTTTTCGATCGGAGGGTCAATGACTGACGGGGATTGCAGTCCGTCGCGAAGCGTTTCGTCATTCAGCTCCAGCGGTCGCCGCGCAATTTCGACGACGCCAACGTTATTCCAATCGTAAATCAACTCGGTCTTATCCATCACATCCGATCCTTTTCGATTAGAGCAAACCGGCAAGCTGAGCGTCAAGAGTATGCACAATCGGAGTGTGTGAGGGCCAGCGTGTTGATGTTACCATTCACGATTCCGAGCGGAGAATCTGGATGAACACCCATCGAGTTACCGCACCCGGCGGGCGAACGATCACCAATGGCCAGTTGATGCTGGCGTTTGCTGGTCTGTTTTTGCTGAACCTGCTGCTCAGGGTGTTCTATGTCCGCTATGACTTCGTAAACGGCGACGAAGGCGTACGGGCACTTACCGCTGTTCGCATGCTCGAAGGTGCGCGGCTCTACGCCGACGTCGTGACCGACAAGCCACCTGGAGCCTCTCTGTTTTACGCGGCTGTGTTCGTCCTGTTTGGCCGCAGCATGAAGGCTGTTCACCTGGCCGCGATCATTTGGAACTTTGCGACTTCGGTCATTGTCTATCTTATGGCCGCGCGCTTTTACAATAAGAGAACTGGGCTCTGGGCCGCTTTAATCTTTGTTTACTTCAGCACAAATTATTTCACTCAAGACATGATGG
>JBASRM010000189.1:0-5476 GCA_049273835.1 Blastocatellia bacterium | reverse complement strand
GAGCCCAACCGTCGCGGCGGCGACCGAGCCGGGCACACCGATATCTTCGATGAATCCTGTGGCGTCCATAGTTCCGGTTCGCAGCTCCGCGATCGCAGCATCAACATTCGAGCCCAGGGGAGATGCCAGCGTGAAGTCGGCGACAATGGTCTGGGGTCGGCATCCGGTATCGATCATGCCTGGCTGCGAAATGTCTTCTCCCGCGACGGCCTGGTCTGAGCGACCGAGGACGTGGTTGTTGCTCAGGACATAGCCGGTAGAACCGTCGGTAACCAGTGAACCCAGCGTTCCACTGCAGCAGAACGCTCTGGTAATGTCGTTGACGTTGCCACCGGATACCCCGAAGTGCTGGTTGCGAACCTGATGATTGGCCCCGTCGTCGGCAAAGAGCGATGGACCAATCATAAATATGACCAAAACGATCATGCCTATCGAAAGCCTTTTGCGAGAAGTGAGTGTGTTCACTGTTAGCCTCCTTGGTGAAATGGAATGTCACAAAGCGTTTAAGGTTAAGCGAAATCGGAATGAGGTTCTATGCGTATTCGAGGCGTCAGTAATCTAATACGGATCAAAAGGGGTGTCAATTGCATCTCAGTTTCCGCCTGATGTTCCGTAATGAGCGCCCGCAGGGAAGGAGGTTTCATCTCTGCGCTTCGCATCCGCTGAGACTCGTGTGCGGCGGGGAATCAAACCTTGGTTGATTGCACGCCGCTAAGTCTCGTCGCCGCGCTCGCTGGTACATCGCCCTATCGGCCAACGAGCGATGGAGTTCGCTGGTACTCCATTCTCGTCGAGTCTTCTGTTCTCCGTCATAAAAACCAGAAACCAGAAACTACCAATACACCTCTCCGCATAGCAATTAAGACCGTGTTCGCGCTACTGGGATTTCTCAGTCCCGCAGACGGCCAGTTTCAACGTCACCGGGTGGGACGCCTTTTCAATCTAACCGTCGTCTCTTCAACGATCTGCTGGCCTTCCGACAGCCTGGCACGGCAGTTGGTATCGAGTGCAAACCGTTAAGTGCGAAACCCTGACAGGCTGCTGAAAAGGGAGGCGCCACCAAAAACACAGAGCCACGAAACTACACAAAACTACACCAGGCCATCATGAAATATGTTGGGGCTTTGTGTCCGTGGTGCGTTCGTGGCGATGGGTTAGTTTTTCCAGCGCGAGTCGAGCTATGAAACGTGTAGTGCTGTTGTTCGTAGTGACCCTGGCCGCGATCGTAGCGACAGCGTCCGGCTTTGAACCGCCGGTGAGCGGGGCCGCCACCGCGCCCAACGCTCAACAGGAAGACAAGCCCGCTGAACAAGTGAACAAGAACATTCAAGTGTTCAAGGGACTCCCGAATTCAAAATTGCTCACCGTCATGCATTTTATGCGTACGTCGCTCGGCGTGCGGTGCGGTTACTGTCACGTAGCTGAGAACGGTAAATACTGGATGGATGATAAGCCGCCGAAACAGATCGCTCGCCGCATGATTGCGATGGTCTCGGAGATCAACAAGACTAACTTCGGCGGTCAACCGGTCGTGACTTGTAATTCCTGTCATCGAGGCCAGACCAAACCCATCGCCATTCCCGACATCACACAGGGCGTATTTGTGAATACGACCCGCGAAGATCCCGGCGCAAGACCACCCGATCCGCTGCCGGCAGTTGATCAGGTGATGGACCGATACTTCACAGCGATCGGTGGCCTGTCGGCCGCGATGAAGATCAACACTCGGGTCAGCAAGATCTCATGGCTGAGACCCAAGCTGGTGAACTCGGGCACTCCGAACGCGGCGATGATTGCCAGGGGAGAAACCTGGGAGATGGAGGTCTATCAGAAGGCGCCGAACAAGTATCTGGCGGTCATCGTTTCGCCGGGCGGAACGATCTATCAAGGCTTCAACGGTACGGCTGGTTGGGTCAAGGGCCCGCAAGGGCAGCGTGAGATGACAAGCGCCGAACTCGCTCGCGTCGCTGGACAAGCCGATCTCCTCGGAAATCTAAAGCTCAAAGAAAACTATTCGACGATGTTGGTGAAAGGAAGAGAGAGGATCGATGATCGGGACGTCTATGTGGTCGAGTCGCTCGGGGCGGACCGGCGCACCGAGAAGTTGTTTTTCGATACCCAGAGTGGTTTGCTCGTTCGGCGCACCGTCTTGACTGAGACGCCGTTAGGGTTTGATCCGGAGCAAACGGACTTCAAAGATTACACCCAAGTGGATGGTGTGAAGCTTCCCTTCACGATCGTCGTCTCGTATTTGGATGATAGCCACCTTGGCACTACGCGCAAGTACATCGACGTGAAGCAAAACATCCCGATCGACGATGCGAAGTTTGAGAAGCCGTAGCGAAGAACCAGCCGCGAACGGCGATCGAGGTGCAAAGAGTCCGGCGAAGGGAATGTGCAACTACGGCCTGAAGCCGCGCGTAGTTGGTGATGATTCAAGCCTTCACCAACGAGGTAGAGAAAGATGGAAAGCATTCTGAAGGACATTCGTTACGGCGCTCGCATATTGCTACAAAGCCCTGGATTCGCCGGCGTCGCCCTGCTTGCGATCACCATTGGCATCGGGGTCAACACCACGATCTTCAGCGCGATCGATGCTACGCTCTTAGACCCGTTTTCTTTTACCAACGAGCAGCGGCTGGTGATCTTGTGGGAGCGCAACCCGGATATCGGCTTCCATCGCGGGTCGGTCGCGCCCGGCAATTTCAAAGACTGGAGCGAGCAGAATCAGACGCTGGAAGACCTTGTCGCGATCACCCAGCGCTACTTCGACCTGACCGAAGGCGACCAACCCGAACGGTTCTTCGGCTATGCAGCGTCCGCGGGCTTTTTTGACGCGCTCGGCGTCAAAGCGCTTTACGGTCGGACCTTCGCTCCCGAGGATGGCCTGCCGGGGAAGAATCAGGTAGTGGTGTTGAAAAACAATTTGTGGCAACGAAGGTTCGCCGCCGATCCAAACATCGTGGGTCAAACGATCTCCCTCAACCGCATGCCGTTCACCGTCATCGGTGTGATGCCTGAAGATTTCAACTATCCGTTTAACGGAGGTGAGCTGTGGGCGCCCCTGGTATTCGACCAGCAAACGGTGACCGATCGCGGCTCGCACTATCTGCAGGTTATGGGATTGTTGAAGCCCGGCGTCAGCCTCAACCAGGCCGCCGACGACTTGAATGGGATTGCTGCGCGCGCGTCCGCCCAGTTCCCGCTAACCAACGGCGGCCGAGGGGTCAATGTATTAACGATAACTCAGGACGCGACCAGGGGGTCGCGGATGTATGCGCCGGTGATGCTTGGCTCGGTTGCGTTTGTGCTGTTGATCGCGTGCACCAACGTCGCCAATCTCATGCTGGTGCGAGGCGCCGGGCGCCAGAAGGAAATTGCGATTCGTCTGGCGATGGGCGCGACCCGCTGGCGGTTGATCCGCCAGTTGCTTACCGAGAGCTTGCTTCTCAGTTTCACCGGTGGTGCGTCAGGCCTGCTGCTCTCTGTCTGGGGAGTTCGAGCTCTCTCGCGTGGCATTCCGGAAGAGTTCTCGAGGTTCATTCCGGGATGGCACAACCTGGTAATCAATCGCACCGCGTTTTTGTTCACGCTTGTCATATCGGTGGTGAGCGGGCTGCTATTTGGACTGGTCCCGGCCATTCAATCGACTCGGACAAGCTTCAACGAAGCATTGAAAGAAGGCGGCAAGGGTTCACCGGGCAAGGCTTCGCGCAATCGCGCTCGCAACGCGATGGTGGTCGCCGAAGTCGCGCTGTCGCTTGTCCTGTTGATCGGGTCGGGGTTGCTGATCCGGAGCTTCGTCGAGATGATGCGTTCGGATTTCGGAATTGAACCGGCTAACGTTCTTACGATTCAAGTCTCGCTGCCCGGTGAACGATATGAGAAGGCCGAGCCGAAACTCAGCTTCTATGACCAGTTGCTGCGCCGCGTCGAAGCGTTGCCCGGGGTGATCGACGCCGGCGCAACAGCCATTCTGCCGATGAGCGGAAACAATTTCAGCCGCAGTCTCGAAAGCGCGGGACAAACCACCTTTCCCGAAAGCAAGCGTCCCAATGTTCTCTATTCCCCGGTCACGACGGGCTACTTCGCTGCGATAGGCACGAGGGTCATCCGGGGACGTAATTTCACCGAGGGTGATCGGGCTGGCGGCCCAGGAGTGGCGCTTGTGGACCGGGCTTTTGTGAGACAGTTCTTTCCCGATCGTGACCCTATCGGCGAGCAGTTCAAAGAGACTGGCGGCGCCGCTCGCGAAATCATCGGGGTTGTGACGGATGTGATGAACGAAGACTTCGATGAGATGAGGGACAGCCACTATTACGTGCCTTACTCTCAGGAAACCTTGCGAGGAATGTACCTGATCATCCGGGCAAGCTCGGACGCTGGTTCCCTCACCTCAGCGGTGCGCGCCGAAGTCAGCGCATTGGACAACACGTTGCCGGTTTTCAACGTCAAGCCAATGGAGCAACTCATTAAGGAACGAATGTCACCGAAGCGCTTAGTGACGGTGATGATGTTGGTTTTTGCGGTGATAGCTCTGGTGCTCGCTGCGGTCGGGATCTATGCGGTGATGTCGTTCGCGGTGTCTCAGCGGACTCACGAAATAGGGATTCGCATGGCGTTGGGCGCGCGGCCTCGCGACATTTTCAAGTTGATAGTGGGACAGGGAGTGACTCTGACGCTGGTGGGTATCGGCGCCGGGCTTGCAGGCGCGTTTGCGATGACTCGAGCGATGTCAGGGCTACTGTACGGGGTGACGGCCACTGACCCGCTCACTTACGCAGGAATCTCGCTGCTGTTGGGCGCCGTTGGGCTTGCTGCGTGCTGCGTGCCGACCCGCCGCGCGACGAAAGTAGACCCGATGGTGGCGCTGCGGTATGAATAGGGGGATGAGGTTCGGAGTTCGAGCTGGGTTCAGGTTGGGGGTTTCTGGTTTGTAGTTTCTGGTTCGTGGTTTTTGATTTCGGTCGCTGGACCGTACACTCGGGACACAAACCAGAAACCAGAAACCAGAAACTACAAACCCCCGACCCCGAACCGATCCGTTGCCTGGAGGTAAGCTGATGAACGGATTCTTGCAAGACCTGCAATACGGCTGGCGCACCCTGGCCAAGAGTCCCGGTTTTACGGCTGTAGCGGTTCTCACTCTGGCCCTTGGAATTGGCGCCAACAGTTCCATCTTCAGCTTGATCAATGCAGTTCTGATTCGCCCCCTTCCTTTCGATCAGCCCGACCAACTTGTGATGGTGTGGGAGCGCCGGGCTTCGTCGAACGACTCGAACCTCCCGGTGTCAGGGCATGAATTCGTAGCATGGCGGGAGCAAGCTCAGAGCTTTGAGAAGATGGCTTTGATGCGTGGCGACGGCTTCAACATGACCGGCGCCGGCGACCCGATGGCGATCGGCGCGTTGAGGGTTTCGACAGAATTCTTCTCGGTACTGGGCATCGAGCCTCTTCTCGGCCGCACCTTTTCAAC
>JBASRM010000188.1:0-1538 GCA_049273835.1 Blastocatellia bacterium | reverse complement strand
TATTTATTGCTCGAACAAACTCAATTGCGGGCCACTCGGTAACCTGAACGACTCCGCCGACAACTCCGGACGCCGACCTTCGATTCCGGCCTTACGGCACGCAAGTGTGAACATCGATTTGATCTGCTCCGAAAAAACTCCCTCGCCGCGCATCCTCGATCCAAAGTTCGGATCGTTGAGCTTGCCGCCTCGCATCGCGCGAAGTCGGTTCAAGACCTTCTTTTTGCGCTCGGGAAAATTTTGCTCGAGCCAGCTTTCGAAAAGCTCTTTCACCACGTAAGGCAACCGAACCACGGTGTACCCGGCATAGCAGGCTCCGGCCGAAGCCGCCGACGTTATGATCGAGTGTATTTCGTGATCGGTCAGTCCGGGAATCATTGGCGCTGCCATCACACCCACAGGCACACCGGCACTCGCGAGAGTCTCAATGGCAGCAAGCCGGTTCGCCGGCGTGGACGTTCGCGGTTCCATCACTCGTGCGAGGTCGGCGTCGAGCGTTGTGATCGAGAGAAAGACTGCAGACGCCTTGACCTCAGCCAATTGCCTCAGCAGATCAACGTCTCTCGCTACAAGCTGATTCTTGGTTATGATGATGACCGGGTTACGGAACTCAGCCAGCACTTCAAGACATCGCCTTGTGAGCTGGAGCTTTCGTTCGATCGGCTGATACGGATCCGTTACTCCGCTTATGGCGAGCAGTTTTGGTTTCCAGCCGCGTGAAGCGAGTTCCTTTCTCAACAACTCCGGTGCGTTTTCTTTGACCAGAATTTTTGTTTCAAAGTCCAGTCCCGCCGAGAAGCCCAGGTATTCGTGAGTGGGCCTCGCGTAACAATAGATGCACCCGTGCTCGCACCCTCGATAGGGATTGATGCTCGCATCGAAGCCCACGTCCGGGCTGTCGTTGTAAGTTATCAATGAGCGGGAAGCATCGCGGAGGAATTGCGTCTTTGACGAGGGTTCTTCCGAGTCGTTCGAGTCCGGATCGCGAACGTAGACCAACTTCTCAAATCGATTGGGCGGGTTTTCACCGGCCCCGCGTCCCTGTATTGGATTTTGCTTTGATTGGGATTTCACGGTTTGCCGCCGAACTAAAGCTGGTTGAAAACATCGTTTCGTTCGATAGTAGCCACCGCTCCGAAAATTGCTCGAAAATCATAGAAAATTATAGAGGCGGAGTCAAGGGATCCCCAGCGGCTCTGCCGCCGATGGGGCCTGGTTTCTCAGCGCGGCTTCGCCGCCGAGTCGAGGCACCGAGAGACGCTTCCCGAGGGCGAAGCTCATCGGCACACGGGCGGCATAGCCGCCGGAATACCGAGAGACGCTTCCCGAGGGCGGAGCCCATCGGCACAGGAGGCGGCGTAGCCGCTGGAATACCGAGAAACGCTGCCCGAGGGCGGAGCCCATCGGCACAGGAGGCGGCATAGCCGCTGGAATACCGAGAGACGCTTCCCGAGGGCGGAGCCCATCGGCACAGGAGGCGGCATAGCCGCTGGAATACCGAGAGACGCTTCCCGAGGGCGGAGCCCATCGGCACAGGA
>JBASRM010000185.1:0-2353 GCA_049273835.1 Blastocatellia bacterium | reverse complement strand
TGCCTAAGTCGCCCGAACTAGCTGCCTTTGCTTGATTAATAGATGTGCAAAGGAGGCGCTGATAATCGTCGGGCGAGAAGTGGGTGGGAGCAATGCGGAACTGGCGAGGCTAATCGGGATAGATAGTTCGGTGGTGAACAGAAGGTTTGAGTCGGGGAGGACCAGGATAAATGACTCGGCGGATATGGAGAAGCTCATGAAGGAAATAAGGAAGTTGTTCAAACAAGGCGGAGCCTGAGAGTTAAGAGCGGAGAATTGCCGAATTGAACGCCCGGCACCGATCTTGTGTTCCATTTCTTTCTGCGGCACCGGGACAATCTACGGTTGAAGGTACCCCTGAATTTTGTGACTCTCATGTCGGAAGTCGCCACAAATTGTGAGATGACCAATCCTGCCGCCCCGTCGGGGCGAAGACTGATCCGGGGAATCTCAGTACTGTTGGTCGGCGGAGTCTGTATCGCGAATGCTTTGCTGATTAAGCAAAACCGCGAGCTCAAAGCCGCAATTGCACACGACAACCTCGAATTCCTCCGACGCGGCCAGGAACTGCCCGCTTTAACAGGCAAGACTTTGTCCGGTCAACCGAAGACTGTTAACTATACGGAAAGCAATAAGACGGTCTTCTTGGTGTTCTCACCCGCGTGTGCTGCATGCGAACAAACAGCTCCCTTTTGGAGGGAGATAATAGCGGCTTGCAGTCGCAATCAATATCAAATCTTTGGGATCAGTTTAGATTTCGATCGCGGTTCCAGGACAAAAGCATTTTTGATATCGAATGGGTTTAGCCTGGAGACATTTGTTGACATCGACGGTGCTACGAAAGCGACCTACAAGCTTTCTCTGACGCCGCTGACAATTGTGATAGATAACAAAGGCAAAGTCGATCGGGTGTGGCCCGGAGCATTCGACAGTAAGGTAAAGGTGGATGTCGAAAGGTATTTTGGCATCTCAAGATTGAGTGATGTCAAGTAGATGGGAGGGAGCATTGACCGTTGTATTGCTTCCGCCGTTAACGTCTTTCGTTAAGGAGGAGATCATCGTGAGAATGAGAATTGCGAATCTGATTGGCGTTGTGATCTTGGCGGTTGCGCTTATTTTCAGTTTTTATCAACTGAATATTTCCACCGTCAGAGCCTCCGGATGTCCCTCATATCCAGCTGCAAGCCAGCTCGCAAATTGCGGCGGTTGTACGCTTGTGGAGCAAACTGCAATCTACGTAGAGGGAGAACCACCCCATTGGAATTGCTTCTATAGCTGTTGGGGTTGCCCGGGCCCCGGTGGTGAGCCTATGATGATTGAGCATAACGAAGAGGCCTATGACTAGTGCTCTGCTACTGGGTGGAGCACTGGCGTAAACCGGACCGCTTCCCGGAACCCCGGGGGAGCCGGTGCTCCAAATGCACCTTTTTGATAGCGTGGCGGGCTGCTTCGAATCGTCAATAAAGAGAATGGGTAGTCGCTTCGTCGATGATTTTCGTGAGATGCTTCATGGGAATCAGGATGCGAAGTGCTAAGCGGTCTTGCAACCGTCACGTGTCGTATTCTATGGAAACAAATATGAAGTTCCTAAGATGTATTAGTCCTGTGGGACGTATTCTATTGGGGTCGGTGCTCGTCTTGCCTGTCGGCTATGCAACTGAAACCAAAGGCATCTTTTCTTCTCAAAGCAGGGAGGCTGGCAGGTCTTCTGATGACAAGAATATTCGGACCGCACGAGATGGGGTATTAGTGGTAAGGCCATACATTGAGATTCCGAAAGCGACGGAACCCTGCACCCCGGAAGAGTGCGAATGGTGGAATCAGGTTTGCGTAACAGGAAATGAATTCAATAAGAAAAATGATAAGAAATTGAAAAGGAAATTTCTGGCCCTGCTCCATGAAGGTCAACAGAAGGCATATCGGATTCCACTAAAAGATAGACCGCCCCAGACGCTGAATTTCGGAAAGCAAACTTACTCTGATTCGATTCAGCATGCCATTCGAAAGGGTCAGCTATCGGGTAATGTGGCATTTTCCGTTGAGTACAGAGATGATGGAATCGTCGGTGATGTCCGGATAGTAAAAGGACTTGTGCCTGATCTAGATGTGAGCGTGCTGCGAGCGATTCGCGAAAGCGTCTTCCTGCCAGCCGTAGAGAATGGAGTTTTTGTAACATCGTGGCGAACCTCTGTGGCGGAGTTTTCTAACGGACACAAATAACCCTATCCTCACGAGTCCAACCGAGAATACTTAATTATCGAGCTCAATATGGTTAATTACTTTCCAAAGTTGCTGGAGGTTAAGTTGAAACTGTTTGAAATCCGACTTAGATAGGCACCTAATTGTTTCTCAAAACAGAGGCACTATTGTCGGG
>JBASRM010000168.1:0-9399 GCA_049273835.1 Blastocatellia bacterium | reverse complement strand
TGGCCGACAATCTCATCCGAGCTGGTGTCGGCTTTCCATTCCCACTCGCCATCCGCAGTGAAGTGCCAGATTCCGTCTTTGTGCCGCGGCTCATTTTTCTGTCTGAATGATCGTGCAGGAAAGCCTGCGAGTCCGGTGATAGCTTCCAATCGCAGCATGGCATCTACGGACTTTCGCGTGGAATCAAGCGCCTGCGAATCCTTGGTCAACCGATATCGAAACGCCTGTGAGGCTACATAGATTGCCGTCCATAGCCCATCATTATCGTTCGGATACTGATGGCTCGTGGCTGGGTTGCCGGGCTCGGAAAATTCTGAATCGGCAACAAGGTAATGTCGTTTATGCCGCTCGGCTATACGACGCTCAAAGTAGGCGGCCTTATCGGCGAGCGTAAAGCGGCGGAACTGTATATGACTTACGCCAGCCGGTGTTTGAACCCAGATAGATCCCGCTTCGCCGGCCGCCAGAGAAGTGACATCATCAGAAGGTAAATAGCGTTGACCGCCAAAGTATTGCCATCTGTCCCAGGCATTTGGGCTGTCCTCATACCTAACCAACCCTTTGTCGCCCCCGGCCCACACGGCCCCATCGGTCGTAATCGCTATCACCCGCAGCCCGCCGACGGGCAGCCCGTCGTCGAATGAAAGGCGAACTCGAGGAACAGAATTTCGAATTAGGGCATCTTCCTCAATGGTCCAACGGGCGCTGCCTCTGCGCGCGTTTCGTGCAGGCTCCGCATGCTGATTCCGAATGCTGAGGGGGACCCGCGCGTCGTCGATTGCATAAAACGCGCGAAACTTCTGCGGGGTGGGGCGCAACTTTACGGTAGCAAAGGCGCCTGACTGCGCGAACATCATCGCAATCAAGCCAAAGGCTAACGACGAAGTACGAGGGCGCATACGAACCTCAATATCCTAAAGCTTAAAGTTGAACGCAACCACGGTGCTGGTCCTTACTGGAACTCCTCCTTGAGTCGAAGACTGGAACTTCCAACCACGAGCTGCCACCAGTGCGGCATTCACCAATATCTGCGGTCCTCCTGAAAGCGCTCGCACGGATGTCACGTTTCCTTGCTCGTCGATGCTGAGTTCTACGGTGACGACGCCAGTCGCCCGCGCCTCTTTCGCGGCGGCCGGATACACAGGCTGCACCCTCCTCACCACAACGCCAGGCACTATCCCAGGAGATTGGCGCACGGTCTTTGACGGCGGGTCAGGAGCCGAGGCGATCGGTGCCGCCGCCGGTACTGCCTCCGGAGCCCGATTGTCGGGTAGTGCAGGCTCGGCTAAATTGACGGCAATCCGCGGCGGCGAAGGCGATGGTTGAGCATTTACTTTTGTAGTCTGGTTCTCAATAGGCTGTGAGCGGCTGGGCGAGTCGCGCTTCACCACATCAGGCTCCCTTGTTTGCGCGACATAAGCCGGGCCGGGCTCGATACGCGGCGTGACGACCACGGTAGTCGCTTCTTGCTCTTGAACTGGCTGCGAATCGTCGGGTTCTGATGGGACAGGCGGCGAAGCAAGCGGAGTCGGCGGAGCAGCGAGAGCCAACGCTTCATACTGCCTGTTCAAGTGAGCATCATAAAGAACCGCACCTATACTAGCGCCTGCCGCAACCAACACTAAGGCGGCAAGCGAAACGCCCGCTGTGGCCAAACGATTTCGTTTCGTCGCGCCGGGCGTCCGAGACACAACCCGGCTGGCCAACCCGCGCTCGATGGAGTTTGTTGACTGGCGACTTATCAGTTCGACTCCAGCTTCGGTCGACGGCTTCGGAGCGGCTATAAGTAAGGCGTCGCGCGGCGACACGTTCTGGCCGGGAGCCGGATTCAACTGCACAATTGACAATGGGGCTTCGGTCAATATTGGGGAACCAATTGAAGGAGGCGATGATTCCAAGCCCTTCACCGGATTCGTAATCTGGTCTGGTTGGACCTGACTGATGGCGGGTCGGATCGGGACTTCTCGCGCTTTCGGCATTCGATCGGGTTGCCGTGCAGGTGGGAGCGGTGCGGCGTCACCCTTCGGTTTGGCCTCCTTCAGACGTATCGGCTTCTGATCGCCCGGACCATCAGGTTTGTGCTGGCTCGGCGGGACAAGCCGGCTCGCTCTTTCGTCGTATTCACGTGCTCGGGAATCCTCGCCACGCAATCTATGTATGCGCGAAAGCTCGAGACATTCGGCGGCCGCTTGCGCAGTCATTCCAGCCCTCAGGTAAATGTCCTTCAACTTTACGTGTATGTCTATGTTGTCCGGCAGGCCCCTGAGAGCATTGCGGAGCATTGATACGGCTTCATTAACTTCTCCGTAGGCTACCAGTATCTCAGCTTTTGAGATTTCGTGAACGACGAATGCACTGTTGGGATCCTCTTGCTCGTGATTGAGCTGTCCGGAACCGGAGGGCGCGTCAACGGAGCTCGCTACTGGTTGGTTCGTCTTCAGCCGGTCGCTAGTCACCACGTGAGTAGGCGGCCAATTGGGCTCAGTTCTCTCGCATACCTTCGTTAGTTTGTCGACTGCCGCCAACGCACCTTCAGCGTCAGGTCTGATGGCCCGAGCCTCGCGATATGCATTGAGCGCCCGTCGGTGTTCACCGCTGGATTCTAATTGCTCTGCTGCGATGAAAAACGCCTCGTAGGCGAGGTCGTTCAATCCTTCACTCAGGTACATTTCACCTAACTTAATTCGCGTTGATGTGTTGTAAGGGTCCAGGTCAACGACGTTACGATAGAATCGTAGTGCGTCGAGCACATCACCCCGGCGCGAGTACGCATCGGCGATCTGGAGATAGTGTTGACGCGCTTCACTGGGCAGTCCCGCTCGTGCGTACACCTCGGCAAGTCTGATCCTGATGTCGATGTTTGCAGGGTCAACAGTGAGAATCTTGTCGAGGACTCCGATCGCCTTTCGGGTAGATCCGCCCTCCAGATGGCAATCCACAACTGTTTTGAATTGACTTACCGCGTCCGTGACGCAACCCATGTTTGCGTACAGATCGCCAAGGATGGTCATAGTGTCGAGATCAGAAGGGTCTGCCTCAATGATCTTTTGGTATGTCTCGATTGCGGCCTGTAACCTGTCTTGGAGAACATACCGCCGCGCTGCCTCCAATACTTGAGACTTATCAGGAAGCATAAGACCTCGCGATATGCCGGTAGGCTTTCATAAGAGTTTCTGAGACCACAGTTGCCAATTTCAGGACGACTGGGGTGCACAAAACCCGTCTCGAGTTCTGAAGGGGCAGGCTCGGTCTAGCAGCAGTTTGATAGGTGCTATTTAACTACATCCGACCCGCTGTTGCATAGAGTTTTGACGCTAGAGCCGCGACTTAGCTCGGTAGCAATTCAGATCAGTTCTCGCTTCGTTGAGCCGTCCGGAGAAACTCATATGTGCCGACCTTCGCGCCAAATCGGAAGGTCAGTTTCTTTAACTATGACCGAACAGTAATAGGATATCTTTTCTAGCGCGTTGGCCTCCCACAATCGGGGAATGGCCTGGCGTGCCAACGAGCTTTGACAAGACGCGCGCTGGCCCCGAAGACATGGTCGACCATTACGTAGCCTTCTTCGCGGGAGTGGTTCGGCGGATTCCGCCGCCCAACTTGCCGCCGATTCTTTCGTCGAACGGCCTCGTCGTCGATCGGGGGTTCGTTGCCGCGGACGAGCGGCAGCGTTGCTGGCGTCTCTCCGAAAGCTGTAGTAGAGCTGCGAGGTGTAGAGACACTTCCAGCCGGCGTCGTCTACTGGCTACCAGTGAGCGACCACTGCGTACTCGGCGAAGAGGCCGGGCAGCGCCGTGCGTGACAGCAGCTGAACGCCCGGCACCAGCTCCGCGCGATTAATCCCGCGATCGGCGAGGTCCTCGGCGACCACGTATACGGGGATCTGCCGCTTCTCGATCAGATCCAGTACGTCGCGATCCATCTTCGGAGCCTGGGTCTGCTTCCAGTCGCCGACCGTGAGGCCCGGGACGCCCTGGCCGGCGACCGCGTAGTTTACAGCGTTCCCGCGCAGCACTACGGTGTGCTCCGCACCCGCGCCCTGCATCGCCGCCAGCAGCCATAGTATGGTGTCATCCTGCTCTTCCATCACGGCCCGATAGGCCGACTCCACGATGTTCAGCGTCTTCTTGGCCACGGCCTCACCTCACTTAGTCGGGATGACGAGAACGTTGTCCGACGCCTCGATGAAGGCGTGGAAGTCCGCGGGCGAGCCGCGCCGCGTACCCGGCACGAACTCGTTGACGCCGCGCTCGTCGACGCACATGCCACAGTTTACCCAGTCCACCTTGCCTCCGTTCTTCTCGGCTTCGGCGAGCAAGGCCGCGACCTGGTCCTTGGTGGTGGGGTGATTCTCCTCCGCCACATCCTTACCGTGGACGGGGTTTGGGTGCGCGGTCTGGCGCACGAACGCCAGGCCCGAAGCCCCCTCGTAGGCGAAGACGTTGATTAGGTACCCGCGCCGGGCGGCGACGTCGAGGATGCGAAACGCCGTGGTCAAGTTCTCCGACTCGTAGGGAGGATCCATGAGGGCGATGGTAAGTGTCTTGTTCAACATGCTTCGTCTCCTAGTGCCAGAGGGTTTTGTGACCGGCCGCGAGGTGATCCACGACTACATCGATCGAGGCCGCGACGACTCCCTCGACCAGCGTGGCGATGCCGCGCTCCTGCAACGAGAAGTCGTCGGCGAGCACAGTCAATCCGCTCCGCGCCAGCGCGCTGAGCGCGTCAGAGTGGGCCGACGGGCGCGCTGACAGCACGCCGTTTTGGACGAGGAACAGCGTTACCTGGTTACCGCTCTCGACCAGGCCCTTCGCCAAATCGTAATAGTAGCCCACGTCCTTGGATTCAAACGGGTCGCGTGACTCGATCAGCAGGTACTGAGCCATCTACGGGTCTCCTCCCCTGTGACGGTGAAACACTAGCACAGAGCGCGGGCCGAGTCATCATGCTGCTAGCGACACATGCTGCTAGGACACATGCTGCTAGCGACACATGCTGATTAGACACACATGCTGATTCGTGCTGGCAAGAGGTAGCAGCTCAGGTGTCTGTGACCGAGACGTAAGAATCCATGCCGGTTGATCGGGAGGAGCTTAGACACCAGGGGCTGAAACTCACCATTGAAGAATAGCGCGCCTCCAGCCTGACGACTCTCAACACCTCGGAAAGGACGTCCATGCTCATAGCCTTCGCTGAACCGGCGTTTCTGTCAAGAAAGCTGTACGATCGATCAAGTATTCAAGACCGGACTAGCCGTATAGTAGAACTGAATGGTAAAAAGCCTAATCCGAAGACAACGGAACGGAAGGAGAATGCCAGCATGAATGGGATTGCGAAAGAAACACAGACGAGCAAAGAATTTGACGAACTTAAGACCCGTTTGAAAACGACCTGGATGACTGGAGACTACGACCTTTTCTCCCGCTTTATGGAGAAGGACGCGGAGCACTTTTTCCGTCGGCTCGGCGTGGCTCCGGGAGCCCGGCTGCTCGATGTCGGTTGCGGAGCTGGGCAACTCACCCTGATCGCCGCAAGGGCGGGCGCAAAGGTTACCGGTTGCGACATTGCCACCAACTGGCTGGAGCGAGCCCGGGCTCGCGCGGCAGCCGAGGGACTCGAGGTCACCTTTGAGGAGGGGGATGCCGAATCGCTGCCGTATGAAGACGCTCAGTTTGACGCTGTGACCAGCTTGATCGGAGCGATGTTTGCGCCTCGTCCGGATCGGGTCGCGGCCGAGCTCACACGCGTGTGCCGGCCGGGTGGAATCATTGCCATGGCGAATTGGACACCCGGTGGGTTCGTCGGGCAAATGTTTAAAGCGATCTCGAAACACATCGCTCCCTCCGGCATGCCCTCGCCGGTTCTGTGGGGAGATGAAGCCACCGTTCGCGAGCGTTTCCGTGAAGGAATTGCCGATCTGAAATTTTCACTTCACGACTATCACTTTGACTATCCGTTCCCACCGGCTGCGGTAGTGGAATTCTTCCGTGTCAACTACGGTCCAATGACGCGGGCGTTCGCCTCCCTCGACGGGCCCGGGCAGGAGAACCTCCGAAGCGAACTCGTGAGCCTGTGGTCCGCACATAACAAGGCCTCGGATGAAACCACCAAGGTCGACGCCGAATACCTTGAGGTTATTGCGACTCGCGCCTGACCGTGAGATGTCAAAAATCGGGATGGTGGTGTTGAGCGCAGATACCCTGTTGAAAACCCGAGGGCCCTTTAACCCAAATCACTCGGGCAGCCGCTTGACTCTCAACCAAACCAATAAATTCGTTACTACGTGGATTTTCGCCGTATCCGTCAACAATGTGACTGACTCCTCGTTAGACTCGTGCTGAGTTGATGGCTGGAGCGTTGTGATAGTATCTTGGCCCGCGACCGAGAAACACTCACAGACAGACTTCGCCACGAGGACACTAATGAGCAAACAGCGCAAAAAGCTAAACACAAAATTGGACCGTCGCACTTTCGTCAAGCTTCTTCCCGCCGTAGGAGTAGCCGGCCTTGCAGGGCCACACCTGGATCTCGCGGCTGAAGCCGGCCAACAAACTCAACAACCACAGCAAGCACAGCGCGTGACCAAAGAGATGCTCCACGCGGCGGAGCAGCTCATAGGCCTCGAGTTGAATGATGCCCAGGAAGCCATGGCGTTGCGAGGCATCAATCAAAATCTCACCAGTTACGAAACGCTGCGAAAAATCGAAGTCCCCCTCGACACCGAACCCGCAACCGCGTTTCATCCCGGGTTGCCGGGAAAGAAGTTTGAGTGGAAGCCGGTGAAGTTCAAGCTGACAAAGCAAGAGATCCCGAAATACACCGCGCTCGAGGAGGTCGCATTCTGGACGGCAACCAAGCTTGCGGAGTTGGTTCGAACGCGCCAGGTCTCGTCAGTCGATCTGACACGGATGTACCTCGCGCGGCTGAAACGCTACGGGCCGAAGCTTCTGTGCGTCGTCACTCTGACCGAAGAGCTTGCCTTGAAACAGGCTGTGGAGGCTGATCGTGAGATCAAGGCCGGCAAGTATCGTGGTCCGCTGCACGGGATCCCCTGCGGCATCAAGGACCTGTTTGCCACCAGGGGAATCAAAACCACCTGGGGAGCGGAGCCTTATCGCGATCAGATGATCGACTACGACGCCACGGTGGTCGAGCGGCTCCGCGAAGCCGGCGCGGTGCTGGTTGCGAAACTCTCGATGGGAGCCCTGGCGCAAGGAGGACGGTGGTTTGCGGGAGTGACTCGCAATCCGTGGCAAGTGGAGGAAGCTCAACAAGGGTCGAGCGGCTCATCCGCGGGGCCCGCTTCAGCGACTGCCGCGGGACTGGTTGGGTTCTCGATCGGAACCGAAACGCTCGGCTCGATAGTCTCGCCCTCCTCGCGATGCGGATGCGCGGGCCTGAGGCCGACTTATGGGCGAGTGAGCCGCTACGGAGCGATGGGTTTGAGCTGGACGATGGACAAGATCGGACCAATCTGTCGCGGGGTTGAAGACCTGGCGGCCACGCTCGCAGCGATCTACGGCCCCGATCAGCGAGACATCACCGTCGGCGACGCGCCGTTCAACTGGATGCCCGATACTCCGCTCGCGAAAATGCGCATCGGTTATCTGAAGAACGAGTTCGAAGCGGGCGACGAGAAGCTCAAGAAACTTTACAAGGAAGCGCTCGATGAATTGAGAAAGGCGGGCGCCAATCTCGAGCCGATCGAGCTGCCTAAATTCTCGACCGGCGCACTGAACATCATTCTAGTCTCCGAAGCAGCGGCAGCCTTCGACGATATCACCCGAAACGGGCAAATCAATCAACTGAGCGGGCAAGCGCCAAACGACTGGCCCAACTCGTTCCGTACATCCCGTTTTATTCCAGCGGTCGAATACATCCGCGCACAACGAGCTCGCACGCTGCTGATGCGCGAGATGCATCAGTTGATGTCGAAGTGGGATGTGTTCGTCTCACCGGCGCCGCGCACCGCTAGCCTCCTTGTGACGAACCTCACCGGTCATCCACAGGTGTGTATGCCGTGCGGCTTCATAGACGGTCTGCCGCGCTCGATCATGTTCACCGGCGGGTTGTACGACGAAGGCTCCCCGCTGAGAGTAGCGTTGGCGTACGAGCGCGCTACGAAATGGCACACAATGAGCCCGAAGATGGATTGGGCTTGATTGGATATCCGACAGCGAACGTTCTGAGATATCAGACTGCCAACGTTCTAAGATATCAGACTGCCAACGTTCTGAGTTCAACCTTCAGGTTGCTTTATGCAGCGCTGCGCCGAACAGATGCTCAACTCGCCAGTCTAGCGTTGAGTTTGATCTCGGTCCCGGCTAGCGCCTTCGACACGGGGCAATTTTTCTTAGCCCCCTCGGCATGTTCGAGGAATGTCTTCTCGTCGATGCCCGGAACGTCGGCAGTCGTGTCCAGTTCGATCAGCGTAATCGCGAAGCCGCCTTCTACTTGTCCCAGATGAACCCTGGCGGTGGTCTCGATCCGCTTTGGTGAAATTCCGGCCTTCGACAACCCAGCCGACAGAGCCATCGAAAAACATCCTGCGTGGGCAGCTCCGATAAGCTCTTCGGGATTGGTGCCGGTACCTTCTTCGAATCTGGAAGCGAAGGAATAAGGCCCTTCAAATGCTCCGCTGCCCAGTTTCACCGTTCCCTTTCCTTCCCTGAGCGTTCCTTCCCAAACAGCGCTGCCATTGCGCGTCGCCATAGCCTGAGCCTCCAATAAACAAAAGTTCGTAGTCCCGCCTTGCTTGAGGCGGAAGTTGTAATGCACGTGCATTAAGACCACTGCTATTCAAACTTCGCCTGAAGGCGGTACTACGAACATATACCTATGGATCCTTGTTTTCAATCATTTGGCGGAAACAGAAGCGATGGACGACTAAGTAAACAGAAGCAAATTCCAGATCGGGAGGAAACGAAAATGGAAGTGAATGTTTCGTGGTATCAAGTGAAAGATTTGGACGCGGCCAAGAAATTCTACGGCGAAGTGCTTGGACTGAAGAAGACGTTCGAGATGGAGGGCTGGTGCGAATTCAGCCACGCCGACGGAGCCGCCGCGATCGGTCTCAATCAACTCCGAGAACAGGACGACGAACGCGGAGCGACCGTTGTTCTTCGAGTCGACGATCTCAATCACGTGCAAAAGCAGCTCAAGGCCAAAGGCGTAAAGTTTGAAGGCGAGACGCAGGAGGTTCCGGGCGTCGTGCGCATCGCGACGTTTCGCGATCCGGCGGGGAATCGGTTGCAGCTTTGTCAGGTGTTGATGCAGCAGTGATGGAGGAAGTTTGAAGGTGTGTGATTGATGATTGGTGAAGGGTGGCTTGCCCCGCGGGGTGGTACCGTAGACTGTCGAGTCTGCGGACGACTGAACGCAGACTGGACAGTCTACAGT
>JBASRM010000158.1:0-2412 GCA_049273835.1 Blastocatellia bacterium | reverse complement strand
GTTCTATAGACATGTAGGGCGTTAGAGCGCGTCTTCCATTTGGCCGGCTGATTCCCACGAGAGTGTTTCCACAAAATCACCCTTCCGCTTTCACATCTGCGAGCGGGAGATTACCCGCCACATAGCTCTGAATGCCGTTGCCAGTTGTGTAGATGCCAAACAGATTATTCGTCAGCACCGTGTTACCGGTAGTGATGCCGCTGCTAGTTGCCTGAACTCGTTCCCACTTGGCCGGGCCAAATGAGCCATCAGGCAGTCTTTCAACTACGGCGAAGGCAGCGCCCCGATTGGCAGTGTCCTGATCGCCGGTGGCTGCCAACGAATAGCAATTTGGGCCGCATTCCGAAATCCCTTCAAAGTGCGTGATGAGGCTGGGTTCGTTATCGTAACTGAATGTTGTCAGATTGCTTGTCATGGAAGTCGCTGAATCATAGTCCACCAGGTACCCGACATTGACATTGAGTCCGCTGATGCGATGGCGTAGCCCTCCCGCGATGGTGTAGTAAGGTTTGCCTATAACGTTCTGCCAGATTCCATACGCAGTAACGAGTTCGATGTCCGGCCCCAACATCTCCTTCAACTTCTGGTACTTACCGGTATGGATGTTGTAAATGAATGCATTAAATTTACCGGGCTCGGCGCCCTGCAGGTCATAATTGCCCACTATCAGCTCTCCCATAGTGCTGTGCGGAATCGTGTTGGCGACTGCTACCCCGTTCGGCACATCGTCAGGCATATCGATTGTTTTCCAGTAGCCCCCTTTGCCATCTGGAGGGCCTTCGTACAGCACGCCGTGATCGACGTTGCCGAGGGGGTCATTGGCGTACTTATAGCTGCCCACCACGCGAACGTTTCCTGCCTGGATACTGGGATTAAACAATGGAGTATCTGGCCCATAAAAGAGTGACGAGGTGACCGTCTTCCCGACGTTCGGGGTCAGGCAAATGCATCGCGAAGAGTCTGTAGGATTCATTGGACCGCGATAGAGCATTCCTTGTGTTTGTGCGCCGGAAAGTGGACAGCTTCCGGTCATGAGAACCAGCGTGTTATCCTCATTCTCCGAGCGGATTCCTGTTACAGAGTAGTTGGCCGCGAAGATGTTGGAATAAGTAACAATTTGGTCAGCCATGTAATTAGCCTCTCTTTTGATTGGATTCTGCGTCACTATACATTAAGACGGAATTTTTGACCAGGTTAGACCATTTTATCGGTGGACTGCCCTCCAGGTTATGGAGAACGCCGGGCGCATCGTGCTATTTCCTCCGGCCCCAGTCTAAACTGTCTCTTAACTGGTTGTCTCATTTTTTGGGTTCACTCCATGTCACTCCTACGGAGTGAAGCGCGGCGCTCGGTCGTCCTTTCTATAGACCTGTCACTCCTAACGGAGTGAGCTTTGTTCAGACTGCCAGACAGTAGCGACGTTGATAAGTTTGCTGCTCGCCTCTTAACCGTCAGTGGATTCATCGATTATCGAGTTCCTGTCAGGAGGAAATGCGATGCCAGACACGCGCTTTGTAATCCGAGCTTTCGGTTTTCTTTCGCTTCTCTTGTCGGCTTTCTTGTGGTCGCCGGTCGGGTTTGCGCAGGATGGTGAATCCGCTTCGACTTCGCCGTTTGCCTGATTGCGCTTTCGTGAAAATCATCTCAAGAGACTCGCTTCAGCGCAGCGCGCCCGCCGAGGTATGCGGCAAACAGCTTGGTCGAAAGTGAAATAGCGACCATCATCCAGGTGTAAGCCCGTTGCTCTGTCAGAAAGTTTAGCGGAAAATCAATTAGGAACAGAATAGACCAGGCCCACACGCACATCGCCACCGCGCGAGTGCCCGCCTTCTGCCCGACCCAACGACAAGCGAAGAACCAGTACGGTATTCCGAGCACAACTGAGATCACCGGGCTCGCGAACTGCGCGTAGTTCTCGTAGTAGGATGGCGCCTCGCCTGGGTGGATCAAATAGGAGTAGATCGCGACCCATGCGAACGCCGAGATCACCAGCGCGACCTCGAGCCCGATGGCTGTGCCGATTACCCAGCCCCACGGAATGCGTCCGCCCTGCGACTGGCTCACCGCTGGTTGACGATGCGTTGACTCCTGCATATTTCCTCCTTAATTCTTTTTCCGGCAGACCGGTATGTAGATTTCGGTGTGATTCATCTCGTGGTTCGCGTCGACACGAGTAGTTCGATAGACCTCGATCGACGGCAGTCCGCCGAAAGAATAGCCCTTTAGCCGGCCAACGCGGTTAACAATGGTTCCGTAAGCCTGTGTCGTCTAAAAGCGCCTGGAGGGGTCAGGCTTGGAAGCGACCGGGCAATATCGTGAAGCCTAGTGGGTGAGAAGCCCACCTCGGAAGGTCTAGCCAACCACCGAGTAGCAAGACCTTGGGAGGCGAGCAGTAATGTTCGTTTCTAAGCG
>JBASRM010000155.1:0-1939 GCA_049273835.1 Blastocatellia bacterium | reverse complement strand
GCAGACGATCAAGCAGGGCGGCGGGGCGGCCTCAATCAATTCGGTCTTTTACGATGGCGATGAAATATGGTTGGTTGGCGCTCACGGTTTGATTGCCAGGTCGCACGACGAAGGACAAACCCTTCAGGAGATGAATCAGGGTGTTGATACGGGTCTGAACGATGTCTACATTCGAAAAGACAGGATGTGCATCGTCGGGGATGCCGGAACGATTCTGAGAAGCACCGATGGTGGACGGAGCTTTGTCAAAGTATTACGTCCTTCCAAAGCGGGGAGAACGGGCGCTCCTGACGAGCCGGACCTCTATTCGGTGCAGTTTGCCGACGAGGATCACGTTTACGTTGTCGGTGATCGCGGGCTGATTCTGGCTTCATCCGATGCGGGAGTCTCATGGCGCGAGCAGCAAAGCGGATCCGATGCTCAACTCTTTCACTTGAGCTTCCGCGGCGCGCGCGGGTGGGTGGTCGGTACGGGCGGCGCGATACTGCACACCGACAATGGCGGACGAAACTGGTATCCACAACGGTCCGGCGTGAACGAGGATTTGAACAGGGTCTTCATGATAACGGATCGAGTGGGTCTTATAACCGGGGACAATGGAACGCTGCTACGCACTGAGAACGCAGGCGCGACCTGGGAGCGAGTTACCTTGAACGTCAGCGAACCGCTTTTCGGGATGAGTTTTATTGATAATAAGACCGGATGGGTTGTGGGCTACAAGGGGCGAATCATCCGCACATACGATGGAGGACGCAACTGGGTCGAACAGAGCAGCAATACAGCCGCAGATCTGTTCTCGGTTTCATTTCACAAGAATCGGGGGTACGCAATCGGCCGCGACGGCCTCGTGATGAGGTACTACGAAAAGCGATAGATGACTCGAGGCTACTAAATTTAATAAGACTTACGAGGGCGACTCTGAAGAGGGCCGCCCTTCCCGTTTTGGTCCAAACCTTGTCGGAACGGCAGCAGCTCTTAACTTTCCTATGGCTTCGTGTACTGATTCGATTGTATGCCATCCCTCAAAAAGAATCCTCGACATTTCCACGCCGTCACCGATGTATACACAAAGTTGAAATTAAATTGGAAAGATAGTTATTGACTGGCTAGTCGTTTTTTGTTATTTTCGGAACCTCATCGAGCCAAGATGGGGTATAGGCGGAAATTAGGGACGGTTCGCGTGAGTCAGCCGCGAGGGATCCCATAGCTCAAATTGATCAACCCTGTTGTTCGAACCAAGCCCCAGCCAGACGCTCAAGTGATACAAGGCGCACCATGTTCCAACCTTTGTATGTCCGACCGTTGACGCCGGTAGAACGGGACGGCCTAAAGCGTTACGCGAAGTCTCCGAACAAAGAGGAGGCGGTTAGGGCAAGCGTAGTTTTGCTTTCCTCTCAGGGCAAGACGGCTGCCGAGATAAGGCAATCACTAGGGTCTCACCCGTCCAATATCAAAAAGTGGATTCGAAAGTTCAACTCCGAAGGGCTGGAGGGGATATCGGCAAAAAAGCGCGGTCCGCAGGGTGGCCCGCGGCCCAGCTTCACGTCCTTTCAGGTTGACGCGATCATCCGGCTTGGAAGTCGCGAGCCGAGTGAGGCCGGTTACAGTTTCAAGGAGTGGACGCCTCAGAAGCTTGCGACAGCCGCTATGGAGCGCGGCATTGTGGACCGGATCAGCCAGGTCACGGTTAGACAAATCTTGAAGCGGCACGGCGGAGGTAATGGAGTGACAAGGTCGGCTTCTGCGCGAATGCGGGTTGAAAAGGAAAATGCTCCAACGGATGGGTCGCAGTTTGATCTGGGTGAGTCGGCTCTGGCGCAGTCCCGTTATGAAGCGGCCACCGAGCATTTCCAATCCGCTTTGGCAAAAAGCATCCAGACACCAGAAGAAGAGGCTGTGACCCGGTCGCTGTTGAGCAAAGCGCTTGAAGAGCTAAGCA
>JBASRM010000137.1:0-1908 GCA_049273835.1 Blastocatellia bacterium | reverse complement strand
GGCTTATACTTGGCCTATGGCAATGGGCAGACCTTCCAAGAAACAGCGCACGCCATTCGGCGAACGCCTGTACACATTGCGACAGCAAGCTGGCCTGTCTCAGCAGCAGCTTGCCAACCGGCTAGGCATATCTCAGCGCGCGTATGCTCACTGGGAGCGCAACCCCGTCGCGCTTCGAGCTGACCAGTTGTTGGGTGTTGCTGAAGCTTTGAGTGTCTCCGTGGAAGATTTGGTAGGAAACTCCGCGAGTAAGAAGCGAGGGACCGGACCAGCGGGTAGAATGCGTCAACTGTTCGAAGCCGCGTCAAAACTTCCGCGAAGCAAGCAACAAAAGATCGCCGCGGTAGTCGAAGCCTTCATCGTCGCTCAAGACGCCAACCGTTGAAGTGCGATATGCGCCTTACCTACCAGATTACGCGGACACGTCCTTGGTCAAGCGAGTTAAATTCTACAAGCCGCTCCTGAACAATCAGTTGAGGATCAACTTCTACTTTCACATTGTCTATCAACACAAGAGAAGGGGGCACGTTTCGGCTATAAGCGAATCCCGGTAAGAGAATAAAGTTTATCTGATCTGCCTTTCCAATCATCTGGTTTAGGGTCAAAATTACGTACTGAGTTTCTCTTCCTTCCGCTTCGACAATAACCAGTAAGTCTCCATCGCGTGAACGGTACAAACACGAATTGTCAGATGGCTGCCCATTATATGTAATTCGTGCTTGTCCTAACCTTTTCCACCAGTGATCCGCAGTTAGGAATAACGCTTCAACGATCATCACCAGTACTACGCCGACAATAAGAACGATTTTCCCCCAGTGCCTTTTAAGTCGCTGCCGCATTGGTTACTGTTTGTACCTCCTATATGTGACGAAGGCGTGACCAGGCGGGACCGTGAGAACGTATTGAACGGTTTGTATTTTGACACCATATGTTGAAGCGTAGATCGCCGCTCCTCCACCGGCATAGATTGATGAGTGCCCATGTCCCACCCGTCCTGGAAACGCGGCAATATCGCCAACTGCGGGCTTGGGAGGCTTGCCCGTTACTACATCAAAATTCGTTATGGTAGTCGACGCATTAGCGAGGTCATTAGCGGCTGGCGGGTACGTTCGACCGCGGAAGGAAGTGTTTACTGGGAATCCAAGTCCGCCGCCAAACCCGATGCCACCACCTATCGCATACGAATTAGCGACGAAAATATTGCACTTGTTTTCTCCAGAACCAATTGTTGTGGTCATACCATTGCTAACGGTGCCGCTGTCTCCATAGCTGGTGTTCCCTAGATTATCCATCGCAAACCCCACCGCTCTCAGATTAGCAGGATCTGCATCTCCCTCTACAACGTCCTTGATCGCCGCCACAATGTCTGAAATCGCACCAATGATCGCGGGAGCTAGTTGATTCTTTATCTGACTGTCCGTTGATGCTGCTGCCCTATAATACTCATCCCACAATATCTGAAGTCGTTTCTGATCCTCCGCGGTGAGTTCGCGTCTGCCGTCTGGATCAATATGCTTGAGAGGATTATTCAGAACATAAACATACTTGTTCCAGACCTGCGGCTGTGAGATATAACTAAGCAGGATTTGAGTCCGCTCGTTTTCATCTTTCCCTTTTTCCTTCTCAAGGATGATGAGATAGGGATCCGGGCTTGTGAACCTCCCTTGGGCCGACGAGTAATACCTCGCAAGGAAGTAGTCCAATCCCGATTCAATGTCTCTTTCTTTTTGGGTTAAGAACGCGCAGTGAAACTTTCCAACCCCAACGCCGTGTGCAACTTGTCAAAGATCAGGCCGCAAGAAAACGGAGACTGAAGCAGCTAAATAGAAGCAACTCACGCGAAGAAGTGGCCTTCCGTTCCAAACCTCCTTCTCGATCTTAATGTCCCAGGCGGCCTGACCTACGCTG
>JBASRM010000134.1:0-8514 GCA_049273835.1 Blastocatellia bacterium | reverse complement strand
CTTGAACTCAGAACGCGACGCTTATCGTGACTCAGAACGCGCAAGCTAACGCTTGAGCTCAGAACGCGCAAGCTAAAGCTTGAACTCAGAACGCGCAAGCTAAAGCTTGAACTCAGAACGCGACGCTTATCGTGACTCAGAACGCGCAAGCTAAAGCTTGAACTCAGAACGTGACGCTTATCGTGACTCAGAACGAACTCAGAACCCTACGTTGAAGCTTGAAATCAGCCTGCAGTACTAACAGCGACGACTTGTTTCAAAGGAGAGCCTGCCATGCGAATTGTGGGAATCTTCTGCGTGATTGCTTGTTTTGCTATCGGCCCGTTAAGCATCCAACCCTCGCAAGCCTTCGCCCCTCCTTCCGCTCAGTCGACAGGCGAGTATGACAGCATCGAGGCAGTGCTCGATACCGCGGCCGGACAGATCGTGATCGAGTTCTTTCCCAGAGATGCGCCGCGACACGTTGAATACTTTGTCAAGAATGCGCGTGAAGGAGCTTACGACGGGACGACCTTTCACCGGCTGGTTAAGTACGGTTTGATACAAGGCGGTGACCCGCTGTCTAAGAATCCCCGCGACCGCGCTCGCTATGGAACGGGTGGATTGAATGCGGGGCTGCCGGATGAGTTAAACAAGAACAAAAACATTTCCGGCGCGGTGACCTCGGTGCTGGCAGCCGTGCGCGCAGGCTCTATCGACGTCAAGCCCGGAACCTCCGGTGCGCAGTTCTTTATCGTCCTGAATGCCGGTCCGGCGCAGGCGAATCTCGACTCGACCTTTACTGTTTTTGGCCGCGTCGTTGAAGGTATGGATGTCGCCACCGCCATTTCAACATCGCCTGCCAGCGCGGCGGGCATTGCCGCCGAACGAATCGAGATCAAGAAGATCACTATTCGCCCCAAGACTCCGGCTCTCGAGCAGATGAAATCGATGCAGGCTACGATTGAAACAACGTTGGGCGCGGTCAAGCTTCAACTCCTGCCCGAGTCTGCGCCCAACACCGCTCGCGCGTTTGTTCGCTACGCACGCTCGGGCTTGTATAACGGGACGACGTTCTTTCGAGTCTCACAAAAATACTTTATGGAAGTGGGCTACCTTGGAGATTGGGCGCCGGACAGCGCGAATCGAAAGCGTCAGTTCAGCCTATGGTCGATACCTGCCGAAAAGAACGAGCTCAAGCAAGAGCGCGGCGTGGTTTCAATGCGCCAAGCCGCGGAAGGCACGACGAATTGGTACTTCTTCATTCTCGCGAGGGACAATCCGGCGCTCGACGGCAAGCACGTGGCTTTCGCGAAGGTGGCCGAAGGCCTGGAGGTGTTGGACAAGATTGCTGATGTCGAGGTCGATGGCGACAAGCCGAAGCAGCGAATCGAGATCAAAAAGATCACGCTGCAGTAGGCACCCCGAGGCGCAGGATAAATCGATCGATCCCTGCTAGTATTGTCGGCGTGATCCTTGTCATAGACAACTACGATTCGTTCACCTACAACCTCGTCCAATATCTGGGTGAGCTGGGCTCGGACCCTCAGGTCTATCGAAACGACGCGATCACAATCGACAAGATGAGGAAGTTGAGGCCTCAAAGCATCGTGATTTCGCCGGGTCCGGGAGAGCCCAAGGACGCGGGCATAAGCATCGAGGTGGTCCGGAAGTTTGCAGGAAAGGTTCCAATACTAGGCGTCTGCCTTGGGAATCAAGCTATCGGCGAGGCGTTCGGAGCGCGAATCGTGCGAGCCCAGGTCTTGATGCACGGCAAGACATCTGAAATCTGTCACGACTCGGCAACGATCTTTCGTGGGCTGCCTTACAGATTCAAGGCGACCCGATACCACTCGTTGATAGTCGAAAAAGAGAGCCTGCCGGACTCGTTGGAAGTGTCAGCTACGACGCCCGATGGTCTGATCATGGGCTTGAGGCATCGCACGTTTCCGGTCGAAGGCGTTCAGTTTCATCCTGAATCGGTTATGACCGAGCACGGCAAGAAACTGTTAGAGAACTTCTTGAGACTTCAGAAGTGACTACACCTCGTACAACGTTGCCCGGAGGGGTCCTTGCGGCGGGTGGCATTCTGGACCGAATTGTAGCCGCGAAAGTTGCACGGCTTGAGATTGCAAAGCGGAGCACGCCGTTTGATCTAATCTCGCAATCGAGAAGCCCCAGACCGAACTCGCTAATCGCAGCGCTTGGCCGGACCGAGAGGGTTAACATCATCGCCGAGATTAAGCAACGGTCACCTTCGAAAGGAATAATATGCGACAACTTTGATCCGCGGCGCATTGCGAAAGGATATGCGGAAAGCGGCGCGGCTGCGCTTTCGGTCCTCGCGGAAGAAGACTTCTTCGGAGGATCGCTCGAGCACATCGTGGAGATTCGAAGCCGCGTCGAACTGCCGGTGCTTAGAAAAGACTTTCTGTTCGATGAATATCAACTCTACGAATCGGTCTTTGCGGGCGCGGATGCCGTTTTGTTGATCGTCGCCATACTTGACGATCTACTTCTCTCGAGATTGATCGGACTGGCGGGAGAACTTGGCCTCGACGCTTTGGTCGAGGTTCATACGGCGGATGAGATGAAACGCGCCGTACAAGCGGGCGCCAGGATAATCGGGGTCAACAATCGCGACCTGATCACTTTTAGAGTTGATTTGGCGACATCGATCGAGCTCGCTGACCTCGCTCCCAGCGATGCGATACTGGTAAGCGAGAGCGGCATAAACACCGGGATTGATATTAAACGTTTGAAATCTGCCGGCTTCAGCGCTTTTCTTGTCGGGGAGCATCTCATGCGGGCCAAAAACCCCGGCGCCGCGATCGAGCAATTGATGACTGAAGCTGAAGAGTGATCGGGTTGTGCGTCGTGAACAGAGTAAAAGTAAAAGTCTGTGGCATTCGTAGTGTTGAAGAAGCGGAAGCCGCGCTTGATGCGGGAGCCGATGCGCTTGGATTCAACTTCTGGCCGCAGAGCGCAAGATACGTTGCTCCTGGCGCGGCCCGTGAAGTGATCGGCAATCTACCGCCGGTTGTCTCCGTCGTCGGCGTGTTTGTGAATGAAGAGGCCAGTAGGATTATGGACCTCGCATCAGAGCTTCGGCTGAGCGCGGTTCAGTTGCATGGCGACGAGTCGCCGGAGTTCTGCGCTAGCCTCGACGGGCTCAAACTAATTAAAGCCATCCGGGTTGGACAGGATTTTGATCTGAGCGTGATCGGAAATTATCCCGTCCACATTGTGTTGTTGGACTCCAATATCAAAGGCAGCTACGGCGGCACGGGCCAGCGATTCGACTGGCGAATCGCGATTGAAGCGAAACAGTTTGCGCGCATCATTCTTGCCGGCGGACTCAACATCGAAAACGTGTGGGACGCGATCACTCACGTGAGACCGGATGCGATAGATGTGTGCAGTGGGGTGGAAGCCGAGCCCGGGCGAAAGGATCTGGGTAAGCTGCGAAGGTTCATGGCCGTGGTAGCACGAGCCAACGCGCTGATAGCAAGCGAAGGCGACGTTTGAATTAGGCGAACCCAATTGAGTAAACGCGAAACCAACAATTCGTATCAACAGCCGGATGATCGCGGTCACTTCGGGCCGTACGGCGGACGATTCGTTCCTGAAACGTTGATGCACCCGATTGAAGAGTTGATTGCGGCTTACGATCAGGCTCAGCGCGATCCGGCATTTCATCGGGAGGTAGGATACCTGTTGACAAACTACGTTGGGCGGCCCACCCCGCTGATGCTCGCCCAGCGCCTTACGGATCATCTTGGCGGCGCTCGAATCTATCTCAAACGCGAAGACCTTTGCCACACCGGCGCGCATAAGATCAACAACGCAGTAGGACAGGCCTTGCTTGCGCGTCGAATGGGCAAAACCCGAATCATCGCAGAGACCGGTGCGGGTCAGCACGGCGTCGCTACTGCAACCGTGTGCGCGTTGATGAATTTGAAATGCGTCGTTTACATGGGCACCGAAGACATGCGCCGCCAGGAGTTAAACGTCTTTCGAATGCGGCTGCTCGGCGCGGAAGTCGTCGGAGTCGAGTCGGGCGCCCGAACGCTCAAGGACGCGATCAATGAGGCGCTGCGTGATTGGGTTACTAACGTTGGGGGCACTTATTACCTGCTGGGATCGGTGATGGGTCCGCATCCGTATCCAGCGATGGTTCGCGATTTCCAATCGGTGATCGGCCGCGAAGCCCGCGCGCAGATACTCGAAGCCGAAGGCCGCTTGCCTGATATGTTGATCGCTTGCGTGGGCGGCGGCAGCAATTCGATAGGCTTGTTTTACGAGTTCATTGGCGACGGCGGCGTACGGATGATCGGCGTCGAAGCCGGCGGGCGAGGAGACAAACTCGGCGAGCACGCGGCTCGCTTTAGCGGAGGGAGCCCGGGGGTGCTGCAGGGAACTCGCAGCTACATATTGCAAGATGAGCACGGGCAAATCTCGACTACCCATTCGGTGTCGGCGGGATTGGACTATTCGGCGATCGGCCCCGAGCATGCTTATTTGCATGACATCGGTCGAATCAGTTATTCGAAAGCAAGCGACGCGGAAGCGCTTGATGCGTTCCAGCTACTGGCGAAGCTGGAAGGAATCATTCCCGCGTTGGAAAGCGCTCACGCAATAGCGGAGGTGATCAAGGTCGCGCCTTCGATGACGAGCGAACAGATCATCGTCGTGAATCTGTCGGGTCGCGGCGATAAGGATGTGAACACGGTCGCGGAGCTTTTGGTAAATTGCCGTAATAAAGAGTAACTTGGCAACCTTCGTCTCTCTTTTTCGATCATGAGTATTGAATTCGCTAGCCGATAACAGATCGACCAAACACGGTCACTGGGGAAGGTGGAGCAGCCTACCTGCTATCCATCGATTCTTACGCTAACCAAGCGACCGGGACTTAGTGAACGCGCTCATCTTAAGAACTCAATGACCAGAATCGAAGCAAAGTTAGAAACCCTGAAACGCCAAGGGCGCAAGGGGTTCATCCCGTACATCACCGCCGGCGATCCTTCTCTCGAAACGACCGAACAACTCATCCTCGAACTCGAACGTAATGGAGCCGACATCATCGAGCTCGGAGTTCCATTCTCGGATCCGATGGCCGACGGTCCCGTGATCCAAAGAGCTTCAGAGCGCGCACTCGCCAACCACGTGAGTGTAACCGACTGCCTCGATCTCGTCCGGCTTGTGCGACGTCAGAGCGAAGTCCCCATCGTTTTGTTCAGCTATTTGAATCCGCTTATCTCGCTCGGACTTGAAGGGCTGGGCGAGCGCCTTCGCAGCGCGGGAGTCGATGGTGTCCTGGGGACCGACCTCGTTCCGGAAGAAGCCGATGAGTTTCGGGCGGCAATGCACACAGCGGGAATCGATTTGATCTTCCTGGTCGCCCCCACCAGCACCGATCAGCGAATCAAGCTGGTCGCTGAAGCCAGCACCGGATTCGTGTACGCAGTCTCTCGGACCGGAGTTACTGGCGTGAGACAGAGCTTGTCGGAAGCCGCGGAAGACCTGGTTCGCCGAGTGAGACGGTGCACTGATATGCCTGTAGCCGTTGGGTTCGGCATTTCGACCCCTGAGCAAGTAGCAGCAGTTTGGCAACATGCGGACGCGGCCGTGGTCGGCAGCCGCATCGTCGCCGAGATAGAAGGCAACGCCGGCAATACGGATTTGGTCAAGAAGGTTGGCGCTCTCACCCGATGGTTGGTTTCAAGTCGAGCTTCTCGTTGAGTCCCTCACCTTTCGGATCAACCGGTTATCATTGCTGCTTTCGCCTCGCGCGCATAAACTAGACAGGTCTCTAAGCTGCTGGGTGATTGACTTGAACATCGAAGACTGGCGAGATGAGATCGATCGGCTTGATGAGCAGTTGGTTAAACTGCTCAACGCTCGATCGCACTGCGCCATTGAGCTGGGACGAATCAAGCGCGAGTTGGGGCTCGCGATCTACTCGCCGGATCGCGAGAGAGAAGTCATCGCTCACGTGACGGGTATCAATCACGGGCCTTTGGATCGCGATGCAGTTCGACGCTTGTTCGAACGGATCATCGACGAGTCTCGGCGTATCGAGCGAGTGACGATTGAGAAGGAAGCTAAGATCGGGAGCTCGGTGAAACGGAAAGGGCGGCAGAAGGGGTGAATGCGACCACGCGGCTTTGGGTTTGAGGGGTGTTGAGTTTCGCTCAATGACGCGAAGACTCGCAAGGATCGCAAAGATAGCAAAGATAGCGAAGAGGAAAGGACAGGCATGGTTATCGTAATGGAGGAGACTGCTACTGAGGAGCAGATCTCCGGCGTGATCGACAAGCTCGTAAGGTTAGGTTTCGACATACACCGCTCGACCGGCGTGCGTCATACCGTTCTTGGGGCGGTTGGCGAACGCGATATCGATTGGCGTGACATAGAGCTTCTGCCGGGGGTAAAAGAGGTTCTCCGAATCAGCGCGCCTTACAAGCTCGCAAGCCGGGGATTCCGGCCGGACGGAACTCAAATTACAATTAAAGACGTTACCATAGGCGGCCGCGAGGTGGTGATGATGGCCGGACCGTGCACCGTCGAGTCCCGCGACCAGGTGATGGATATCGCAGAAATTGTATCGCGCAATGGGGCCAAGGTTCTGAGAGGCGGGGCCTTTAAGCCGCGCACTTCGCCGTATTCGTTTCAAGGACTCGGCGAGGAAGGGCTGAAATATCTCAGACAGGCGGCCGATCGATATGATCTGTTGGTGGTGTCCGAGGTGATGGAACCGTCGCAGATCCCGCTGTTCATTCGGTATGTTGACATACTCCAGATCGGCGCGCGCAATATGCAGAACTTCAACTTGCTTCGCGAAGTCGGTCGCATCAACAAGCCGGTGCTGCTCAAGCGGGGGCCGGCTGCAACGATTGAGGAGACGTTGCTTGCAGCGGAGTACATAATGTCAGGCGGCAATCACGAGGTGATCATCTGCGAGCGAGGCATCCGTACTTTTGAGCCTTATCTCAGAAACACGTTTGATGTCTCTGCGATCCCGGTCTTCAAGAAGCTCTCTCATCTGCCTATCGTTGCCGACCCCAGCCACGCGACCGGGCGCCGGGACAAGGTTCCACCGGTGGCGCAAGCGGCTGTAGCCGCCGGGGCTGACGCCTTGTTGATTGAAGTTCACAACGATCCCGAGAACGCTTTGTGTGACGGCGCGCAGTCACTATTGCCTGATCAGTTTGAGAAGCTGATGCATCGTCTGCGACTGATAGCCCAAGCAGTTGATCGCGAGGTGGCTCCCGGGGTGGAGGCAGCGGCCGTCAAGTGAGGTGAGGGGAATTGAGAGGAGGAGAAGCGGCGACGGGGAGAAACGGAGAGGGGACACGCAACCGATGACTTGATCAGAGATTTCGCCCCCTCATCCCCTCTCACACTCGCCCTATCCGCTCCAACAGTCTTTCGGTTTCCAGATTTATGCGCTTCAAGCATATCGCCATTGTGGGAGTAGGATTGATCGGCGGATCGTTCGCGCTTGCGGCACGACGCGCCGGTATCGCCGATCGCATAACCGGCTGGGACCGGAAGGATGTGCTTGACGAGGCTTGCGCTCGAGGGGTGATCGACAGCGTCGAGGACGCCTTCGATTCTGGCCGCGTGAGCGATGCCGATCTGGTTTATCTGGCGGCGCCGGTGGGAGCAATTATAGGTTTCTTACGAACCCGGGCGACATCGGTCAAACCCGGAGCCATCGTTACTGATGCTGGCAGCACAAAGCGCGAGATCTGCCGGGTCGCCCGCGAAGCAATGCCGCGCGAGGGGTCTTTTGTAGGCGGGCATCCGATGGCTGGAAGCGAGCGCTGCGGTGTTGAATTCGCGAGCGCGGACCTGTTCAACTGTGCCGTTTATGCGCTGGTTGAAGATGAAAGCGCGAATACACCCCCGATGAGAGTTGTCAGCGAACTTGTGAGCTCCATCGGAGCAATCCCGATCACGCTGAGCGCCGAGCAGCACGATCGCATCGCCGCGCGCATCAGTCACACGCCACAGATGCTGTCTACCGCACTCGCGCTTGCGGTCGCTCGGAACGGTGAAGCGGGTACGCGGGCGATGGCAGGGAACGGCTTTGTCGAGATGACCAGGCTTGCAGAGAGCCAGTGGTCAGTGTGGGAAGACATTTGCCGGACGAACGCCGAGGAGATCACCACCGCGCTTGACCAGACGATCGCGGAAATAGAAGCATTGCGAGTGGCGATATCAAGTGGCGACTTCTCAAGCCTGGGTGAGATGTTTGATGAGGCAGCCGTCATAGCGCGGCGCTTTCATGATTCAAGAAAGCAGAAGCGCTGAGTTGGGAAAGGATGCTGCGGCGGCCCGACGGGTAAAGGCGGAACGTTGAACTCTCAGAACGGCCGGCTAAAGCCGGAACTCAGAACGTTGAACTCAGGACGGCCGGCTAAAACCGGAACTCAGAACGTTGAACTCAGGACGGCCGGCTAAAGCCGGAACTCAGAACGTTGAACTCAGAACGGCCGGCTAAAGCCGGAACTCAGAACGTTGAACTCT
>JBASRM010000132.1:0-7338 GCA_049273835.1 Blastocatellia bacterium | reverse complement strand
CTGGGTCCGGCCGTTGAGTTCTATCTGCCCTTGCCGCCCGGAGCGCCGGTGACACTCGAGATACTCGATGCAAAGGGAAACGCGGTCAACTCCTACAACAGCGATGCACCGGCGGCATCCGCAGGCGGCCGCGGGGGCCGGGATGGTGGAACCGAGCCGCAACAGGAGGACCCCGACGCTCCAACGACCGGGCGAGGTCGATCGGGCCCGCCCCCTCGGTTGACCAAGATCGCTGGGCTCAATCGTTTTGTATGGGATGTCCGAAATCAGGCAGGCGTGGTGCTTCCGCCCGGGCAGTATCAAGCTCGGGTCAAGGCCGGCGCAACAACGTTGACTGAATCCTTCAACGTGCTTATCGATCCCAGGGTTGAGGACGACGGCGTTACCATCGCGGATCTTCGGGAGCAGTTCGACCACAACATGCGAATGAGGCAGCTCGTGAACGAAGTAAACCAGATCGCCGCCAGAGTTCGCGAAGCCCAGTCCAGGCTGCGCACGGCGCCAGGGACCGACGGCGACACGGCAAATCGGGTGAACGCGATTGCAGCAAAGCTGTTCACAGAATCGGTACGGTACGGCAAGCCCGGGCTCCAGGCTCACATAACTTATCTGGCTGGAATGACCGCCAATATCGATCAGAAGATCGGTCGCGATGCGATTGAACGTTATGAAGCGTTGCGCAAACAGCTCGACGAGATTCGCGCTGAGCTGGATCGGGTTCTCACCTAGCTTGGGGCGAGTCCCAGGCGAGACTGTCACGACCGGCTTCATTTTGCAGTCAGAGACTATGAACAAACATCTGGGGTTGGGTTCTGTTATCGACGCGATCCTCGATCGGCTCTACGCACAAAGCGCCGGCCAAAACGAAGCGCTTGGAGCGTACTTCTCGGCCCGAGCCAGGGAAGAGTCCTTTAATTGGAAAAAGTTCGATGAGCAGACGAACCAATTTCTGAGTGACAAGCTGATTGCGCTTGATCGCGATAAGGCCGAGTTCTGTTATCAAGTCTGCCGCGCCCTGCGCGCAAGGCGAGTCGTCGAAGCTGGGACCTCGTTCGGGGTCTCGACTCTGTATCTGGCCGCCGCCGTGCGCGACAATTTGCGCGGCGGGGGCGGTGAAGGCGTCGTGATCGGCACGGAGTATGAACCGAAAAAAGCCAGGATAGCTCGCGCCAATCTCGCAGAAGCCGGCTTGTCCGAATTCATCGATTTGCGCGAAGGCGATTTGCGCGAGACGCTGGTGAATGTCGGGGGGCCGGTGGACTTCATGCTGGTCGACACTTGGACGCCGATGTCTCGGCCGGCGCTTGAACTGGTCGCGCCCTTTTTGCGTGATGGCGCGGTGGTGATCTGCGACAACACGACGCAATTCCGCGACGGGTATCTCGACTACTTTGATTTCGTAAACGATCCGGCGAGCCGGCTGCGCACAATGACGCTGCCGTTTGAGGGCGGGTTGGAGTTTACGGTTCGCGGGGATTAATCGAGAAACCCTCCGTTAGAAGGGCATATTTCTAGTATAAACCTGGGTCCTCCTGTACATCTCCACGGTTCGATGAAAACGGCGCTCCGACGGCGGCGGACTGTTCCGCTTTTCACCTTGTGGTGTAATATCGTGAACAAATTTGAGAGGGGTGAGCATATGAAACAGATGATTGATCAGAAACGACCAGGCTCAATCGAATTATCCCGACGTTCGTTTCTGGCGAGTTCTTTATTGGCGCTGCCAGCCGTTACGCTCGCATCCAGTTCAAAGACCGAGCAAAACTGGCCCGGGTTTCGGGGCCCCGGCGCACAAGGCATCGCCGACGGATATCCAACCCGGGCTGCCTGGAATGCGGATGCCTCCGCGGGAAAGGTTTCAGGCGTGTTATGGCGGGCCGAGATTCCAGGTCTCGGCCATTCCAGTCCGATCATCTGGGGCGACCGGATTTATGTCGGCACCGCCGTCCGTCTGTCGGGCAAAGCGCCGCTGCGCATCGGATATTATGGCGATGTCAAAGCCGCGCAGGACAATGACGAGCAAAAATGGATGATCCTCTGCTTTGATAAGAAAACCGGAAAGAAGCGCTGGGACCGAATCGTTCGAACCAGCAAGCCCGCGACCGAAAGACACGAGAAATCAACTCACGCGAACACAACGCTGATAACCGACGGCCAACGGTTGGTGGCTTTTTTTGGCTCCGAGGGACTGTATTGCTTTGATCTCGACGGCAAGCTGCTTTGGAACAAGGATCTTGGCGTCATCAACAACAGTTGGCGCGGAATCGGGTGGGGCTACAGCAGCTCGCCGGCGTTATACCGCAATCGCATCGTTCTGCTTTGCGATGATCCTAAGAACCCGTTCGTAGCCGCTTTCCATCTCTCGGACGGCAAGGAACTGTGGCGGACATCACGCAGGGGCGCTTCCGAGGGGAGCTGGGGATCGCCGCTGATTTTCAATGACGGCGAGCGGACTCAAGTGGTAACCAACGGCTGGCCGTACGTGGTTTCGTATGATCTCGAAACCGGCAAGGAACTGTGGCGGCTGCGAGGGGGCGGCGATATCCCAATCCCGACTCCGTTTGTGGCGGATGGTTTGATTGTCGTGTCCAATGCACACGGAGGGAAAGCGCCCTTGTTCGCCATTCGCCCCTCGGCGCAGGGGGACATCTCGTTGGCCGAAGGCAGCACCAGCAATGACTCCATTGTATGGAGCGTTCCAAACGGAGGATCCTATATCTCGACACCGGTTGTTTACGCCGGCTATATCTTCCTCGCCAATCACAACGGCGTGCTGCGCTGTTTTGACTTCAAAACAGGCCGCAAGATGTATGAGGAACGGTTGGGCCAGGATTCCTCCTGCTCTGCATCACTGGTCGCAGCGGATGGCAAGGTGTATTGCCCCGTTGAGCAGGGAGTGGTCCACGTCATCAAGGCTGGACCTACCATGGAGGTCCTTGCGAAAAATGAGTTGGGTGAGCCATGTCTTGCAACGCCCGCGATCTCACAGGGTGTCCTCTACTTTCGAACGTCTGGGAGTTTGATTGCGATAGGGTGAGAGGGAATCCCCATAGGATACAGCAGACCGCTTTTTTCTTAACGAGTCTGGCAACACCTCAATCAGGTTTGAGTCGATGAGAATGTGAAATGATGGGTGATGGGTCATGCGTGTGCGTTCTCTTCTTTCGCGCATCCCCCTCAGGTTACTTATCACGCACGAGATGCGAGACGTATAAAACTATCCCAGAGGAGACAGGATATGAAAACAAGCCGCATTTTTGCCGGAGGCATAGCCTCGCTGCTGATCGCACTCAGCGCGCTGGCGCAGGGGAACCCGCAGCGAACCAATCGGTTCCCTGAACAGCAACCACAGACACAGCAGCCTCAACAGGGGACAGAGCAACAGCAGCAGGGACAGCAGCGACGCGCGCCGGTACCGGAGGAAAAGTCGTCGGTTACTCATCACAGCGCTCGCATCGGCGGACAACAAATCAACTACACGGCAACAGCCGCTACTTATGTAATCAAAGCTGATGATGGCACTCCGAAGGCTACTTTCTTTTTCGTCGCTTACACCAAAGACGAGTCGGACAGCACCAAACGACCCTTGTCGTTCGTCTACAACGGCGGTCCGGGTTCGGCCTCCTCCTACACGCACATGGGGCTGGGTCCGAAACGCATAGTGCTGACCGACGACGGGCGCGGAATGCCCGCGCCGTACTCCATCATCGAGAACGGCGATTCATTTCTCGATGTCACCGATCTGGTGTTTGTGGATGCGATCTCGACCGGCTACAGCAGGCCGGCGCCCGGCGAAAACACGACCCAGTTCTACGGTGTGGTACAGGACGCCACTTACTTTGCCGACTTCATTTACCAATTCCTCACCCGCAACGAGCGCTGGGCGTCGCCAAAATTTCTGATCGGCGAAAGCTACGGCACCACCCGATCGGCGCAACTGTCTCTGGTTCTACAGCAACGTCATCAAATTTATCTTAACGGCATCGCGCTGTTGTCATCGGTTGGGTTCGGCAACTGGGGCGCGGACGACCGTACGATCTTCTTTCTGCCCACGCTGGTGACTTCGGCCTGGTATCACCGGCTGCTGCCGCCCGAGCTGCAAAAGCTGAGCATCGCCGAGGTGGCCCAGCAAGCCCGCCAGTTTGCGCACAGTGAATATGCGGCGGCGCTGGAGAAGGGCGATGAGTTGCCTCAGGCCGAGAATCAAAAAGTGGTCAAGACACTAGCGCATTTCACCGGGCTTTCGACGAGGTATATCGAGCAGACTAACCTGCGCATCAGCCCGCAACGATGGTTCAAGGAGCTTCTGCGTGACAAACGCCAGACCCTTGGGCGAATCGACTCACGCTTTTTGGGAATGGATGCGGATGCAGCGGGCGAGCGTTATGAATACGATTCAAGCCTTGCTTCGTATGATGGCTCGTACGTTGCGATGTTTCAGGACTATGTGCGCCGCGAGCTGAAGTGGAACACGGATATGTATTACACGCTCAGCGCACGGGTTCAGCCGTGGGATCAGGGCCAACCGGGCGCGCCCGCGGACTCATTGCGCTCGGCGATGACCCAGCAAGGCCACTTGAAAGTGCTGGTGATATGCGGTTACTACGATGTGGCCACGCCCTTTAACGGGATCGAGCACACCGTATCGCACATGAGTCTCGAGCCGGCGATTCGCAAGAACATCAGCTTCGCTTACTATGAGGCCGGGCACATGATGTACATCGAAAGGAAATCGCGGGAGAAGCTGCACAGAGATGTGTCGTCTTTTATTCTCAACGGCGCGACAAGAACCGAAGCGGCCGGCGGTAATCGATGACGTCATAAACAACAGGGCCGTTCCAAAAAAAGAGTGTGCACTCGTAAACGGAGGAAAGTATATGAAACGTGAGCGAAGGATCGCTGCTCTCATCGTGATTTGTTCAGTCTTAGCAGGCACCAGTGGTTTTTCGCAGACCTCAAACTCGGGTCAAAAGAAGGAAGACAAATCACAGACTCAAAAGAGACAATATCCAGCCCTGCCGAGCGAGACGCCCGCGAAATTCGAGCCTACAAACGAGGGCTTCGATTACGTCAGGCGAGACGTGATGATTCCGATGCGCGACGGAGTGAAACTTCACACCGTCATACTTGTGCCAAAAGGCGCGAGTCGTGCACCGATCCTCCTTACACGCACACCTTACAATGCGACCGAACTCACTAGCCATGCGCAGAGCGCGCACCTGGGGCCGATCTTGAACGGCTACGACAACGCCACCGAAGTGATCGTCGAAGGCGGCTACATCCGCGCGGTCCAGGACATACGCGGCAAGTATGAGTCAGAGGGCGACTACGTGATGAATCGTCCTCTGCACGGCCCGCAAAATCCAACCCCTGTCGATCACGCGACCGATACTTATGACACCATCGAGTGGCTGGTCAAAAATACTCCCGAGAGCAATGGCAGAGTCGGCATCCTGGGCATCTCCTATGACGGGTTTCTTCCGTTGATGGCGCTCGTCAATCCTCATCCCGCGCTGAAGGTGTCGGTGCCGATGAACCCGATGGTCGACGGCTGGATGGGCGATGAGTGGTTTCACAACGGCGCGTTCCGCCAGACGATGATGAGTTACATCTACGACCAGCAAGCGACCCGGAAGAACGAAATAAAGTGGTGGACGAGTCATTTCGACGAGTATGACACGTTCATGCAGGCGGGCTCGGCAGGCGAGCTGGGACGCCGCCGCGGGCTCGAACAAGCCGGCTTCTGGCGAAAGATCCTCGAGCATCCGAGCTACGACGCGTATTGGCGCGACCAGGCGGTCGACAAGATTCTGGCCGAGCAGCCGTTGAAGGTGCCGGTGATGCTGGTGCATAGCCTCTGGGACCAGGAGGACATCTACGGCGACATCGCAGTCTACAAGGCAATCAAGCCGAAGGACACCGGCAACGATAAGGTATTCCTGGTGATGGGCCCGTGGCATCACGGACAGCAGATCAAAGACGGTAGCTCGCTGGGCGCGGTGAGATTTGACAGCGATACCGGGCTATATTTCCGTCGAGAAATTCTGAGGCCCTTCCTCGACCAGTATCTCAAGGACGGCGCGCCCAAATCGAACACTCCGCCGGTCATCGCATTTGAGACGGGAACAAACACGTGGCGGCGATTGCCGGGCTGGCCAACCGGTTGCCCAAGCGGCTGCACGATTCAATCGACGCCTTTGTATTTCAACGCCGGCCTAAAATTGAGTTTCAACGCGCCCGCATCAGGCGCTGCGCCGTACGAGGAATACGTCTCGGACCCGGCGAAGCCCGTGCCGTACCGCGCACGACCGATCGATGGCACATCATGGTCTCGTTGGCTGGTGGATGATCAACGCGAGGCTTCAGGTCGTCCGGATGTTGTAGCTTTTGTCTCCGATGTTTTGACCGCCCCGGTGAAGATCAGCGGCCAGCCGATGGTGAACCTGCTCGCCTCTACCAGCGGCACGGACTCCGACTGGGTGGTCAAGGTGATCGATCTCTATCCCGACGAGGTGGCCGGCCAGCCTGCGATGGGAGGGTATCAGTTGATGATCTCGGCGGACATTTTCCGCGGCCGATATCGCGAGGGCTTTGAGACGCCAAAGCCGCTCGCTTCGAATCAACCGCTGTTGTACCGGTTCGCTCTGCCGACCGCGAACCACGTGTTTCTGAAGGGCCACCGGATGATGGTGCAGATCCAGTCCAGCTGGTTCCCGCTTTACGATCGCAACCCTCAGACTTTTGTGCCGAGTATCTTCTGGGCGAAACCGGGCGACTACAAAAAAGCAGTGCAGCGCGTTTATCACGCACCCGGCAAAGCGAGCTTTATTGAGCTGCCGGTGGTCACGATGCCTTGAGGTGCTTGAGGGAAAAGTTCGTAGTCCCGCCTTTCTTTAGGCGGAAGTTGGTATCTTGGTTTTGCCGCCGAACGAGGCTCAAGGTTTAGATAAAACCTCTGCGAAAACGCGGGGGGGGCAAGTCACCCGACCTGTGATCCGGGGCGAAGTAATGATTAAGCGGTCGGTCACTTCAACGAGCGCGTGGCACAAGCACGTAAGCCGACACCGGGCTCTCGTGACCTTCGCGATCCACTGACTTCACACCAAACACAAGCTGATCGATCGATGTGTTCTTCAACGTGAACTCTTTCACATTGCCTGCCCATATCTCACGCTCCCAGTCCGGCGCAGTAGTAGACCGCACTACAACAATGAAGCCAGCCAGATCGGTTTCGGGATCGGGGTATTCCCATCTCAACACCGCGTCGTATCCACCGCCTCGACTCAGACCTGGACCAGTTGGACGGGATCGAGACGCAGGGGTTTCATCGGGGTCGGT
>JBASRM010000128.1:0-2252 GCA_049273835.1 Blastocatellia bacterium | reverse complement strand
GTCCTGGCGAGCTCGTACCCCCACTGCCGGGCGCTGATCCGAACGCGCCGCCGGGAATAAACCGTGGGCGAATGACGCTTGCAAGCGTCACCAGGCGCTCGGCTTGCTGATCGCCCTTTATTTCCGTTCGCGCGGTCATCGTGACTTCCAGCGCGGTCGTCTTGTATTGTCGATTAATGTTTTGTTGCTTGACCCACTGACCGTCGGCTTCGCCGTCTTTCACCTCCAGGTACCGCACCTGAAATGCAACGACGTTGCGCGCGATCGTAATCGCCGGGCCCCCGTTGATCGATAGGCCGAACGTCGGATGTTCGTGATCAGTTTTCCGGTCGACGAAGTAGCGCTTGATCGCGCACGGCCGCATTGTGAAAGATCCGCCTTGGTAGACTTCGCCGAAGGCGACCTCAGGTTCAACACCTCGATGCTCAACTGGCTCGAAGCTGATGCCGATTGCGCCTTCAGGAGTTAGCCGGGCGGATTTGATCTTTAGGAAGTCGAACTGGATCGAACCGTCTTCGCGAGGAGCGCTGATGAGGAACTCTTCGTCGGCGGCGAGTGCGTTGATGACCGCCAGGGGTTCTATTCGCGCGGCGCCGTTTGGAAGGATCTCAACATACCGGTCTCCGATTGAGAATGCTTTCGTCGATGCCGCAGTCAGCGGAAGGGCCCCGGTTGGCACTTTCGATTCGGTGTCGGACGATACAATCGTGACCTCGTCAGTCTTCCCCTCCGGCCCGTTGTAAGAGTAGATCGACCGAAATCTGCCGCCGAGCCCCAACGCATTCTCCTTGGATTGCTGAATGTCGCGAGTGAGAAAGTCCATCAGCAGCCGGGCGTTTTGATCCATTTCCGATACGCCTTGCTCTGTGCGAAAGATCGTTTGACTCTTGCCGAGGAGCGCGACTACAGAACCGACAATCAGAGTGAAGACCGCCATGGCGATCATCAACTCCGCCATAGTGAATCCGCGCTGGGACTTCGAGGACAACCCGTGTGCTTGGTCTGACGATATTGCTTTGCGGGCTTGGCAAGGCTGGCCATCCGATTCGTCTATCGTTGATCGCGCGTTAGCATTCATCTTCATGGCATTGTTCCTCTCGGCACTAACTCACCGATGCATTGATCCCTACTGATTCGTCATCACCGTATAAAGATCGACCAGTTCCGGCGCTTTGCCGGCCGGTGGATTCTCGCTCTTGACTCGGACGGCGATAGTCAATCTTCTGTCGGCAGCGTTCTCTTCGCTGCTCGACATAATCGCCCATCGGCGAGAGTACGTGACGCGGTCATTGCCAAACGGGTTTCCGGCGACGATCGTTCCGTCGGGCCTTCGGGTTTCGGCAGTGCCGTTCGGGTTGACCACGGTCACGGTGCCTTCGGGCTCTACGTCGTCGCGCCCTGCGATTATTATTTTGTCGTAACAGAAGGAGCCGTCGCCGGCAGGTGCATCGTATTCCAGGCTGCCGACCACGTATGCATCATCGGCGCCGTGGCTGCCTGGATTCGTTGTCATTCGCGAAGGGTCGACAAGCCGTTGAAAGGAAACGGCTCCTAACTGTTCGAGCTTGTCTTGCGCGAACGTCGTCGCGGTTGTGAAGTTCCGAGAGCTGGCATTGGTCTTCATCGCAAGCGTGAACATGCCAGCAATGCTCACAAGTCCCACAACTGTGACCAGCATTGCTATGACGGCTTCAATCATCGTGAAGCCCGCGTCGTTCGGGCTCTTTGGCCCGCTATTGAGCTTTGTTTGTATTTCCATCTCTATTCTCGGCTCTAATGCTTGCGCGTCGCGCCTTGTTAGCTGCGATCGTCACGCTTCGCCTCCGAAACGGTGACTTGCCCGGTTGGCGACACCGTCACAAACAGGTAGTAGCCATCCGATCCGTTGAGCCGCATCGTCGGGCTGTCTTTTGGCATCGGGGAAACTACACCGCGGCCATCGAAGGCGATTTGTTTGGGAGCATCCGATGAAAGACTGACCCCGCTCGGCAATTGAACAACGCCCATGTTCTGCGGCGGCGCTTTGCCTTCCGGGTCGTATTGCTCGATATCCACGCGCTCCAACTCGGCGACAAATACTCCCGCCAGGGTGTTGTTTGACGTCGCGAGATACCTGGCGCGCTGAAGCGCCGTTGCCAGGTTACGGCCGCCAACACCCAACCGGTACATTCGCATGTAAGACATTATTTGCGGCACTACAAACGCCGCTAAGACTGCGATGATGAGGAGGACTACGGCTATCTCGATAAGCG
>JBASRM010000315.1:0-5279 GCA_049273835.1 Blastocatellia bacterium | reverse complement strand
GCTGTGAGCATCCTTCGATTCATCAAGCCTCTTTGTAGGCTGGAACGTGAAACTCTCACGCCTGGCGGCTGTGAGCATCTTCGAACAGCGTCGGCCGCATTTGTAGGCTGGAACGTGAAACTCTCACGCCTGGCGGCTGTGTGCATCTTCGATCGCCCGTTGACGCATTCCGAACTATGTTCTCTTTACAATCTGATTAGAAACCGCTAAGTTCGCTCACTCAAGCGGAATTGAGCGTTACCAAACCTGTTATCCATCTCCAAGGAGCGATCCTGATGAATCTACTTAAGAGACTAGTGACCACCCTTGCGTTTGTATCTGTGTTTACGTTCTCCCCGGTTATGTTGGCGCAGACTGGAATGTTTGAGGGAAGGCCTGCATTCAGCGAGGGCACCGACCTTGGTTATTACATTTGGAAAGAGGGCGACAAGTGGAAGATTCGTTGGACCACTAAAGGTCAGATGCGGCGGTTCACCGGTTCGGTAGTTGCCGAAGGTGGCGATCTTCACGACCTAAAGCGGATTGATGTCGAGGAGGAGCGTCGGGTGCTCTACCCCGGGCGGCCAGGTCGCGTCGTCGTCGGCCCGCGGGGACGCGCGCATGTGCGCGGCGGCCGCGCTCCTGTTGTAGTCGAGCGAAAGCAGGACATCATCAAAAAGGACGGCGACAAGACGATTGTGTTCGCAGCGAAAACGGGCGACGACATCGACGGCTTCGACTTTAAACCCGATAAGAAAGTGACATCTCTTCGGTTCGTACTCGAGATAGACGGCAGACAGATGCCCCAGCGCGTCGAGATCGGCAAGTCCAATCAAAAGGCGCCGGCGTTACCCCTTGTCGTGCGGATACCGTGAGAATGATGTAATTCCCCCGGGTTGCGCGGTTGCGTTACTCACAAGTACGTTTACGATCCTACTCAGAGCTTGCTTCTCCGCGGCCGGGTGCGGCTAAGCCGGTAAAGTCATCCCCGTCAATCGACCTTGCCCTATGCCCTCGGAGTGTGACTTTTCTCTCGATCGGAGTCGCCATGATCCTCCGTACTCTCTTACCGAATGTTGCGAAGAGCAGAGTGGTAAAGATTATCCCGATGAACCCTGAAACCAGGTATAGGTAGGCAAGGCTTGAGTTTGATGAGGCCAGCACAAAACCATAGGTCAAGATAATGATTGAAAAAACCAGGGTTGAACCATGAATGGCAGCGAGTTCCAGTCCGAACAAGGAAAAAGGATTGTCGCGAGCCTTGCCGAGAATATCCGCGACAAATGTTTCATAGTCCTTTAACTCCAAATAGTCGGGCTGGCCAAGCTTCCGTTTTGTCTTTCTCAAGTAGGTACCGATAAGAACAATACGAAGCATCAAATGAACACTTATTAGATCAACGTATGTACAAATTAGAGGAACGATGCAAAGTAAGATACTAAGGTCGTAGGTGTTAGCAACTTTGAAACTCAAGAATATTGACGCAATACTTGCAACTGAAATCAACTTCCACTTCAGAAAGTCCGCTTGAGTTTTTTCTGACTCAATTATTTCTTGTCTGAGTACTGACTCGCAGTTTTCCTCTGGCAGCTTCATAGGTTCCTACCCGATAGTGCACACGCTTCGAAGGCTCGCCTGGCAGACGTCGTTCACAATCCTCTACAACCAAGGACGCAATCAGCAACAGAATTAATGCAAAAAAGGTCTCGCGCAGGAGTTAGATCAATGAGGCAAGGCTTAGGGATAGTCGAGACTCATTCAGATTGTGAAGCGGTTCCCATTCAGCCGTAGTTTCAACGTAGAGCAATGCCAGTTCGTTTAAGAAGCCCGGCTCTTGGCAGGGATGTGACTTGACAGGTTTGGCGCTCTCGCAGATAATCCCGCCGAGCTTGAGTAACGAATCAGACTTCAAAATGAACTTAAACGCATCAGGATCTAACAGTCACGCGAAACCCGCGAAACCGGCAAGCGTCACGAAACCGCGGCCCGTCTTCTCGTTTAGATTCTTTAGCTTTAGCGCCGCAACAGGAGCGGGGAGCGCGATGGTTTAGACCGAAATCACATTGCACAGGTCATAAGAAGCCCGCTCCTTCCGACGAAGACAGCGGGCTTCACGGTTTCTTGGGAGAAGGATTGATGAAAGAAAACGATGGCATAATCAGTGTAGCCTACCAGGGCGAGCGCGGTGCCTTTAGCGAGGACGCCGCACGCAAGCTTCTCGGTCCGGATATTGAAACCATGCCATGCCGAACATTTGAAGAAATGTTCGAGGCTGTCTCGACGGCCAAGGCGGACGCGGCGGCTGCTCCGATCGAGAACAGCCTGGCGGGTTCGGTGCACAAGAACTACGACCTCCTGATGGAACACGACCTCACAATCACGGGTGAGACAAACTTAAGAATAGTGCATCATTTGATCGCGCCGCGCGGCGTAAGCCTGTCAGACATTCGCCGGGTCCATTCGCACCCGGTAGCGCTCGCCCAGTGTGAGAGGTTCCTTCGGGCGCACCCGCAGATCGAGGTGGTGCCCGCTTACGACACTGCCGGAAGCGTCAAGATGATAGTCGAGAACAACTCAGGCCTGGACGCGGCAATCGCAGGCGCGACCGCCGCCGCTGTTTACGGGGCTGAAGTTATCGCCGAAAGCATCGAAGACAATGCCAAGAACTTCACGCGGTTCCTGTTGCTGGCCCGTCCCGACCGCGCGGCTTTGATCAAGACATCCGAAAGCGCGACGGCCCGAAAGACTTCGATAGTTTTTCGCGTAGCCAACAAGCCCGGCGGGTTGTTCCGCGCCATCGCGGTCTTCGCGCTGCGGGACATCGACCTAACCAAGATCGAATCACGCCCGATCGAAGGCCGTCCCTGGGAGTACTCGTTCTATCTAGATCTGATCGGCGACCATCAGGACGCACACGTCGAGCGGGCCCTGTCTCATCTGTCGGAGCTTGCCGAGAGCGTCCGTGTGCTGGGGAGTTACTGGAGGAGTGATGCTTGATGCGTTTGTGCGTGATGAGTGGCTTGCCACGTTCCGACTTTTGCGTCTTTGCAAGCCATCGAGCCAATCTGTTACAGAGGAGAATGAGCCATGATCATCGCTATGAAATCCAACGCTACTGAAGAACAAATCAACGAAGTCTGCGAGAGCATCCGCCGATACGGCTACAAACCCCACGTGATTCGTGGCGAAGAGCGAGTCGTCATCGGCGCCGTCGGGCACGGAGACAACAAAGACCATTTGCAAAACCTGCGCTCGGTGCCCGGGGTCGAGGACGTCGTTCCCATTCTTCAGCCCTACAAAATAGTCGGGCGCGAGTTGAAACCTCACCGAACGATCGTGCGTGTCGGCGATCTCGAGATCGGGGGCAAGGAGTTCGTCGTGATGGCCGGGCCTTGTTCGGTCGAAACCCGCGAACAGTTGATGGAGACTGCCGAGGCAGTCAAAAAAGCGGGCGCACAGGTGCTTCGAGGAGGAGCATACAAGCCTCGAACCTCTCCTTATGATTTTCAGGGTCTCGAAGTGGAAGGTCTCAAGCTGCTGGCCGAAGCGCGAGATCACACCGGGCTCAAGATCGTGACCGAAGTCGTGACCACTGAAGATACCGAGGTCGTCGCCGAGTATGCGGACATCCTCCAGGTGGGCGCGCGAAACATGCAGAACTTTGCTCTTCTTAAAAGGCTCGGAAGCGCCAAACGCCCGGTGTTGTTGAAGCGTGGAATGAGCTCGACGATCAAGGAGCTGCTGCTTTCGGCTGAATACATTGCCTCACACGGCAACGACCAAATAATGCTTTGCGAGCGAGGCATAAGAACCTTTGAGACCGCCACAAGAAATACGTTGGATCTTGCGGCGGTTCCGCTGCTCAATGAGTTGAGTCACCTGCCAGTGATCGTCGACCCTTCACATGCCACCGGCCGCAGGAGTCTCGTTCGTCCGGCTGCGAAGGCGGCGGTAGCGATAGGCGCCGACGGTCTGATCATCGAGGTTCATCCCCGCCCGCAAGAGGCCTGGTCGGATGGTCCGCAATCGCTCACCCCGTCTATGTTTGAGGAAGTAATGAATGAACTGAGGCCCTATATCCGGCTGGAGGCGCGATTCACTAACTAGTGTATTGGAACGCCGAATTCGCGCGTTCGCTTTATGAACATGAAACTTCTATAGTTAATACTTGCGGGTTGGGCTTTATATAAACATAAACGCCAACGGAGTTGGGAACTAGGGTATGGCATTACAGGAACTCAGAATTGCTGAAAACGTGCCCGGCGATTTTTTTGTTGATAGCACTTGTATCGACTGTGATCTTTGCCGCCAGATTGCGCCTGAGACCTTCGTCGATGCCGGCGATCAGTCGGCGGTGAATCACCAACCCGAAACAGCGTACCAGGAATTCGCCGCGCTGAAAGCGCTGGTTACCTGTCCGACAGCTTCCATCGGAACTCTAAGTAACCGCTCCGCAAAATCGGCGGTTGCGGCTTATCCTGATTTGATAGAAGACGACGTATATTTCTGTGGGTTCGCATCGGAATCGTCATTCGGCGCCTCGAGCTATCTGATCGTGCGACCTGAAGGCAATGTGTTGATCGATTCCCCCCGGTTCGCAAACCCACTGGTCAAACGCATCGAGAAGATGGGCGGGGTACGGTTGATGTTCCTTACCCATCGCGACGACGTTGCCGATCACGAGAAGTGGGCAGGTCATTTCAACGCCGATCGCATTATGCATCGCGATGACATTGGGCGCTCTCTGACCGGCATCGAGCGGGTGATGGCGGGACGCGAAGCCATCACTCTTGATGAAAACCTGGTGGCTATTCCGACTCCCGGGCACACCCGCGGGCATACAGTGTTGTTGTATCGGAATCGCTATCTTTTTTCGGGAGATCATCTCTGGTGGTCCGAGTCTTACAACTCGCTTCACGCATCGCATGGTGTTTGCTGGTACTCGTGGGCCGAGCAAACTCGCTCGATGGAGAGTTTGCTGGACTACCGATTCGAGTGGGTGTTGCCTGGACACGGCCGCCGGGTTCAATTAAGCTCGTCGCTTATGCGTTGCGAGCTCGAGCGATGCGTGACGAGAATGCAGCAGCGGTCCCGAGCAGCAGGTTGAGCGTCTCTTCCGAAAGTACAAACTTAACGGCCAGGGCTTTGCCCGATTAATCCATGAAACCTCCGGTTCAAAACGTATGGAGAAAGCTGCTGATCATAGTGGTCTTCGGCTCTCTAACGTTTGCGGCACTCGCCCAGAACAATCCGCGAACTAACGCCGCTAGAATCCGGCTAGGCTACACGCTGTTCAAAGA
>JBASRM010000082.1:0-11643 GCA_049273835.1 Blastocatellia bacterium | reverse complement strand
AATTTGAGCGGCTGCACGGGCTTCGCGTCGAAATCGTTCAACAGCAACCTGATCTGAAGCCAGGTGAGCGTGAAGCACTTTGACGGCAACCAAATGCTCCATCTGTAGGTGTTTGGCCCGATAAACGGTAGACATCCCCCCTTCACCAATCTTTTCCTGAAGAAGGTATTTGTTATCCAGGATTGTTCCTAGCAGGCGATCATTCATGCCGCTTTGCCTCGAAGAGCACACAGCCGGTCTCAAACGCGAAGAAAAAAGCGCGTGCCGGATGAGAGGATATCAGGCGCATGACAGCCGATGCGACGGAATAATAATGCGGGTCAGCTTTTTTGCAAAGCGTATGGTTTGCGTGTCCGCCACCACGGCTCATTACTTCCTCGCCGTCTGGATACTCAAAGAAATCGAACGAGCGGTGTCTGCGAAATCGGACTTTACTCCCTCCATGAGTAAAGACGCAAGAATTTGTGAGAATCATTCGTGATTATCACGAAATCCGCCTCGGGCGTTCAGCCCCGGGGCGCGGTCTGGATACCCGTGACAAGGTTGGATCTAGGGCAGCGAAGTGTAAGCCCTGACCACACTGAATCGACGGCGGGTCTGAAAACCGTCATACAACCGCGCGGTCTGTGCTAAACTTTTCGCAATGTCAGACCAGCGCGTGCTCATAGTAGATGATGAAGAACCAGCGCGACAGGGCCTCAGCGAGGTGATCTCGAGCTGGGGCTATTCGACAGACACAGCCGCCGACGGCCGTGAAGCCGTCGAACGGGTTGAGAGCTTTGCGCCTCTGGTGGTGATAACCGATGTTGTGATGCCGAACCTGGACGGTTTCAAGCTGCTCGCTCATCTTAAGGCCGAACACCCTGAAACTGCTGTGATCCTGTTGACCGGCCAGGGCTCTGTCGACGCGGCGATTCGCTCGGTCAAAGATGAAGGCGCTTTTTACTACTTCGAGAAACCGATTGATATGCGCCGGCTTCAGCTTGTGCTGCGCAAGGCGGCCGAGTACAGCAGCGCCCGGCGCGAGAACGAACTGCTTCGTCGTCAGCTTCGCCAGTACGGCGCGTTCGGCGAGATGGTTGGAGCTTCGGACGCCATGCGCGAGGTCTATACCTTGATCGAGCAAGTGGCGCCCAGCGCTGTGTCGGTGCTGGTGACCGGCGAGTCGGGAACCGGCAAGGAGATGGTTGCGCGTACGATTCACAAGCTCAGCCCGCGAGCTGCTCAGCCGTTTATCGCGATCAACTGCGCCGCGGTTCCCGAAACGTTGATGGAGTCGGAGTTGTTTGGACACGAGAAGGGCGCGTTCACCGGCGCCGCAAACCGGCGGATCGGGTGCTTCGAGCTCGCCACCAACGGCACCCTGCTGTTGGACGAAATTGCCGACATGCCTTTTCTTCTTCAGGCAAAGCTGTTGCGAGTACTGGAAGACAAAAAGGTCCGGCGACTCGGCTCCGCAAGAGAGACAAGCGTCGACGTCCGAGTGATCGCGGCCACCAACAAAGACCCGGTTAAAGCTGTGCAGCAGGGCACTCTGCGAGAGGACTTGCTGTACCGGCTCAACGTAATTACAATCAGGCTTCCAGTGTTGCGCGATCACCGCGACGACGTTCCGCTGCTGGTTCAACACATGATCGATGAGTTGAGCAAGCGCCACGACAAAACGGCGCGGCTGATCTCACCGGAAGCAATGGAAACGCTGCTCGGGTATCACTGGCCAGGCAACGTTCGGGAGCTTCGCAATGTGATAGAACGCGCAGTCGTTATTTGCGAAGGCGAACAAATAGAAAAGCGTCATCTTCCTTTTCACATCACCGGCCAGGAACCCTCACCTACCACCGACGCCGTGATGATACCGATTGGCATGCCCCTCGAAGAGGTTGAGCGTCGAGTGATTCTCAGTACACTTGCCCGAACCGAGCACAACAAGACGCGAACCGCTGAAACATTGCACATAAGCCTCAAAACGCTTCACAACAAGTTGAAGGCGTATCGCGAGGCGGGGCTGGAAAAAGAGTAAGGTTAGAACGGACCCGTTAACCTTCATCACCTTAGTGAAATGGCGACCACGGTAAACGCTCGCAAACGACTCACGCAAGCCGGCCCGCTCGAATCGACGGTGACCGACCGGCCCAGGGGCTCCTCCTGGTTTAAGCTGGGGGTACGCGCCCGTCAAATTGCATTGATCACGCTGCTCGTTGCGCTGGTTGTGGTCGTTACCACGGCCGTTAATATCGCACATCTGACAGGAGTTATCATTACCCGGACGGCCGAGGAAGCAACCCAGCTTTCGAAGCAGATCAGGTACGCGGTCATCCAGGAGCTTGCGCACAACGCCACGGTCGATCATCAGGATGATTACACCGCATTAGTGAGCGAGCACTCCGGGTTGCAGGGGCTGATGGAATCAACAATCGTCACCTCGCGCACGATTGCTTTCCTTTATCTAACCAACCCGAGCGGCCAGATCATAACCGATGCCGAGGGCAGGCACGAGTTGGCGGCAAACCGCCACGCGATAGGCGATGTGCCATCCAACCGGCCAAATCTTGACCAGTTGGCGCAACAGAGCGGATACGTTCAACTAGCGCGAGTGATGCTGGGCCCGCGTATCTACGAGTACCATACGCGTCTCGACAAAGGTTCATTTAGCGGTGAGCTTCACATCGGCGTGTCAGCCTCGGCCGTTCAGAAGGAGCTGCTCACTCCGGTAGCGATCAATTTGACCATTGGGCTTCTGGCCATTGTCGGAGCTGCGATCGTTGCAATCAGCTCTGCAAATCTGCTTTTGCGGCCGCTCGAAGCCATTTCGACCAGCATTGAACGATTGGGACGCCCCGATGAGTCCTCGGCCATCAGCGATCTGGATATGCCGCGGGACCAAATGGTAACCGGCGTTACCGCGCGGCTGAAACAACTGGGCGAACGGCTCGCGGGTGAGCGAAGCGAGTTGGAAATTATGCGCGGCCGCTTGCGGCAGGTGATGAGTCATCTTGAAGAGCGCCTGCTGTTGATAAACCGCGAAGGCCGGGTGATCCTCGCCAGCCCCGACGCCGAGCAAATCCTCGGCGTCAATGACGTTGAACTCAGCGGGCTACCGATTGATGAGACGCTTGGTCGAGATCATCCCCTGGTTACAACCGTCGAGCGCGCTTTCAACGAGAGAAGGTCGATTGCGCGAACAACTTTGCACCTTCCAGGTTCGCCGCGCCCTCGCCAATTGCTGGCATCCATTCAGTATATCGAAGACGCGGGCGAGCCCGTTGGCGCGCTGGTCAGCATGCGCGATTACGAGTCGTTTCAAAAGTTCGAATCGCAATGGGACCTGTCCAAAAAACTGGCCGATCTTGGACGCATCACGTCGGGTATCGCTCACGAGGTCAAGAATCCTCTGAACGCGATGGTGATTCATCTCGAGATACTGCGCTCCAAGCTCGACTCCGGAAACTCCGACCCGACACCTCAACTCGAGATACTCGATTCAGAGATCAAACGACTCGATCGGGTTGTGCAAACGTTTCTCAACTTCACCTGGCCGGTTGAAGTTCATCTCCAGCCGATCGATTTGAATTCGATAGTGAGCCAGGTGACCGCGCTTGCTTCCACCGAAGCACAGGAGCGCGGCGTCAACATCAACAAGCAACTCGAACAAGGCCCACTGGTGATCAAGGGGGATGCGGATCTTTTGAAACAGACCTTACTAAACGTAATCATCAATGGGTGCCAGGCGATGCCCGAGGGCGGTCCGCTGAAAGTAGCTACCGCACGCGGCCACGATGGCTCTGCGCGGATAACGATAACCGACCGGGGCGTCGGAATCGCCGATGAGGATCAGGAGCGCATCTTCAATCTCTACTACACAACCAAGAAAGGCGGCACCGGGATCGGGCTGGCTCAGGCGTTCCGAGCGGTTCAACTTCACGGTGGTGAGATTCGTTTTGACAGCCAGGTAGGTGTAGGAACTACGTTTGAGATAATCCTTCCGGCCGCCGCGTAACCACGATTGGAACAAACCGGCCTTCTGGCGGAGTTCACGCGAAGTCCGTAGACTCAGGACTCATTCAAACTCATCGGTAAGCGGTTGTCGGCCGGCGAATCCGGCGTCGGTCTCGTGCCACCAATCTATCTCATCTTCATCAGGCTTCCAGCATAGATAGACGATGCGGCCCTCGCGGTCGTAGGGAAAATCAACAAGTCCACTGCGGAAGTCCTTGACGTGCACGCCGAGGTATTCGATCTCCTGGATGGCTTCGCTAAACGCGATCAAGTGCGTAAGGTAGGCCGGGCCAAATGGACTGCCACCACCGCCTTCTGCCGCCTTTTCTCTTGCCAGGTCAATTTCGACTCGCATATCCAACAGCGCTTCGCGTTCTTTGATGACCCGCGCCAGCAGCTTGCGAAGCCTGGGGATCAGACTGCGAGCTTCACCCAGAGTGAATACCTTCACCTCTTCAGTTTCCTCGTCGTACATTTGACCTTGTCCGTTAAGCTTGCTTGTTCAATGCTGCATCATGCGACTGGTGCGGTCAAGACCACGATTCTGCAGCCTGGACGAGCCCCAGAAATGACAAATGAAAGATGAAAATAGTAAAATACCTATCTTCCTCATTTCAGGTGTCTGTTCTACGGACCGCCCTATTTAGCGCCCGGGGCGTTGGCGGGTAGTCTGATTGAACTCAGGGAATCTGGACCCGGCTCCCAGAGATGCGATGGCCGAACGAGTGTCGGCGACCAACCGCCGGCGAACGTTGGCGCGCAGGCGCTCGCTGCGTCCTTCAGTCAGATGATTTATGAGGAGCATCATTCGATGCCAGCTTGATTCAAGCTCATCGGCGATCCGCGAAATCTGAGTGATGTCGTAGGGAACGGCAATCACGTCACAGCCTAGCCGCGCGAACACCGAGAGATACCTTGCCGTCGCCAGATCGGGACACAACAGCCTGCGGTTAGCAACCTTCAGCTCGATGCCCAGCAGGGTGTGAAGTATTCCTACCGAAGACTTTTTGGGTGACGCGCGAAGTTCATATTGCCGCGTCCTTTGCGAGCGAATCTTGTCCCGGTAAATGGCAGTGATGGACAGGTCGCCGAGTTGCACCGCTACCTCGGTAGCAATGTCTTCAACTTTCACTGGGCGGACAACGCGGGCAAGGTGGGGCTCGATCGATGCAATGTGTTTCGGCTCAGTTTTCATTTCCCCGTTTCAGTCACCTGAATGCGCGCGCGCTCCAGAGTATCAAGAACCCGACCCGGTAGAATACCGAGATACAGAGTCCCCAGAAGCGCGAGGAGCAACGCGGCGGTCATTGAGCGAGCCACCGCAGGCGGTTTGAATGCGGTGGCAGGCTCGGAGAAAAACATCGCCACGATCACCCGCAAATAGTAGTACCACGAGATAGCGCTGTTGATGACACCGATCACCACCAGAACGTGAAAGCCTCCGGCCCATGCCGATTTGAACACCAACAGCTTTGCCATAAATCCGCCGGTGAGCGGGATGCCCGCGAGGCTCAACAAAAAGAGCGACAGCGTGCTGGCAAGCGCCAGCGATTGAAATCCGATGCCGGCGTAGTCCGAAATCTCAACGCGCTTGTCACCGCGCCGCGCGAACAGCTCAATGACTCCAAAAGCCCCGATGTTGATCAGCACGTAGCTCAGCAGATAAAACGCAACCGCTCGCCAGTCGCCGGCAACCATGCCGACCAGCGCATACCCGGCGTGCGCGATCGATGAGTAAGCAAGCATGCGTTTAATGTTGCTCTGGACGATAGCCACCAGATTGCCGATGGTCATCGTCAAGATCGCGATCACAACCAGCGCGTCGGTTATATGCGATTGCAAGCTGAGCGAGACGCCCGTGCCTGCGGAGAACGATGTTGCTGCGAAAGTGAGAATGAAGACCCGGCAGAACGAGGCGAATGCCGCTGCTTTAGAGCCAGTCGACAAGAACGCGGTAACCGGAGTGGGCGCCCCCTCATACACATCGGGCGACCAAACGTGAAATGGGGCGGCGGCTACCTTGAAGCCGAACCCGACGATCATCATCGCGGCGCCGGCCAGGAGCATCTCGGACGAGTACAATGGACCGGAGGCTATTCGCTCCTTTATCAACTGCAGGTTTGTCGTCGCCACTGGATGGGCGGCGGGATTGTAGGTCGCGCCATATACGAATGCGATGCCGTAAAGGAGGAATGCCGTCGAAAACGAGCCCAGGATGAAATACTTCATTGCCGACTCGTTCGAGCGAAAGTCGCGCCGGCGATACCCGCAGAGAACATAAGTCGCGATCGAGGTGATCTCGAGACCCAAAAAAATCATGACCAGGTCGTTTGCAGCCGACATGAGCAGCATGCCGGTCGTGGCGAACATCAATAGCGAAAAATACTCGCCGGTGGGAAGCGCTTCATCTTCTATCCATCGAAGCGAAATCAATACGGTCAGAAACGTCACCACCAGAAAGATCATTGCGAAGAACAGCCTGAAATCGTCGGTGATGATCATCCCCCTGAACGATTCGCCGCCGCGTCCCCACAGGCTGACGACTGCGACGCCCGCGCCAAGAAGCCCCAGGAGCGAGACTACGCCGGCGACGCGCCGTTCGATCTTACGAGCCAGGGCGTCGATCATCATGATCAGCACCGCGACCGAGGCCGTGATCATCTCGGGTAGGATCGCGTGATAATTGATTCCGATCGTTTCCATTTAGCGTTGTTCGATGGGCGCCGTTTTGCCTTCTCTTTCCGTGGCCAGTTCGGGGACCAGAATGAGACGCTCTTTGATCGATTGTATTGCCTGATTGCTGCGCGAGAGGAACAGGTTCGGGTAAACGCCCATTGTGAGAACCAGCAAAGCGATGGGCGCAAGCACAAGCTTCTCTCGGAAACTCAAATCTCCTAGCTTCAAGTTGATCGAGTTACGCACTTCGCCGAAGATGACTCGTTGGTACATCCACAGCATATAGACCGCCGAGAGAATCATTCCCAGCGCAGCAAGGGATGCGAATAACTTCGCATGCGGAAGCAGAGTCGACGTGAACGTGCCGACGAGGATCAGAAACTCTCCAACAAATCCATTCAGCAACGGCAGCGCGATTGACGACAGAGTTACGATCATGAAAAAGGTTGAGAAGACCGGCATTACATTGGCCAGTCCGCCAAACTCGGCTATCAGGCGAGTGTGACGCCTGTCGTAGATCATACCCACCATTATGAATAGCGCACCGGTCGAAACTCCGTGGTTCAGCATCTGATACAACGCGCCCTGCATGCCCTGGTCGGTAAACGAGAAGATGCCAAGAACGACAAAACCAAGATGGCTTACGGACGAATAGGCCACAAGCTTCTTGAGGTCCGGTTGCACCATCGCGACCAGCGCACCGTAGATTATCCCAACTACTGCGAGCGAACATATCAGCACCGCCCATTGATGCGCAGCGTCAGGGAAGATCGGCAGGTTGAATCGCATTAGACCGTAGGTTCCCATCTTAAGAAGCACACCCGCCAGTAGCACAGAACCTGCCGTAGGGGCTTCAACGTGGGCATCCGGAAGCCAGGTGTGAAAAGGGAAGAGCGGGACCTTGATCAGGAACGCCAGCGCGAACGCCCAGAACAACCAGCTCTGCGTAGCCGGATCCAATATGAACGCGTGGGTCCTTACGTCATTTGTAATGGTTGCAATGTCGAACGTGAAGTTCAGCGTTGCGCTGCCGTGCAGGTAATACAACGCGATGATGCCGGCAAGCATAAGCAAGGAGCCGACCACCGTGTAGATGACGAACTTGACCGCCGCATAAATGCGACGCTCTCCGCCCCATACGCCGATCAGCAAGTACATCGGTACCAGCATCACTTCCCAGAAGAGGTAAAACAGGAACATATCCATCGCCACGAACACACCGAGCATGCCGGTCTCGAGCGCGAGCATCGCAACTAGAAATTCGCGAAGCCGCTTGTGGATCGAGTTCCACGATGACAGCAGCGCCAGCGGAACGAGAAGAGTGGTCAGAATCACGAGCCAGAGGCTCAAGCCGTCGATCGCGACGTGATAGCGCACGCCCAAATTGAACGCATTTATCCATTCAACGTTTGTTTCGAATTGAAGACCGGCGCCTTTGTTGAAGCCGATTGGGAGGGCAAGCGAGACAACGAATGTGGCAAGCGAGAAGAGAAGTGCCGTCCACTTGAGAACGCCTTCGTTGGGCTTGCTGCCGCGTCCCGCGACAAGAAGAGCGATCGCGCCAACCAGCGGAAGCAAAGTTATGATTGTGAGAATGTTCTCCCCCCTCTCGACCTGTCCGGGCGACCTCCTCGGCCGTCCCTCCATTACGTATGCACTCACGAAGTTTTGGAGCGAGGCGCGGCCGCCGTGGCTCGCCCAAAATGCTCATTTGATTACGAAATATCCGATGATCAACAACGCACCGAGCACTAGAACAGCGACATAGCTTCGAGCCAGCCCCGACTGCAGGTAGCGCATGGCATCGCCGAGCATACTCGCAAGCTGTCCCGCGCCATTCACCGCGCCGTCGATGATCTGCACATCGATCGCCTTCCACAGGACGTTGATCGAGCCCTGCTTGATCGGCTGGACGACCGCAGCGTCGTACACCTCATCGACATAGTATTTTTGTTCGAGTAAGCGAGGCGGCTCCCAAAGCGGCTTGCGATTGAACCACAGCCAACCAAGACTAATTCCAACCAGCGCTATTATCGACGAAACTACGGTTAGCGAGATCTCGAGCTTCTCCTCTTCAACCACGGGTTGGATCAAGTTCCCGTGATCGCTCGCACCGCGATGGAGCGCTGGGTCCTCGACGGAAGGGCGAATGAAATGCTCGAAATGATTTCCAATTGGACCAATTGAGAAGACTTCCGGCGCCCCGATGTACCCAACAAAGATCGCCCCCGCCGCCAGAACGATCAGCGGAATGAGCATTGACCTCGGGGACTCGTGTGGCTTGGCATGAGAAACGTGTTCCTTGTGCAAGTGCTCGGGTGCTTCAGGCGAATCACCGAATCTCTCATTACCTCGGAACGTGAGCACAATCAACCGTGTCATATAGATGGACGTGAGCAATGCAGTCGCGGCGGCGATAAACCAAAGTATTTTGGGCCAGGGGTCTGGAAGCACATCTGTAGCAAACGTCCTAAAGAGGATCGCGTCTTTACTGAAAAACCCCGACAGCAGCGGCACGCCTGAAATCGCCAGCCATCCGACGGCCATCGTAGCGAAGGTTATCGGCATGTACTTTCTCAGGCCGCCCATTCGCCGCATGTCCTGTTCGTGATGCATACCGATGATCACCGAGCCTGAACCCAGGAAGAGCAGTGCCTTGAAGAAGGCGTGAGTGAACACATGAAAGATCGCCGGTGCGAAGGCTCCGACTCCACAGGCCAGAAACATGTACCCGAGCTGTGAGATCGTCGAATACGCCAGCACCTTCTTGATGTCCCATTGCGCGAGGCCGATCGTCGCGGCGAACAATGCAGTTGCGGCGCCGATGATTGCGATAAGCATCATCGCGGTCGGCGCTTGTACATAAATCGAGCTTGCGCGCGCAACCATGTAAACGCCCGCGGTCACCATAGTCGCGGCATGAATCAACGCGCTCACCGGCGTGGGTCCGGCCATCGCGTCCGGTAGCCAAACGTAGAGCGGTATTTGCGCGCTTTTACCCACCGCGCCGACAAACAAGAGAATTGCAATTGTCGTTATCCCGCCGGCAAAGATCGCCGACCACGCGAGCGGATCGGAAGCCTGCATCCTCGCCCAATTGAACGCGCCGTGGACTCCGCTTGCGGGGTTGTCGAAGTAGAAGATCGACCCGGCTTTCAAAAACAACAACATTACGCCTAGCGCGAATCCGAAGTCGCCGATGCGATTGACGATAAACGCTTTTTTGGCTGCGTCGTTGGCGAAGTCCTTTGTAAAGTAATATCCGATCAGCAGATAAGAGCACAGCCCGACACCTTCCCAGCCGACGAACATCAGCAGGAAGTTGTCGGCTAACACCAGCGTCAGCATCGCAAACATGAAAAGGTTCATGTACGCGAAGAACCGCCAGTAGCCCTTGTCGCCGCGCATGTAGCCCGTGGCGAATACGTGAATCCAGAATGCAACGAACGTGACAAACAGGATGTAAATTGCCGACAACGAATCAAGAAGCAATGAGAAATCCGCGCGAAAGCTCCCCACGCTGATCCAGGTGAATAGATACTCGTGGATCCTGTCGCCCATCGCTAAGGTCGAACCGTGCTCAAAGAAGAGATAGAACGAGAGCAACGCAGAGACGGCAACGGTTGAGCACGCGATAGCTCCAATCACCCGCTCGCTCATGCGCTTGCCGAACAGCCCGAGGACAACCGCACCGATGAGCGGCGCAAGTATAATGTTGGCAAGCGGATGTTTCACCGGATTGTCCTTACGTGAATTAGAGTTTCAACGAGTCGACTTCATCGACGTTAAGCGATTCGCGGTTGCGGAAAATTGAAATGATGATGGCGAGGCCTACCGCTGCTTCCGCTGCCGCCACGGTCATGACAATGAACACGAACAATTGTCCGCCGACGTCTCCAAAGAAACCGGACAACGAGACAAAGGTCAGGTTGACCGCGTTCAACATCAACTCGATGCACAGAAATATCGTGATGGCATTGCGCTTTACGAAGACCCCGACAGCGCCTATGGTAAACAGCAGTGCCGAAAGTCCCAGGTACCATGATAAAGGAACCATTGTGCTCCTAAGCTAACCGGTAGTTTCAACGCTAAATCTATGAATCCCAAATAATCTGGAATCTTGAATCTGGAGTCTGAAAACAATTTTAGATCTAAAACCCTCCCTCTGACTCCGGAATCGCAACTCGCAATCCTAATCTCCCTCACGTCTGGCCAAGACCATCGCTCCGACCACCGCCATCAGAATCAGCACTGAAGTGACCTCGAATGGAAGCAAATAATCGGTGAACAGCGCGGTGCCTATGCTCCAGGTAGTGCCGACGGCCTGATCGCCATTGCCCGGAGGAATCGGCGGCAACGCGCTCAATCGAATTGGACGAATCACAAAGAACATTTCGGCGATGAGCAGTCCCGCAAACGGGATTGCGAGCAAACGCAAACCCTTTTGCTTCTCAATCTGCGGCTGATCCTTTGGGACGTTCAAAAGCATTATCACGAATATGAACAGCACCATTATGGCGCCGGCGTAAACCACGATCTGCACCGCGCCGATGAATTCCGCGCGCACTGTGAGATAAAGGGCCGACAACGACAGCAGGGTTCCGATCAGCGACAGCGCACTGTACATCGGATTGCGTTGAAGCAGAATGTTCAACGCGCTTGCAAGGGCGATGACCGCGAAAACAATGAACAGGGCCTTTTCCATACAAGACCTAGGGCACAAACAAGATCACAGTCGAAGTGATGATGATGTTGACGATTGCCGCGGGCAACAGAAACTTCCAGCCGAAACGCATCAGTTGATCGTACCGGAAGCGAGGCACGGTGTAGCGAATCCACATCGCGGTGAAGATCAGGGCGAGAACTTTTATGCCGAAATAAACCGGCCCCAGTATGGGCAACCTCCCGACAAACGGGCCATTCCATCCGCCGAAAAACAACGTCGTCGCTATTGATGACGCGGTTATCAGG
>JBASRM010000058.1:0-15050 GCA_049273835.1 Blastocatellia bacterium | reverse complement strand
GTGTATAATGCTCCTTTAATACATGAAGCCACTCAACCACAAGGATCCTGCCGATGGCAGTGGTTTTCGTTCTCTGTTTTTGAACAACTGGGATATGTCGGAAGCGAGTTCGAACGCGTGATTCGGCAGCCCTAGCCGCTGTTCACTCGAGCAAGGTTAGCGCGTAATCAACGTCGAAGACTTATGCCAATTGAGGCTGATCACCCCCTGTGCTACGATGACGGCACATCGAGGAAATAAGAGCATGTCCACGGCTGATCTAATCGACCCACAAATAGCCTTCTCACCTTTGCTGCGTCACTACACCCTCGGCGAGTTTTGGGAGTTACCGGAACCGCCGGACCGTTGGCACTACGATCTAATCGGAGGCGTTCTCTATATGGTCCCACCGCCTGATCCTCCGCACGGCGATCTCGATGCTCGACTAAACCGCTGGCTGTTCCTGTTCCTTGAGGCGAGCGGCGACACCGGCAGTGTCTACCATCCGCGTGAAGCGATCTACATCGAAAGCACGAACGTCGAGCCGGACATGATGTACGTCTCTAATGAGCTCGCTTCTCGAATGGGTCGGAGGCGAACGTCAGCCGACATCGTGTTCGAATACCTGTCCAGGAGCACGGCGGTGTATGATCGCACCACCAAGGCGGATACCTATCTCGCGCTGGGAGTTAAAGAACTTTGGCTGGTTGATCCAACTACTAGAACGATTGAGGTGCGTCAATGGACTCCGCCGGCCATAGACGGTGGACTGCCCAAGTGGGAAATAGTTGTGTACGGCGCGAGCGAATCAGCGGAGTCACGAGTGCTCACCGGTTGGTCCGGCCCGGTGGACCGGTTGTTCGCCGATCTTGCTTAATCTTCTGTTTCGACTTCCTTGGTTCGCGGCCGCTGCGGTCGCTGTGACCTTCCGCCTGGACCAGCACAGCCAAGGGTAGACCTCTCGTTTTGATGAGTGGTATTGTCATACCCTCTCAACCGCAGGAGGTCGCAATGACGAGCCAGCCCAAACAATCCCCGTCGCCGACCGGCGGCAGCTTCCTGATCGAAGACCGCGACTCAAACGAGATATTCATTCCCGAAGACATCAGTGACGAACAGCGCATGTTCGCGCGCACCGCTGAGGAGTTTCTGCTCAAAGAGGTCATTCCACGAGAGGACGCGATCTACGCCAAAGATTACGCCGTCCATCGCGAGTTAATGCGGAAGGCCGGCGAGTTGGGACTGCTCTCGATAGACATTCCCGAAAAGTACGGCGGCCTCGGCTTGCACAAGGTCAGCTCGGCGGTTGTGGGCGAGCAGTTCGCTCTGCAACCGTCATTCGCAGGGACCCATAGCTCGCACGTCAACATCGGCACTTTGCCGATCGTATTCTTCGGCACCGAAGAACAAAAGCGCAGGTACCTGCCCCGGCTTGCGAGCGGCGAATGGATCGGTGCATACGCGCTTACAGAACCCCAGTCCGGTTCGGACGCGCTGGCTGCGAAAACCAAGGCCGTATTGTCACCCGACGGGCGGCACTACATTCTCAACGGCCAGAAGATGTGGATCACCAACGGCGGTTTCGCCGATTTGTTCACTGTCTTCGCGAAGGTGGACGGCGAGAAGTTCACCGCATTCTTGGTGGAGCGCGGACCGGGGCTGGTGAGCGGTCACGAAGAGAAAAAGCTCGGCATCGACGGCTCCTCCACTACAGCGCTGATGCTCGAGGATTGCCATGTGCCCGTAGAGAACGTCCTCGGCGAAATAGGGCGCGGGCACAAGATCGCCTTCAACGTGCTCAACATCGGGCGTTTGAAGTTGGGCGCGCGGTCAATCGGCTCGATCAAGCTGTCGCTTCAACAATCGGTCTTGTACGCCAAGGAGCGACACCAGTTCGGGCAGCCCATCGCCAATTTCGGACTCATCAAACACAAGCTTGCGGAGATGGCGCTGCGGGCATACGTCGGCGAGTCGATCCTCTACCGCACGCTTGGAATGATAGACGAAGCTCTCGAGCACGCCGACAAGGACGATCCGGCCCAGGTGCTGCAAGTGCTCGAGCAATTCGCGATCGAATGCTCGATCATCAAGGTGTGGGAGAGCGAGGCGCTTGCATACGTGGTGGATGAAGAAGTGCAGATCTTCGGTGGCTACGGTTACTCGAAGGATTATCCGGCGGAACGCGCTTATCGCGATGCCCGGATCGCGCGAATCTACGAAGGCACTAACGAGATCAACCGAATCGTGATCGGGTCACAGTTGTTGCGCCGGGCGGCCGCCGGCGAGCTGGCGCTGTTCGAGGCAGCCGCGGAAGCACTCGAATCCGGCCACGTTGAGGGCGAGACCCTGAACATGACCCGCGCGAATGTCGCGTTCAGCGACGAGCTCTCGCTGCTCAAAGCTGCGAAGTCGATGACCCTCGCGTCGATCGCGGCCGCCAATCAGGCTTACGGCGACGGCGCCCGAAACGAACAGGAAATAATCGCGCTAATCGCCGATATGGTAATGGACGTGTATGCGATGGAAAGCGCTCTTTTGCGGACGCAGAGGGTGCTAACCGTTCGCGGCATCGAGAAGGCCGGGGTGCAAGCGGACATCACTCGAGTGTTCGCGCGCGAAGCACTCTCGAGCGTCGAACGAGCGGCCCGTGCAGTCGCAAGCGAAACAGAGGACGAAAAATGCGCTGCGGCCATCGATGAACTCTCAAGCCATTCACCGATGAAATCGATAGCAGCCCGCCGGCGGATCGCACAATCGATAATTCAAGCCGGCAAATACAACTTGTAAACCACTGCGCCAGGCTACCCCGGACAGCAGTGCCTCATCCCATGCCTGCCCACCCAACGCATGGCGAAATACTCGAATCATTGGATCCTTACTGCGATGCTTCCCGGCATCGACGAACTGATGAAGCGAGGTCAGGTCCGCGCTGACTGAAGCGAGTGCTAACAGGCTGCGGCAAGGTCGAGATGGCGCTGAGCTTAAACCAACGCAGCGACGTGTCAAAACTCCCAACGCTGACGGCTGTGACGCGAACTTCGGTTTGAGATTACAAGGCCGGACTACGAACTTCTTCAATTCTAAACCTCAAGGGAGCTGCCGATATGGCTACAAAGATCGATTTGATACGTCCCGACGATCTGCTCAATTTGCGGATTGAAGGTGCTAATTTGCGGCTCGACTCGAGCAATCCGGAGGAACCCTTCCTGGTAGTCGAAGATACTCAGCGACCTGCTTTTCTCGCTTTCATCTTTCCGCCGCAAACGATTGCCGAGCGCGCGTACTTTGAAGCTGCGATCGTCAAACCGCCGGTCGATCCGAACCTGCCGGTCGCGATAACCCCGGTGACCGACCCCAATCAGCAGCAACCGGATCCGGATGCGCGCACGACCAATGAGCCGCTTGATCCGCCGGGCTTCGTGGACGACAATCGGCCGGCCGTCGCGGAGCTGGGGCATCCCAGCAGAATTGTGTTCAAGGTGCCCGCAGCCGCGCGCATTGCGTTTTCGACTGAAGGACTCCTTGACTGGTCCAAGCTTGAGCTTAGCGTGACCCCGATTGCCGCCATTGGTCCGAATCCGACGCAGGATCAAATCGCGAATGCCCCCGGGATCAAGGAGCCTTCACCCGATGAGACAGCACTCGAGCTGCCCTATCGTCTCCTGATTTCCCCCAATCGTGACGTGGTCTGGAGCCATCGAGCGACGCCCTTTACAACTCGGGGGCGCACCGAGCTCTGGCACACGCGCCTGCAGCTCAAGACACCATCAGGCGCCGCGGAGCTTTCGCGCCAGCATCGGGCGCCGCTGCGCGCGGTGTGGTCGCCGGATTACAATCCGATCCAGCGACCAGATCCTTTTGCGCTGGATCCGGACCTGCAGCGCACGTCGATGTCCGGCGACGACCGCTATCAGATTGTAATTTTGACCTCCGCGTTTCACGGGTACGAAGTTGATGTCGAGCTCGGAATCTTCCAGGCGCCGATCACCGCGTGGCGCAGACCGGGCGCGACCGACGCTTTTCTCATCGGCGCGCTGCGAGTGCACGGCGCGAGCACGGCGAAGGCCGATCTTCATGCAACCTGGGACGATCCCGTCGATGATGCAACCGAGAAGACGTGGAAGATTGCCCAACGCGCGGCGCACGTTGATGAGCTCCCTCTTCACGATCTGAGGGAGGCTTACCTGGTGGCGAGTGGTAAAGAATACCGCGCAGTGGGCTACTACGACCCCGAGCACGATCAAATCGGGTTCGTGCGCGCCGGCGACATAACCGGCTCGCCTGATGATGAGAAGATCATTTTCTTCGACGCCGCGCCGCGACATCTGTTCAACGACACCAAACATCATCGAGTGAGCTACACAGCCGTTGCGACTACCCGCTACCGCGAATATTTCCCTCCCGATCCGCCGGAACCTTCCGGCGAGGACCTGAATTTTACCCGTGAGAGCGAACCGATAGTGGTCGACGTGCCGGCATCCGCGCGTCCGCTGGCCGCGACCGTAGCCTATGTCCTTCCCACGTTCGGCTGGCAGCGGCAGACTGACACCAACTTGAAGCGCAGCGTGCGATTTGGGGGCGGCTTGCGAGTTTATCTGCACCGGTAGTGGTTTTCCTCAGGCGAGGGCGAATTGCTCGGCGTCGCGCTGTGGAATTATCAGAACGGAGTCTTAAACGAGGATACGCGCGAGAAATACAAACCGTTCTTTACCCAGTGGGGCATGGACCCGATCTGGCAAACCGGCAATATGTACGGCGTTCCGGCTACCTACAACTTCCCGGACGCGGTAGCGAGCGATGTGGGAGTAACGTTGGAAGAGCGAACTGCGCGAAATACAAAAGGCGAACCGGGACGCATCGACGTGGTTGGGTTCCCAGTTGAATTCGACCAGTCGCGCGGGCTTTGGTACGGTGATCTTACAATAAACACCTTCAGTGAAACGTACACGCCGTTTGTCCGACTAGCATTAGTGCGGTACCAGCCGCACGCACTGGCGGATGCCAAAGTGTCGCGGGTTGTGTTAGCTGACTTTGCGCAGCTCACGCCGGACCGGTCGGCGATGGTCACTTCAGATCCTCATCACCCGCGCACTTTGCGCGTGGTCGTGTCGGGAGTGGCGCCGCGCGGCCCGCGGGCAGTTGTGCGAAGCGAGCCTCGTCCTCAGGAGATAAGCAAGCGTCCGACGCAGATTCGTGTGCGGGTTCAGGAACGTGACTCCCAGATCAAGAGCGATCTGACGTGGCGCGACGTTGCGCCCGAGGTGGCTACGGTGAAGGCTGTATTCGACGATCATATAGGCAGTCAACCGGATCTTGAGTTGTGGGCAGGCACGGTGACATTTGCGCAAACGCCTGAGGTGGGACGGTTCCGGCTTCTGATTGAAGAGCACGAGTACATCTCATCGAACTACTCGCTGGTGGAAGGAAGGACGGCGCGGCAAGCGGGGCGTTTGATTTACGCCGAGTCATTCGAGTTGGATGACGCGCTGATCAGCGAGACCTAGAGGGCTTTAGATGGGAACCACCGAAAGTCAATTGTTCATGTCACACTGCAAACACGGCGCTCGTTCAGTAAACGAGCGCCGTGTTCGCTAGTGGTCCGGTTATGCAGACGGAATTGTGAGTTGCTGACCAACCTGAATCTTATCGGGGTCTCGCAACTTATCGCGGTTCGCATAGAAGATTCGCATGTACTCGTGCGCGTCGCCGTAGTACTGCTTGCTAATCTTTGACAGTGTATCGCCGCTCTTCACTGTGTAGGTTTGACCGCCTTGGCCCTGGGGCTGGCCGCTGACGGCCGCAGCCTGCGCGGCGCTCTCGCTGACTGTGATATCGGCGACGATGTCGTCCCCGGTTGGGTTCACCAGCTTGATCTGGTCCCAAACCTTATTTGCCGCATCCTTAGACGGTGCGATCGCTTTGATGAACAGCTTGTTGTCCTGAATATGTAGATTCTGGAACTGGAGCTGTTTTTGATCGGCCTCATTCAGCACCGATTGGTATTTGGTTTTGAGCTCGTCGAAGCGCTTCTGTGAATCATTATCAGTGGGAGCACCCCGGCCAAACATCTTGTCAAAAAGTCCCATAATGTTTCTCCTGTATTCTCTGTTTAGTTCGCGGCGGCAACCCTCGAGGGTTACACCGCGCCATGTTGATGGTTGAACGCGGACTATCGCGTTCCTTCTCGCGCTACTTGCTTGCCCCGCGCGAGGCTACGTCGGTTGGCTGAGAAACCTTTTTCACAACGTTGCCGGTCTCCTGCTGGGAGGCGTGTTTCGCAATGTCCGCCTGAGCAACTATTCCGCAGCAGCTGCCTTTCTCATCTACCACCGGCACGCGCCGAACCTTGTTCTCCTCCATCACCGTGCAGCACTCGTCAATGCTCATCTGTTGAGTCACGGTAACGGCGGGGCTGGACATACAATCGCCTGCAGTCATCTCCAATGGGTTCTTTCCCACGGCCACTGTCCGGATGGTAATGTCGCGGTCGGTGACTACTCCCATCAGTTTCATGCTGTTCTTGCTGTCGACCACCGGAGTCTCCCCGCAGTCGTGCTCCACCATGAGCTTGGCGACTTCTTGAAGATTTGTGTCGGCGGTACAACAGGCTGGGTTCTTGGTCATAATATCTTTTACTTGCATTGGCTCTCCTTTCAATGCTGGTTGATTTGGTTATGAAGCGGAGTCGGTTCGATGCCAAAGACAAACTATTAGTCTTTTTCCATCAAAACTCGTCGACAGAGCACTCAAAGATTCCGAACGTCGTCTGAGTCGTCTCCAGTTTCTGACCCACGGGATATGGTTTCGGACGTTTCAGTTTTGCCTAATCGTTCAGAGCCTAAATCGCGATTGTATTTGAACAGGCCACTACCTATCGATAATCGTACGGAAGCCGGCCAATATAACGTTCCGACGCGATCCGAATCTTAGACTGGCAATAACCCTGCCAAGAATGAATTCGTCGTACCGGCAACACCAAGAAGTGCTGCCTGGTCTGGTTGGTAGTGATGGAACTTTAGAAGAGAGAAAAAGGCCTACCGTTTACTTGTTCGATCTGTAGCCATTAGTCCGGACGGCAGACTGCTAGTCTCAGGTGGACAAAACGAGACCAAGTTTAGACGAGAGAAAAGGGCTACCTTTTACGGGTAGCCGTTGCTGGCAGAATGAAAAGTTAGCCGTGCAGGACTCGAACCTGCGACCTGCTGGTTAGATCGAAATCCATTTCCTCTCCCATGTCTGGACTTTCCTAAAGGTCGTTTCCTGCATATGAAAGGTTGAAGCTCTTATTCACAAGGGGAAAGTTATCAGGCCGTTTGGTAGACAATCTCCGGGGATTTTCTAGTCTTGAAGTCGTTCTTTGGCGTCTTCGTGAGCAACGCGCGCTCGATCAGATCCGGAAGGCTGAGAAGACTACAGGGCTTCCCTATGCAGTCGAACACGCCTAGCCTTTCCGCTACGCTTCTCTGCCATGGAGTGATCCTTTTAGACATAAGAATGACTGGCGTATCGGGGCGAGCCCTTTGGATGAATTGACAGAGCGCGAGGCCCGAAGCCCCGGAAAGCTCCCGGTCGGTAATTACCAGATCGAAGGGGCAGAAACTGAGAAGCCCCATCGCCTCTTCGGCGGTCGCGGCGGTAGCGCAGCTATGTTCGCTGGCAAGAAAAGCTGCCAGCTTCTGGCGTGTCGGTGCTTGGTTATCAACGATTAAGATCGAAGTCTGTTTGTTCTTCATGGCTTTGTTCTTTCCCTTCCCCGGTCGCACGTACGAAACCTGGCGGCGCGGTTTCTTGCGGGCCACACTTGAGAGACGCTACGCGGAGGGCGGAAGTAGCGAGTACTCAATCAACCTTGTGACCATCTCAAGATCGACGGGCTTGGATACGTAGTCGAATGCGCCATGCTGCAGCGCCTTAATTCTGTTTCGACTATCGACCCTATCGGACATTACTAACACGATCGTGTCAGGGTACGTTTTTCGGATGTAGCGACACAGCTCCAAGCCGGAAGAACCGGACATGTCGACAGCGGTCATCACCACATCGAACAATGTCTTATCAAGTAAGCCCCTGGCGTCCTCTGCGGTTGCAGCCGAAGCGCAGACGTAGTGCTTGCGGAGGCTAAGAGTTAAGAGATCGCGTGTCGACTGGTCGTCATCGACAACCAGTATCGAAACCCGTTCGCTATTCACAGTCCTGGTCTGCATACCATAGCCCCGCAAGATCGTTGCCCTCCTTACTTCGCCCACGCCGTATTCCGAGCCGGCTTCATCGATGAGGACGTCCGCTCGGTCGGCTCACTAGCTGAAGACGCTTTCCCCTTACGCGCATTCGGTAAGCCGTGTTTGAGCAATCATCGGCAAGCTACTGCCCACCTGGGTCGATCCGCCGGAATGCCGCGACGACCTCGTCGCTCAACTCATCGTATCGCTTGCGCCATTCCCGGCTGAGCAGCGAGTAAGGCGGAAAGTTAATCCAGCTGGCCAGAGCGTCAACGGCCTTGCGGAGGCGCAGTTTCTCCTTATTTGCCAGATCGTGGGTCATATCGTGCCGTTCTGCGGTCATGCCGATCGCTTGATCTCATGTTGCCGCGAGCCTCGAGTTGATAGAGTGGGATTTAGCGCATGATCCCCAATGAACTCCACGGCATCGGCGACTGTCGCGAACTTCTGAGCCTCCCGATCTGGTATCTGGACGCCCAGTTCGTCTTCGAGATCCATCATGATCGAGTAAAGATCCAGACTATCCGCACCGAGATCCTTGAATGAGCGCGCGAGGAGATCCTGGAACGACGAACCCAGTCTCACATCACCACCTTCAATGCAGAGGTTGACGGAGATGATTTCAACGACTCGACGCTCCAACTCTTCGCGCCCTATCGGCTCAATTCTCGTCGAAGTAGGATTGTTCATTTCAATCCCCCTTGCAGGTCCAGAAAGTTTGACCTGGACCTGTGAAAGTTTCGGGGCAGCGCGTTAGAGGCTCAACTCTATTCGATATAGAGGAACCGCGAGCAACAAGCACAGTTTATGAACTCGCCGGCCTTCGCCCTCTGAAACCTCGCAGTTGCAACGCTCAGCCCGCACGCGGAACAATGGCCACTCCTAATCGGCGCGAACGCGCCCCGATCACCTGCTCTGCCAACGCGCGCCAACAGCCGATCGAGCAGAGCTTTCGATTCTGGCTGCTGATCGAGCAATTGCTCACGCAGGACATCTACTACAAGCGCCTCCGAAGTTGCACTCATGTCAAACTTCTCCTCTTTGATTTGGTTGTCGTTCACTTTTTTCGACTCAGCTCAAACCAGCACTTTGTACACGCAGTTGTTGAACTGCTCTGACACGCACTAGCGTGTGAAATTTCATCTCGCCCACAATAGCCCGGTCTGATTGAAGCCGGTATGTATAGCCGAGCCTGTCTGTGGGACAGAGAACCATTCCTTGCTTAATCATCGCTACAACCTACTGATACAGGGAGTCAGGCTAAACGGTATGATCTGGGCTCCTCATTGTTTTGATTGAAGTTAGCCATATCCCCGCTTACTCAGACTACAACTGCCGGACTGCGAATATTCAAATATCTGCACGTTCGTCATCCAAAAAAGCCGAGCCATTCCTGGATGGCCCGGTGGTTTAGAGCCCTTTACCTCCTTGCGAGCTTAACCGGCGTTTGCGAGTCCATCTCTTCCAACATGCTGCGCACGCCAATCAGATGATTGTTGAAAATGTCTCTGGCTACATCGAGCAGTTTGAACACGGTCTTATCACTTACAGAGTAATAAACACTGGAACCTTCTTTACGAGCTATGACGATGTTTCTGGTTCGAAGTACCGCCAGCTGCTGAGACGCATTTGCAGGCTCGACCTCGAACCGCTGGCTGATCTCATTGACTGTCAGCTCCCCATCTCTCAGGGCATCGAGAATCAAGATTCTTAGTGGGTGTGCCAGCGCTTTGAAGAATTCCGCTTTGAAGTTGCTTAGCTGTTGTCTCTGTTGTCGCATAGGAAACTTATCTGCTCGGCTTTGCATTTGCAAGTATATGCATATCATACGCCCAGATCGGTGGTCAAGACCTAACTAATATATCTTCTACTCACGCTCTCGAAGCCAACCGCCGGAAAAACCTGCCCGTCGAAGCCCGCTTACGATGTACGGGCAGCGGCGCATCAGCCGCCAAAGAAATCCTGAGCGATAGTTCTCAATCATCAAAACGATCGGACCTTGATCCAGACCATAGTAGCCTTTTGAGATCCATTCCGTGCTTTGCGCCGTCGAGAACGTCGGATTGAAACTGCACTTGAATCCGTACTTGCTGGTCATCTCAGGAAAGGCCTCGTCGAAATACTGGATCGACGGCAACACAATCTCGGGAGCGAACGGAAGTGAAGCAATCACCGCCCACGGAGCCAGCGTGCCGTCATCCGGGCCGTTGGGAATACCGCGCGCTTCGTAGTCGTAGAACCGCCGCAACTTCCCGCCGATCTTTTTCTTCGCCGGTCCCGGACCATCGCTCGCGGTGAGACCCCAAATGTATTCACCATAGCCTGCAAAGCCTTTCGGATTGCGTATCGCATACTGCTGCTGAATATAGGCAGCGCGGCGGCTGTTCTCAAAATAGTCGATCGCTTTGTAGCGCATGTATTCGTCCTGGATGCCGCGAAAGTCGATCCACATGTGCGAAAGCTGATGGATGAACAACGGGCCTGCATAGAGAAACTCGTGCCCGTACAAACTTCTCCACTCATAAGTTCTGGTCCAAGCCTGATAGCTTTTTTCGGGCAACGGATAAGTCGGCGACGCCAGGCCGAGGACGTAAAGAATCAGGGCCTCGTTGTAGCCTTCCCAACGGTACTTTATGTACCCGCTGTCGGGCCTCCAGCCGTGCGTGACGGTGGCTCCGCGGTTCTGGGCCCATTGCCAGTCGGCGCGTCGATAGATGGCGTCGGCTAGGGTGCGAATTTCACACTCATCTTCGGTGTCGCGATTGAAATACTGCGCAGCGGTCAGCGCTCCGGCGATCAAGAAGGTCGAATCGATAGTCGATAATTCGCAGTTCCACACCCGTCGGCCGGTCGTCATGTCGAGGAAGTGGTAATAGAAACCCTTATGGCCGGTGGCGTCGGGTTGCGGACCCTGCGGGCTGGTCCAAAAGAAACGCAGCGTGGTGAGGGTTCGTCGAATCGCGTCGTCGCGCGTGATGAATCCCCTCTCGACGCCAACAGGATAAGCAGAGAGAGCGAATCCGGTAGGAGCGATGCTGCACGGCGATCCTTTGCGCGTGCTATCCCGCACTAAGCCATTTTCCGGATTCGTTTCCTTAACGAAGTAATCAAAGGTAAGGCGCTGAAGCACGTCGAGCTTCTTATCAGGATAGGAGTGTTGTCTCGGATTCACCGGAGACCTCGCAACTTGGACTCGCGCGGGAACTCAAATTCGATTGCCGCCACGCTGTTCGCCGGAAGCGTGACTTCCAACTCGATTCTTCCATTCGTGTATCGGAAATCAACCGGCCCTCGCTTTATCTGCGATGCGTCATGGAGTTTGTCCAACTGTGCGCTGCTCAAATACTCCGGAGCGCCCATCTCCTTCCATAAACGCCGCGGGTTCGCGTGATCCTCGTCGATTCGCTGCACCTGCGCGGCTGTCGGCTCAGCCGCGTCGCATAGTTGAATTCTGACTCGCTCCGTTTCAAGATGATGCCGCGGTAGAGCATGGTTTGTGAGTACCACGGTTGTCTTATTGACTCCGCGAACAACCCAGGCATCGACCGTTTCATGCAGACCGTCAACGAGCAAACTCTCGTTTCCCAACGAGTGTAGCAGCTCAAAAGCGCGGTAGACCGGTTTCGGAATGCCGTGAAGGTTCAACAACCCAAATCCTCCGTGAAACGGCTTCGAGGGGAAATAGTTCTCCTCAAAGATGTCTGAGAGAGTCCAGAAGCTGTAGCCTTCGACAAGTCCGTTTGCTTCCATGATGGTCTTCACTGCAAACGCGGCTGAGTAGGGTTCATCATGTAACGAATCGCGTGCGTTCGATGACGCATTCCACTCGGTGTAGTACAGAGGCTTTCCCCGAGCGTGGCGTTTCGCGTCCTGAGCCTGCTCTCGCAGAATGCTTCGCTGGCTCTTTGCCAGTTGCGTCAACGTATCGTCACCCTCTTCGCCGAACGCATCGGTTGGATAGTGGTGCGTGCTGACGAAATCAGCCGGCAATCTCTTCTTCCCGCAAAAGTCCAGGAACTCTTCGATCCATGCATTGGCGGCGGTCGCCGGGCCGCCGACTTGAAGCGCTCCGTCGATGTTCTTAATGGCGTGGATGGTATAACGGTAAAGCTTGAAGTAGTCGGCTTGCGTGCCCGTCCAAAAGGCTTTGAGGTTCGGCTCATTCCACACCTCGAAGAACCACTTACGCAGTTCACGGATGCCGTAGCGCTCAACCCAGTGAGAGACCAGTTTATTAATGAGAGTGGCCCATTGGATATAGTCTCGAGGCGGAGTGATGTTCCCGCGATAGTGAAAGACAGTCCTGCGCCCGGAGGCGAGCGCGGCGGGCATGAAGCTCAGTTCAACAAAGGGTCGCATCCCTATCGACAGAAGGAAGTCACAAATTTGGTCTGCATTGAAGAACGAATAAAGAGACTTTTCCTGGTGAGAGATGAGCGTGCCCATATCATCTGAGAGCAAGCCGTGAAAGCGCACATAACGGAAGCCCAGCTCCTCATGGCTGCGCCGCAACTGGTGCTGCCAATCCGCGCGCAACGCAACCGGCGCGTGATCGCTTCCGACCGTGTGCTCCCAGAAGCGAGTGAGCGTCGATCCGGTCTCGGAAAGTTGACACGAAAAATCGGGCATCGTTTGAGCTTCTTCAGAGTCTCTTTCAGCTCCTCCATGGCGGAGACAATCTCGTTGAGCTTTAGGTGAATCGCCAGCGCATCCTTTATTCTGCGTCCGTTGAATCAGAATACCATCAGAAGGTGACAATGACCGCTACGGGATCTGGTAGCCGCTGGCTGAGTGTGGAAGTGGGACGCTGCTGCGGCGTTTGACATCGCTCCGCAAGGCGGAGGATGCTTGTCGGTCGAAGGGATTGTGAGGGTCATACTTTTGTGACAAATGACGATTTCACGATCGGCGTCGAAGAGGAGTACCAGATCATCGACCCGGCGACGCGAGAACTCCTGTCACGAGCGCACCTGATTCTGGCGACCGCGCAGGATTCGGTGGGCGACTCGGTGCAGTTCGAGCACTACCTCTCGCAGATCGAGATCGGTACCGCAATCGCCCGATCGGTCGCCGAGGTGCGTTCGGAGCTCACGCGGCTTCGCCGGGAGGTCATCGCGGCGGCCGGGCGCAACGGGGGCAGAATCGCGGCCGCGGGCACACATCCGTTCTCGCACTGGGGGGCGCAAGAAATGACGCCCAAGGCGCGATACGTAGAAGTGGCAGAGGAGCAGGCACAGCTTTCCCGCGAGCAGCTGATCTTTGGATGCCATGTCCACATCGGGATCAGCGATCGAGACGGCGCGATCGAGGTCATGAACCGGAGCCGCCCATGGCTCGCGGTGATGTTGGCGCTCGCGTCGAACTCCCCCTACTGGCTCGGGACCGACACGGGGTACTCGAGTTTCCGGACGGAGATGTGGAGCCGTTGGCCGACCGCGGGCACGCCGCACCCGTTCTCGTCCCGGGCCGACTTTGACAATCTGGTCTCGGCGCTCCAATCGACGGAGACCATCTCGGATGGGACGAAGATTTACTGGGATATGCGCCCCTCGGCGCGTTTCGAGACGATCGAGTTCCGCGTCACCGACGTCTGTATGACGGTGGACGAAGCGGTGATGATCGCTGGGTTGGCCCGCGGCCTGGCCAGGACATGTTACGACGCCGCGATCGCCGGGGAGCCATCGCCCCAGGTGAGGCCCGAGTTGCTGCGCGCCGCCAAGTGGCGAGCGGCGCGATACGGGCTCGATGGGCAGCTCATCGACCTCGACGCGATGGCGTCGGTTCCCGCGGCGAACATGGTCGAGTCGCTCCTCGCATCCGTCAGGCCGGCGCTGGAGAACTACGGCGAATGGGACGAAGTCGCAACGCTCGCGCGAAGGACGGTCGAGCGCGGCTCAGCCGCGCGCCGGCAGCGCGAGATCTTCGCCCGAAACCGACGCCTCGAGGACGTCGTCGACTTCGTGATCGCCGAGACGGCGCGCGGGTGAGGCTGCGAGGGCCTTTTGCTCTGCGGTCCGTCGCTTACCTGTGCTACCTCCGATCATCCAGCGAGGCGGCGCGTCCCCAGTTTGGACCGGTGCCGCACTTCGGCTTCCTCGATCGAATGAGTCTCCGTTAGTTTGGTGTCGTGCTTGGCCATGGCAACCAGCTTCTGGTAATGCTTGTGAAGTATCGCAATCTCGTCTTCTGTAAGGTCCTCGACATCGACTAGTCGATTACTGGCTCCCTCCATGGCGGAGACAATTTCGTTGAGCTTCAGATGCATCGCCAGCGCATCCTTATTCTGCGTTCGTTGAATCAGAAAAACCATCAGAAACGTGACAATGGTCGTGCCGGTGTTTATCACCAGTTGCCAGGTGTCTGAAAAATTGAACAGCGGCCCAGAGATTCCCCAAACAATGAGTACCGCCAGAGCGATGACGAACGCCCCGGAGGTTCCCGTGGCTTTCGTAGCTGTAAGTGAAAACCGCTCGAGCATTAAACCTAGACCCGCCCTCTTCTTGCGCCCCATAGCTAATCCTCCCTTCCGGTAAGAGAAAACAGTCCCTGACCCAGCGCCACTAAATGTGGTGCCTAAAGCTCTTCTCGACCATTGCTGCTGATACGCGCAAAGGAGTATCCAAGAGATGTAGACAATTGCGCGGGGAAGGTTGGTGCCGTGAAAGATCTTCGGAGAACCATCCGTAGACGACAGGTAGCAGGATCAAACGCCTTTTCGAGTCCGGTGAATTGGCGGGATGCAGGGCAAATCCCCTCAGCTCTTGGTTCTCTGGTCTGTGGATCGCCGTTTTACCCCTAGGACGTCGGATCCTTTTGTCGAGTCGCCGTCACACCGTGGATGATCGCTATGCC
>JBASRM010000048.1:0-9020 GCA_049273835.1 Blastocatellia bacterium | reverse complement strand
GAACTAACTCGCGCGTCGATGGCCTGTCTGGCAAAGCTGAGGACGTGATTGGTGACGAGACCCGGCCCAGGCCACAGAAGAAGATTAAACGCGATGGCCACGCAAAGCACTCGTCGTCCGCGCGCTGTGCGAAAGAAACTACTGAGGATTGTCCTGATGAATCCAACAACTCGAGCGCGAGGCGCAACTTGAAGGGAGCGCATAGTGTCTCCTCGCCAGGCGTTAATTTGGCCGCGGACGGAAAATGCATCGACGGGCAAAAAGACAGAGCCTTGAGCGTTAGCAGCGAGACACTGCCCCTTTATTTATCTTCGCTCTGTGAGGTGAAAGACTAAAAACTAGTTTGTGTGGTCTAAATCACGGGCACTTGAAACGGCCCGATGATACGCCTGGGCAGTTAGGGCGTCAAGCGGTAGTATGTTAGTTTCGGCAACAATATAGTAAGAATAGTACGACGAATCAACCGAGTTCTTTAGTCAGATTCTTCACGAAGTGCTGCGGGAAGCGTTGGAATAAATACAAGTTTTCGTTGAGAACCATAACCTTTCCGCGGTCGATTGGAAGCACAACGTTGCAATCGGTAAAGTCATGGCTCAAGTGACAAGCTAGATCTGGCTCAATCCGAATGAAGATGGCGGAGGGGACAGGACTCGAACCTGCAAGGGCTTTCGCCCGGCGGTTTTCAAGACCGCTTCCTTACCATTAGGATACCCCTCCTCCGATCGCCGACGACTGAGTATAGGTGAGCCCCCTCGCCGATTTCAAGATACGCTTCTCAGGGTAGTGGGGTAGTGGTGATGCGTGGTAGCGCCGCTCCTGCCACGAAGAAACTAATACACAAAGCCGCACCAAGAAAAACTTTGTGGATCTCCGTGTCCTCGGTGACTTGGTGGCGAAACTCTTCTCAATACTCTATTGCACCACTTCTTCTGGGAGCTCCGCTGGTGGCTTGCACCTGAGTTAATGCTCAACCGACCTTGTCCAACGATTTAAAAGGGTGCTGACAAAAAAATAACGGAAGAGAGACTCGGGCGAGTGTCCCTTCCGTTTTTTCTGCGTCCCTTCAATGGTTGTGTCCCTCAACCAGAGAAGAAGAGGAGGTTATTTGACAGCCACAATCCAAATTCCCTCATGGTTGCCGAGTTGCGCGCCACTATATCAAAGCTGCCCATAAGTGAGAATCGCAGTTGCCGGAAAAGCAAAGAAGAGTATTCTCGCCGCAACCGCTGAACTTCGGTTTCTATGAGATCTGTAAATGCTGTGTCTACGGCGCCTCCAGGAAATTGGCGGTACCCGGTCAATGGAAAGATCACAATTCGGAACGGTTGAAGCTAAAATGATTAGCCGAATTGCGATATTCTTCGGCCTGTTAACAGTCATCCGGCTCTTCGCGTCTTAATAGCCGGATAAGCAAGAGATGTACAAGATTGAAAGTGGCGGCCTACTTCTTGTGGCTAGACAAACTCAGCCGGCGGCGCAGGCTCGCGTGACGGACAATTCAGAAGAAGCTCTTGTCAGGGCTGTGCGTCACGGCGAGCAGGAGGCCTTCGGCAGGTTGTACGGTCTCTATGCACCGATGGTGCACGGGATCCTGTTGGCTCGGGTGCCGTGGAGCGACGTCGATGATCTCGTCCAGGATGTTTTTCTGGCCGCTCTTAGGAAGCTCGATACTTTGCGCAACGACGCTGCGTTCGGAGGCTGGCTGGCCATGATCGCGCGAAACCGGGCGATGGATTTCCACCGCCGGAAGCATGAGACTGAAGAATTGAACGAGGAAGTCGCGACCCACGGCCACTCCGAAACCGATCGGGAAGCAGCTAACGTGCTCGACGTGATCTGTGGACTGCCGGAAGCCTATCGCGAGACGCTGGTCTTCAGACTCGTGGAGGGAATGACCGGCCCTGAGATCGCAGCGCGAACCGGTCTCACACCCGCGTCCGTTCGGGTGAATCTGCATCGCGGGATGAAAATGCTCCGAGAGAAGTTGGGGAAGGAGGGGCAACTATGAACGACGATTATCTTTGGGACCGATCCGGCGAACCTGACCCCGAAATCGAGCGCCTGGAACGCGTGCTCGGCAAGTATCGCTATCAACCTGGGCCGCTCAGTCCGGCTTTAACTTCGCAGTTCTCGTGGCACCGAAAACCCTGGGTGAGGCTTGCTGCAGTGGCCGCCGCGGTTCTTATCGCAGTGGGCGGACTGTGGGTCCTCATAGTTCAGAACACACATGTCGTCCAGCCACAGGAACAAGCAAAGGAAGAGCGCCAACCAGAGACGCCCGGTTTGTCACAACTAGAGGGTACAAAAAAGGAACCGGAACCCAGGCAGGTTTCCAAAATAGCAGCGGCTCCTAGAGGTCCTCGCAGGATTCCCCGAAGGATGCCGGAGGAAACGGCGACCGTTAGTCTGCCCGATTACGAGTCTGATCTGATCGCTGAACGCCAGCTGCCGATGAACCCGTTTGTCGATTTCGAAACTGCACGCCACATCGAGCGGGCGCAATTGTTGCTGAGATCGTTCAGGAACACACGCGACTCGGATGGCCGGTCTGCTCCCGATCTTGCTTACGAGAAACAGCGATCAAGAGGGCTGCTTTACAGAAACGTTCTTCTTCGGCGCGACGCTGAAGCGAAGGGCAACATGCCAGTCGAAGAATTGTTGGGGAGTCTCGAGCCGTTTCTGCTCGATATTGCAAATTTGCCCGACGAGCCCTCCAGCGACGATGTTCGGACAATCAAGGAGAGGATGGAGAAGAAAGAGATCGTCGCAGCCTTGCAGATTTATTCGGCGCCTACTTTGAGCCAGATATTTTGAGTCCGACAAACGACGGTTTCTCGAGCGGTCAAGTGCCGATTCGTCAGCCGCAAAAAGGAGAGTTGGCGCCAGGTCTTATAAGCGCCTTCGCGAACGAAACCTGAATTTGCCGAGAATGTTTGAGGAGAGAAAATGATTCGCACTACTAACGTTCTAAACCGATTCCGGGTAAAACCATCTCGCTTGTTTCCATTTCTGATAATCGTATTCGGCGTTGGAAGCTTGCTTCTACTGCCGCGTTCCGGCAGCGCCGCGAATTACAGCCAGGAACTCGAAAGACTCAACCGGCTCGTTCAGACCTCGAGCGCCTCCGACGCGGAGATGAAGATTTTCCGCGAAGGGCGAGATCTGATTGGCGATGAAGACTGGAGCAAGGCAGCGACGAAGTTTCGCGAATACGTCACCAAGTACCCAAAGGGAAAGGACACCGACGCCGCGCTCTACTGGCTGGCTTTTGCTTTGAAGAAGGAAGAGAAGTACCAGGATGCGGACCGCACTCTCGAGCGGTTGATAAGTGAATACCCCCGATCTAAATGGAGAGATGACGCCAACACGATGCGAATCGAGCTGGCCTCGGCTCTCCCCAACCGTCAGACCGTCGGCAATATCGACAGCTACGACGAAGAAACCAAGATCGTCGCATTGCAAAGCCTCTTCCAGGGTAACCCGGAGAGAGGCGCCGCCATCGCTGGTGATCTCTTGAAGCGCGACTCCAAAGCGAGCAGGCGGATGAAAGAGGCAGCCATCACGTTGATTGGACAACATCACAGCAAGGCCGGCGTAGATTTGCTCAAAGGAGTCATTCGGGACGAAACCGATTCGCAGCTCCGAAAGACCGCGATCTTCTGGCTGGGACAAACGCGCGATGAAGGCATACTCGATCTGCTCAAGGAGCTGGCGACTACTTCGACCGACACTGAAGTGAACAAAGCCGCGGTGTTTGCAATCTCTCAGCACGGCAGCCCGCGGGCCGCAGCGCTCCTGAGCGAGCTGGCGCGCGGGGCAACGTCCCGCAAGGTGCGCGAGGAAGCGATCTTCTGGCTAAGCCAACGCCAGGGCGATTCGATAGATGGCGAGTTGATCCACATCTTCGATTCCGATCCGGACGCGCAAATTCGAAAGAGAGTCGTGTTCGCACTCTCGCAGCGCGGAACCGCGCAGGCCAGATCCAAGTTGAGCGAAATCGCCCGCTCGGGGGCCGACCCGGAAGTTCGCAATGAAGCGATCTTCTGGCTGGGCCAGCGAGGTGACGAACAGAGCGCCGACGAGTTGATGAAGATCTACGACGCCGATACCAGCGCGGAGATTCGTAAGAGGATCATCTTCTCGATGTCCCAGATGAACAACGCGCGCGCCAAGGCTAAGCTGATGGAAATCGCGCGCAGCGCGGACAACCCCGCGCTTCGCAGCGAGGCCGTCTTCTGGATAGGACAGACAGGCGGTGAGCAAGGTCTCGATCTGTTGCTCCAGTTATACGACGTTGAAAAAAACGATGAAGTAAAAAAGAAAGTTATTTTCTCGCTCGGACAAACGGGGAAAAAGCGCGCCTTGCAAAAGCTGATGGACATCGCTAAGCGAGACCCATCCGTTCAGGCGCGCAAGGAAGCGATCTTCTGGCTGGGTCAGAGTCGCGATCCTGAAGCCGCAAAGTTTCTTGAAGACATTCTCAAGTAGTGACGCGCTGCACGAGGCTTCATATCTTAGGCAGCTCAGTCGTTGTCACGAGAGGCGGGGGACGGGGCACCCACGGACGAACGCCCTCAAAGGTCCTGATGTTCAAAGGAGTCATCGAAATGATCAAAAAGATTTGTATGCTCACATTGGTGATCGGGGGGGTGGTGCTTATGAGCTCTACCAGCTCGCGAGCGCAACGCGAAGGATTCATCGCCGTTGAAGGCGCGAATCTGAGGACAAGGATAGACCTCGCGGTCAGGCAAGGACGCGCCAAACAAACACGTTTCTGGACGGCTTACTCATTCGATGTCAGGCCCGGCGTTGCCGTCGACGTTGAATACCACGGGGACTGGAATACGAACACGACCATAGTCAACGGCACAAGCGTGTCGGTGGGCTCGAAGATCGAGACTCGCAATCTCGGGGTCTTTATGCTTCACGAGCCAGGTGATGGTTCTATCGCCAGGGTTGAAATTTACAACCTCGACAGGCGGCGCGAATACAGCGGCTATCCGGTTTACTGGCTTGGGCGCGCGGGGAACGACGAGAGCCTGACCTATTTGAAAGGAATTGTCGATGCGAACCAGGTTGGCGATGCGCCAAAGCATTCGATCGTGGCGCTCGCGCTTCACGATGATCCGCGTGTCGGGGGCATGCTTGAAGATTTCGTTCGCCGATCATCAGTCGAACGGGTGCGGTCGACCGCGGTCTTCTGGCTCGGTCAAACTCCGGGTCACACCTCGTTCCTGGTCGAGCTTGTCCGCAACGATCAAGAGAGTTCCAAGGTCCGCAAAGAGGCTGCGTTCGCTATCGGAATCAGCAAGGATCCCGGCGCGATCGCTGCTCTGCAGGGCCTTTACTCGAACATCACTGATCGCGAGGTCAAGAAGCAGATTATCTTCGCCGCATCGGTAAACAACAGCGACAACCCTGCGGCTGCAAGCAGAAATGATGACGAGGGAATCAACTTCCTGATCAAGGTGGCGGAGAGCGACTCGGACCGCGAATTGAGAAAGCAAGCGTTGTTCTGGCTCGGGCAAAGAGCAGGCAACCGTAGCCTTGAAGTGCTGGGCAGCGTCGTAGACAAGACAGATGATGACACCGAAGTTCAGAAGCATGCGGTGTTCGCCATTAGCCAGAGACCGAAGAACGAAGCGATACCGCTACTAATCAAAATCGCTAAGACTCACCCCAAACCCGCGGTGCGAAAACAAGCGATGTTCTGGCTCGGACAAACGGGCGATGAGCGCGCTTTGGAGTTCTTTAAAGAGATACTGGCAAAGTAGCTCGGGACAAGCCGATCCTGTCCCGGGTGAGCCAGGCGCATTTGCTCTTGGAGAGTTTTCGGGCGAGTGAAGAGCGGATCACTCGGAACGCAGACTTTTCCGGTTATCCACTTGGATTTCTGATTTCGTTGAAACCTTTTTGATTTCAGGTTCACTAACTAGCGTCTTGTTTCAGCCGTCAGCTCATCTCACCGTAAATAGCGTCATCTGAAGGAGAAATGATGAAACGATTCGACCAGCCTCTGCTTCGACTGGAAGGCGTAACCAAAGTGTTTTTTACCGACGAGGTGGAGACACACGCGCTGTCCGGGGTTCATCTGAAGATCGACAAGGGAGAATTCATCTCGATAGCCGGTCCATCAGGTTGTGGCAAGTCGACGCTTCTTTCGATTTTAGGGTTGCTGGATTCACCAACTGAAGGCGCGTACCTTCTGGGCGGGAAGACCGTGTCCGATCTGACACCGCCCGAGCGTGCGCGGATCAGGAATCGCGAGGTTGGATTTGTGTTCCAGAGCTTCAATTTGATCGGTGATTTAACAGTATTTGAGAACGTGGAATTGCCACTGACCTATCGCGGCTTGAGGGTATCCGAACGCCGCGAGCGAGTGCGGGAGGCTCTGGAGAGAGTTGGAATGGCGCATCGGGAGCGGCATCTGCCGAGCCAGCTCTCGGGCGGCCAACAGCAGCGAATCGCGGTTGCGCGCGCGGTTGCCGGCGACCCGTTGATCGTGCTTGCCGATGAGCCTACTGGGAATCTCGATTCAGCGCACGGTGAAGCCGTAATGGAGCTGCTGGGCGAGCTTAACAGTGCGGGCGCAACCATATGTATGGTCACCCATGATCCGCGGTATGCGGCTTATGCCGACCGCATTGTGCATTTGTTCGACGGACAGGTCGTCGAGGAGAGATCCAAGGCGGCGTGAGAAACAGAAGCTCGTAGTTCGGCGTTTGTGGTCGGCCCTCAGGCGAAGTTCCAAAGGAGCGCCGGAACAATTCAAGGCCCGGGCTACGAACTCATTGGTTACAGGAGGTACTAAACGATGCGACAAAGACTGATCGTTCTGATGAGCATCACAACGCTGTTTTTGATGATTGCGCCACTAAGCGGTGCTCAACAGCAACGCAAGCGTATCGCCGACAGCGACTATGTTGAACGTGAGGAGATCAATCAGACTTATCAGCTGGAACCGGGCGCACGTGTCGAGTTGTCCGTGATCTCAGGCTCGGTCGACGTCGAGACCACCAGCGGGAGCGCGGCGGAAGTGCACATCGTACGGATGGGCGAGACTCGCAAGGATCTCGACTGCTACACGATTGGGATCGAGCACACCGCATCGAGTTTAGTAATGCGCCACAAGCAGGAACGCACCGACGAGTGCCAGAACATAAGAGCCCGGCAGCAAGTGACGCTTCGCCTGCCTCGAAACGTTGATTTGAAGCTCAACGCGATCAGCGGCCCGGTGAACATCGGAGAGATCGATGGAAGCTTGCGGTTGAGCGGAATAAGCGGCAAGGTCGACGTCGCGCAAGCTCTCGGCTATTCGGACATATCAGGGATCAGCGGCGTCCTCACGATAACGATTCCTCGCGTCAGCGAGCGCGGTATGCGTGTCAGCGGAATCAGCGGCCGAGTCGAGCTTCGCGTTGCGAGTGCGTTGAACGCCGATCTGAGCGTTAGCGGGATCAACGGAGACGTCAACACCGCAGCACCAAACGTGACCATCAACAAAGTGGGTCACTCCAACTTTAGCGGACGAGTTGGATCGGGTGGCGCGATGATTTCCGTTTCCGGCATAAGCGGCAGCGTGACCTTTAGAAGCGAATGAGTGCCTAGAGGTGTGAGTGAGCGAATAACACAAAGACGCGAGGGCTGAGACCCTACGCCTCCTCCTTGTCCTCGCGTCTTTGTGATTTGTAGAAACCCCAGCGTCCTGGACAGAGGAATACGCTACCGCGCCCTGTATAAAGCATTCCCACCACCGCTACTTTGTTCCCGGAACAACTGTTGCCAACTCTGATTATGACGCACGCAATGGAGCCTACGCGTTTGCTCAACCCACGCCTTCGCTGCCAATTCCGATCAAGCGCGGCGTTCGCCGCATTGAGAACCAAGCTGGCATAACTATCGCATAGGGTCAACTCGTGTGACTCAACCTGGAATAGAGACGTGAAAAAGCGAGGTCGTGTGAAAGCTACAACGAACTCTATCCGTCGGTTTCTTGTAATCGTAATTGCTGCGGGCTGGTTAGCGCTTCAGGCTTCTGCTGGGCTGGTAGGTGCTTCAGGGGATCTGCTTCAGCGTGTCAAATGCGCGAGTGCCGTGGCCGAATCCGGCGGGGCCACAAGCCAGCCAATGGATCTAGCCGGCGTCTCCAAGATCGCGGAGTTCTATGGCCGCCTGCCGCTCAGCTTCGAAGTTAATCAGGGGCAGGCTGATTCGCAAGTGAAGTTTTTCTCACGCGGAACTGGCCATACGGTGTGCTTGAATGCCGAAGGAGCAGTATTGGAATTCAAGCCGCCAACCATTAATTCGTCACGATTGGAAAAACATTCTTCGACAAATGAAATTCCGCAATGGTCAATCGTTCGAATGAGGCTGGTGGGAGCGAATGGCGGCGCGCGAACGGTGGCGTTGGACGAACTACCCGGCAAGAGCAACTACTTCGTGGGCAACGATCCAGGGCGATGGCGGAGGAGCGTCCCCACCTATGCGAAAGTGAAGTATGAAAGCGTCTATCCTGGCGTTGATGTAGTTTATTATGGCAATCAGCGGCGTCTCGAATTTGACTTCTGTGTGGCTCCCGGAGCTGATTTCAAGGCGATACGCATGCGCTTCGATGGAGGGCGGCGGCTTCGCGCAGCCTCCAATGGAGACCTGGTGATCGACAGTTCCTCCGGCGAGATCCGACAACACAAACCGGTGATATACCAGGAGGAGAAAAGTGAAAGGCGAGAGATTGCCGGTCGATATGTTTTGAAAAGCGGCCAAGACGTAGGATTTGAGATTGGCTCGTATGATAAGGGCAAGCCGCTGATAATCGATCCCATCCTGACTTATGCTACTTATCTGGGCGGCCCCGGCGCCGATGACGCTCTCGCCGTGGCTGTGGATTCGTCAGGCAACGCTTATGTAGCCGGCACCTCGTCAGGACGGTTTCCCAGGGCTGCAGGCGGCTTCAGCAATCGAGACCCTGGCGTTTTCATAGCCAAGCTGAATCCGGCCGGCACTCATCTCCTTTATTCAAC
>JBASRM010000043.1:0-30194 GCA_049273835.1 Blastocatellia bacterium | reverse complement strand
GATTTGCGGACTGTTTGGTCAGAACCAGCTCGACCGCGACCTTGACGAAGAGCTGAAAGTGCATCTCGAGATGCTGGTGGAAGAAAACATCCGCCGGGGAATGGCCCTCAAAGAGGCGCGCCTGGCCGCTCGCCGCAGCTTCGGCGGAGTCGAACAAATCAGAGAGGCGTATCGGGACCAGAGAGGATTACCAATCGTGGAAACACTACTACAAGATATTCGCTTCGGCTTTCGCATGCTCCGAAAGAATCCCAGCTTCACCGCGGTTGCGGTGCTGACCCTCGCGCTCGGCATCGGCGCCAACGCCGCGATCTTCAGCGTCCTCGATGCAGTGTTGCTGCAAATGCTGCCGGTTCACGATCCCCAGCAACTGGTACTTGTCAGGTGGACGGCCAAGGACTGGCCTGCAATCGTTGAAGACCTCGAGGGCAGCAATCGCAAGGACCCGAACGGCGGATGGCTTAGCGAATCAGTTCCGTTCCCGATTTACGATGCCATGCGGACGGAGAACACAACATGCTCCGAGTTGTTTGCGTTCGCCGCTAATATTACCGGCTCCAACGTGCAAATTGAGGGCAAACCTCACTCCGCCGCGAGCGAGGCGGTGTCGGGAAGCTACTTCAGCGGGCTGGGTGTTCAAACATTCCTTGGGCGTCCGATTCTACCTGATGACGACTTACCGGCGGCGCCTGCAGTCGCGGTGCTGTCGCACAGCTTTTGGAAAAACAAACTCGGCGGCGATTCATCCGTGGTCGGCAAGACGATTGCGATGAACAGTATTCCGTTTACCGTGGCCGGCGTAGCGCCGCCGGGATTCACCGGGACGCAGCCCGGCGAGGATGTCGAGGTGTGGGTTACTCTGCATATGTTTCCGCGGTTGATGCAAGCTCTGGACTTTGGCGGACCTTTGCAGCCGGGCGGGGACGCCGCCGCGGCCGCCTCGGCTTACTGGGAGAAGCCCGGTACGTGGTGGCTGGTGGTGATGGGCCGGGTGAAAAACGGCGTTAGCGAGCCACAAGTGCGGGCGGAACTCGACGGCATTTTCAATCAACGGATCGATTCAATGATCACATCGGAAAAGGCGCAGGAGAATCGTCCGTCGCTAAATCTCGCTCCGGGCAACAAAGGGTTGGACCGGCTGCGGCGCCAGTTTTCTGAGCCGCTTTTTGTGCTGATGGGTGCGGTTGGATTGGTATTGTTGATCGCGTGCGCTAACGTCGCGGGTCTTCTGCTTGCGAGGGCAACCGCGCGTCAAAGGGAAATCGCGGTGCGCTTGAGTCTCGGTGCGAAACGTATGCGTCTGATCAAACAACTGTTGACCGAGAGCTTGCTGTTGGCGGCCCTGGGCGGCGCGCTTGGCTTGCTCATCGCGCGCTGGTTCAGCCAGCTCCTGGTTGCACTGGTGGGGAGCGGACGGCAGAGCATTGAGCTTCCTCTGGAGGTGAATTGGCGTGTGCTGTTGTTCACCGCCGTTGTAGCCATTATCACAGGGATTCTCTTCGGACTGGCGCCTGCCTTCAGTACAACTCGAATCAGCCTGACGGCCGCTTTGAAAGAAGGAGGAGGAGGCAGTCGTCTCGGTGCTCGCCGCTCAGGGCTCGCGAAAGCGCTGGTCTCGGCGCAGGTTGCGCTTTCGCTGGTGCTGCTGGTCGGCGCCGGGCTCTTCCTGCGCACACTGAGAGAATTGGAAAACGTCCCGCTGGGATTTGAACGCCAGCAGGTGATCCTGTTTTCGGTTGCGCCCGGTTTGAACGGCTACACCGGCGCGCGGCTGATCGAATACTATCGCCAGATGCGTGACCGGGTCGCGGCGATCCCGGGAGTGAGCGCGGTTACTTTCTCCGCGCACGGGCCCATCGGCGACGGGTCGAGCTCTTCAAGCATAAGGATTCCCGGGGTGACCACCGGCAAGGAGCTCTTCGATCTTTATCGACATCTGATCGGCCCGGGCTATTTCGAAACGCTTGGTATTCCGGTGCTCAGGGGCCGGGTCCTGGATGAAAGTGACAATGCGACCGGTCCTCAAGTGGCGGTCGTTAATCAAGCGCTCGCGCGCAAGGCTTTCGGCGAAGAGAATCCGCTTGGCAAGATCTTACGCTTCGGCTCCGAAAAGAAGCCTCGAGACTTTCAGATCGTTGGAGTGGTGGGGGATGCCAAATATAGTGACCTGCGCGAAGATGCGCCGCCGACCGCGTATTTCTCACACCTTCAGGCGATCAACTCGGCAAGCTATATGACTTTTCAGGTTCGCACCAGCGGCGACCCTGAGACTGTTGTTGCTTCGCTGCGGAATGAAGTCGCGGAGGTGGACGCGAACATCCCTATCACCAAGATCGACACACTCGTTCAAAGAATCGACAAGGCCCTGCTGCTCGAGCGGATGTTCTCGCGGCTTATAGCTTCGTTCGGAGTGCTGGCGTTAATTCTTGTGTGCGTTGGGCTGTATGGGACGATGTCTTACTTTGTAGCGCGGCGAACGAATGAGATTGGCATCCGAATGGCTCTCGGCGCCAGGCCGAGCACAGTGTTCCGAATGGTGCTTGTCGAGGGACTGGTGTTGACGGGTGCAGGTGTTGTGGCAGGCCTTGCGGGAGCGGCATTCGGGACACGATTGATATCGAGCGTGCTTTTCGGAGTTCCGGCGCTGGACGTGTTGACGTACGCCAGCGTGGCCGCGCTGCTGGTTGGAGTTGGATTGTTTGCTTGTTATGTGCCGGCTCGCCGCGCGATGAAGGTGGATCCGATGGTAGCTTTGAGATATGAGTAGCGATCGGCGCATCGCGGCGGCGAGGTCATTTCAGGAAAACGGTTTGGAAAGAGTCTGCATGCGTCGCGTCTTCAGGCGGTGTCTGCGCTTGAGCTACGAGGCTTCCACACGAACCTCCGACTGAACGCCGGACGACAAAGCTTATCGTCGCCGTCGCCGCTCATCGTAAGCGATTACGAAACGAATGGCGGTTGCCCTCCAGCAATAGCGACCGCCATTGGGAAATCACTTCTCGGAATCGAACATCGGCTCGTCCAGCGTAATCGAAGCTATTGCATCCTCGCCTTCTGCTCACTGCGTTTAGCCTGGGTAAGGAAGTTGGCACAGGGATTGGTATTACCACTCCGGGCGTTAGTGTCGAAACTATCTTGCTGATCCGGCGTTTTGGAGTCGAGCGCGCATATTTGAATCCTTTTGGGAGAACCAAACACGCACCGGCGGCACGAGCTTCACTGCGACGCCGAACCCGCAACGAAAATGCTGATAATCAACTCAACGCTACAGGGAGGATACGCCGATGAGAAAAACAATTCTTTTCTTGACGATTCTCGTTCTTGGTTCTTTTCTGGTTTTCGAACCCGCGGGAGCGCAGGACCGAAGGCGCGGCAACACCACCATTTCCACCGGGCCCGACAAGACGATCACCGATTGTGCACAGGTTAGAATGCGAATCGGTGACGGTGAAACCGCCAGGTCCCAACTAGTCCAGACCTTTCCCCGGTCCGCAATCTCAACTCTCCAGGTCCGATCCTCCAGAAACGGCGGCATTCATGTCCAGGGGTGGAATCGCGATGAATACTCAATAACAGCGTGCCTTGCGGCAGCGGGCGATAACGCAGGTGAAGCACAAGCCCTCCTAGAGCAAATCAAACTCTCTGTCACGGATGGCAAGGTCGCTGTAGACGGGCCAAGCCCGCATGATTGGATCGCCTTCCTCCTAATTCAGGCGCCAAATGGAGCCGCGCTGGATTTGGAATCCAACAACGGTCCTATTGGCGTGGGGAACTTTTCGGGCAACATCCAGGCTCGGAACAACAACGGACCCATTACTTTTCGTGACGTGAGCGGCCAGGTTCGAGCTGATGTCCAGAACGGTCCAATAACCGTCAGCGGCAGCAGCGGAGACTTTCGGCTGAGAGCGCAAAATGGACCGCTAACCGTCGAGTTGGATGGCACTCAATGGTCGGGTGGTGAACTCGAAGGAAGGACCGAGAACGGCCCGCTAACGTTGAAGCTGCCGGAAAGCTTTCAGTCGTCCGTCCGCGTCGACGCCTCGAAACACTCTCCCGTTCAGTGCAAAGCCATCCAGTGCCAACAAGCTGTTCGAACGTGGGACCGGCCAAGCGTCATCCAGTTTGGCGGTTCGACCCCGGTCATTCGTCTGTCCACCATCAACGGTCCTGTCACCATTGTGTCACCCAGCGGCAAGAGTGAGCGTTAACTGTAAGCCGAGCGGCGCTGAGATGTGAATGAGGGTGAAACATTGATCAATGGTTGGATAAGCTGTAGCAACGGCGCAAATTCCTGCCGGGCATCTGAAACCTCCGGCCGCGGCCGGCCACTTACTCAAATGGTCTACGCCTGATCTCGATGGAGGATGATGACCACCCTTTTGCAAGACTTGCGTTATGGAATTCGAATGTTGCTACGGAATCCCGGGTTCACCGTCGTTGCGGTGCTGGCGTTGACACTCGGTATTGGAGCTGATTCGGCTATCTTCAGCGTAGTCAATGCGGTGCTGCTTCGCCCGTTGCCGTACCCCGATTCAGATCGTCTCGTCGTGTTGCGGGAACGGAGCCCGCAATTGGAGGGGATGTCGGTTGCGTATCCGAACTTTATCGACTGGCGAGATCAGAATAACGCGTTCGAGAGCATCGGCGTGTCTCGCCGTCAGAGCTACAACCTTACAGGCAGCGGTGAGCCCGAGCGATTGTTAGGGGCGTCGGTGTCGGCTGATATGTTCGCGGTTGTACGAGTGGACGCGGCGCGCGGTCGCGTCTTTACCAGCGAAGAAGACAAGGCAGGGGCGACACCGGTTGTAGTGTTGAGTCACGGCTTGTGGCAGCGCAGATTCGGCGGTGATCTGAACATCCTGGACCAGACAATGACGCTTGATGGCCGCAGCTATACGGTGATCGGGATCATGCCGCCCGGTTTTCAGTTTCCCAGCCGCGGCACCGAGTTGTGGACTCCCGTCGGACAGATGTCGAAGGATCCCGGGTGGGAGAGTCGAGGGAACCATCCCGGACTGACCGGAATTGCGCGGCTCAAGCCCGGCGTTACGGTCGCGCAAGCGCGAGAAGATATGGAGATCGTCGCGGCCAATCTCGAAAAGCAGTATCCCGACTCGAACGCGGGGAGTCGTGTGACTATCATTCCCGCCCTTGAGAATGCCGTTCGCACGATACGGCTCGCGCTCTTGGTGTTGTTGGGAGCGGTAGGGTTTGTGTTGCTGATCGCGTGTGCTAACGTGGCCAACCTGCTTCTGGCGCGCGCCACCACCCGGCAGAAAGAAATCGCGATTAGAACAGCGTTGGGGGCAAGCCGTACCCGGATCATCCGCCAGTTGCTCACCGAAAGCATGCTTCTCTCGGTGGTTGGCGGCGCGCTCGGGCTCCTGGTGGCGCGGTGGGGCGTTAAGCTCATCATCGCCATCAGCCCAAACAGCATCCCGCGCTCGCGTGAGATTGATCTCGACGGCCGAGTGGTCTTGTTCACGCTCGGGGTGTCGGTGCTTACCGGGATCATCTTCGGACTGGTGCCGGCGTTGCAATCAAGCAAGCCCGATCTAAACGAAACGCTAAAGGATGCGGGCCGAGGTTCAACCGGCAGCCGGCATCTTTTCAGGAGCGGGCTGGTTGTTACTGAAGTCGCGCTGACCCTGGTGCTGCTGATCGGAGCGGGGTTGATGATCCGGAGCTTTTATCGCCTGCAGCAAGTCAATCCGGGCTTTAACTACGAACACTTGTTGACATTCAATATCTCGTTGCCGCAAAAGAAGTATCCCCAGGATCAACAGAAGCTCACGTTTTACGATCAGCTCGCAGAGAAGCTTGGGGCCCTGCCGGGCGTCCAAACAGTCGGCCTCGCTTCTGGGCTGCCGTTGGGTAACAACGGGTGGCAGACCTCATTTCGCATTGATGGTCAGCCGGAACCTGAGCCGGGGCATACTCCGCTCACCGAAGCTGCGGTTGCCAACCCGGAGTACTTCGAGGCGATGGGTATAACCGTGCTCGCCGGGCGCAACTTCACCGACCAGGACCGAAGTGACGCACCCCGAGTCGCGATTATTGATGAAGAGTTCGCTCGACGGCACTGGCCGGGCGAAGACGCAGTCGGCAAGCGGATCCGTACAGGAGGCGACCAGGGTCCTTTGATCACCGTAGTCGGCATCGCGCGACGGGTGAAAATGGATGGGCTCAGTGAAGACTCCAATCGCGTTCAGTCTTATTACCCGCATCGGCAATTGCCCTGGGGCGGAATGACTGTCGTCGTCAAAACCGCCAACGACCCGATGGGCATCATCTCGGCAGTCAGGCAGCAGGTTCTGGCAATTGATCCCGACCAGCCTGTCTTTAACATCAACACGATGGAGCAGATTCGCGGCGACTCGATCGCCCCGGATCGCTTGACTCTGATGTTGCTTGCTAGCTTCGGGTTCGTGGCGCTGATCTTGGCAGCTGTGGGTATCTACGGCGTGATGGCCTATTCAGTCACCCAGCGAACACATGAGATCGGAATTCGGATGGCACTGGGCGCGCGTGAGACCGATGTGCTTGGCATGGTAATCCGCCAGGGAATGAAACTGGCGGTCGTCGGGCTTGCGGTCGGGCTGGTGGGCGCTTGGCTGGCGACTCGCGCGATGGCGAGCTTGTTGTTCGGGGTGAGCGCAACCGACCCGCTGACGTTCGCAGTGATTTCAGTTGTTCTGGCCGGCGTGGCTCTGGGAGCCTGTTTCGTGCCGGCACGCCGCGCGACTAAGGTAGATCCGATGGTCGCACTGAGATATGAATGAGCAAACCAGAAACCAAGAACCGAGGTGGGTTTGAATGGATACGCTGTTGCAGGATTTGAGATACGGCATACGAACTCTGATAAAGAATCCGGGTTTCACCGTCGTGGCTGTGTTGACATTGGCCCTGGGGTTGGGAGCCAACACGGCGATTTTTTCTTTGACTGATCAAATACTTCTCCGGCTTTTACCGGTGGATAAACCGGAAGAGCTGGTTGTGTTGCGGTCACCCGGCCCAAAAAGAGGACGGGTTTGGAGCGATGGTGATGGAGCCGCCTCGTTCACCTATCCCCTCTACAAGCAAGTGCGCGATAAGAACAATATATTCTCGGGGGTGCTTGCGCGATTCCCGGTTTCTTTGAGCGTCTCGGGCGAGGGACAAACCGAACGAGCGAACGGTGAGCTGGTATCGGGAAACTATTTTGAGGTTCTCGGTGTTCGCCCGGTGATAGGGCGGGTCTTCACGGAGGACGATGATCGCGTTCCGGGTGGGCATCCGCTGGCAGTCCTGAACCACGGCTATTGGACCCGTCACTTCGGAGCGGATTCGGGGATTCTGAACAAGACGCTCATCGTAAACGGGCAGGTGATGACCGTCATCGGCGTGGCGCGGTCCGGTTTCAACGGCGTGCAGGTGGGCCAGACGCCCGACATATTCATACCCATCACAATGAAAGCGCAGATGACACCCAACTGGGATGGACTTAACGATCACCGCGACTACTGGCTTGCGATGATCGGCCGGCTCAAGCCGGGAAGCGACCGTGCGCAGGCGGAAGCGGCTACCAGCCCTGTCTTCCGGCAAATACTCGAGGAAGAGGTCGCGCTGATGGGAAACATGTCGGCGGAATCCCGAGGGCGTCTTCTCAACAACCAGCTTGTGCTGGATCCTGGAGCAAGAGGCCGGCCGATTCTCCAGCGCGATGCGAAGCAGCCTCTGCTGGTGCTGATGGGCATGGTTGGTTTGGTGTTGTTGATCGCTTGCGCCAATGTAGCGAATCTGCTGATGGCGCGGGGCGCGGCAAGACAGCGGGAAATCGCCATACGAATGGCAGTGGGGGCAGGCCGGTGGCGGTTGGTGCGGCAGTTTCTCATCGAAAGTCTCACGCTCTCTCTGATTGGCGGAGCAGTCGGCCTGGTGGTCGCTTCCTGGACGATGAGCGCGCTGGTGGGAGCTATCCCGGACGGCATCGGAGCCGTTGGTCTATCGGCGAAGCTGGATCTTCGGTTGTTATTGTTTACGATAGGGCTTTCGGTCCTTACCGGTATCCTGTTTGGGCTACTGCCGGCGATCAAGGCTACACGGTTGAACCTTGAAGCCACGCTGCGCGAGCAAGGATCAAGTGTGTCAGGAGGCCTGGGCCAGGTGCGCTTCCGCAAAGGGCTGGTGGTTTCCCAGGTTGTGTTGACCACGGTGTTGCTGGTGGGCGCCGGACTATTTGCCAGGAGTCTAAACAATCTGAAGCGACTCGATCTCGGGCTGCGACCGGAGAATCTGGTTGCTTTTTCAATCTCGCCTGAGCTGAACGGTTACTCGCCCCAACGAACCATCACACTCTTCGATCAGCTTCATCAGACCTTGAGCTCGCACCCCGGGGTCGAGACGATCAGCGAGGCGGTCATACCTGCTTTCACCGACAGCAATTCGAGCTCAAACATCACGGTCGAGGGATACCAGGCACAGGAAAACGAAGAAATGGATGCCGGCCAGAACTGGATTGGGCCGGATTACTTTTCCACGATGGGAATCCCTTTGGTTGAAGGCCGCGAATTTGGCCTGGCGGATGCGACTAACAGTCCGAAGGTCGCGATCATCAACGAGACAATGTCACGCCGGTTCTTTGCCAATCGAAGTCCGATCGGCAGCAAGTTTGCCTTCGGAGGAGGCGACCGTATTCGCCCGGACATCGAGATCGTAGGCGTTGTGAAGGACAGCAAGCACGCGACCGTGCGCGAAAAGGGGCGTATCTTCGTTTACCTCCCCTATTCGCAGTTCAAGACGATTGGGAACATCACCTTCTACCTAAGGACGAAACAAGACCTGGGCACGATGGCTGCGGGTTTGCGGCGAGAAGTGCAGCGACTGGATCCGAATCTGCCGGTGTACAACTTGAAGACCGTCGAAATGCAAATCGACGAATCGCTATTCGCCGACAAGTTCCTGACTTTTCTTTCGATGTGCTTTGCGCTGCTGGCGGCGCTGCTGGCGTCGCTCGGACTCTACGGTGTGATGGCTTACACGGTGACGCGGCGCACCCGCGAAATCGGGATTCGGATGGCGCTGGGAGCGACTCGCGGGATCGTGTCCTGGCTGATCTTGAAGGAAGTGGTGTTGCTGGCCCTGATCGGTCTTGTAGTCGGGTTGCCTGCTGCTTACGGGTTGGGCCGGCTGACGGAATCGCTGCTGTTTGGAGTAAAGGCCGGAGACCCGGTGGTGTTTTTTGGAGCAGGGTTGCTGTTGACGGCGGCGACCATGCTTGGCGGCTATCTACCGGCAAGAAAGGCGGCACGCATCGATCCGCTTGTGGCGCTGAGATGCGAATGAAACGGGTTTGGGGTGGGGTTGCGGGTTCCGGGTTGGTAGTTTCTGGTTTCTGGTTGTTTGATATGAGATGCATCCCAACCAGCATTGGCAATCGAGAAACTAGAAACTCAGAACTCAGAACTCAGAACTCAGAACTCAAAACTCCGAACCCGGAACTCTGAACCCGGAGCTCGGAACCCGGAACCCCCGACGAGGAAATAATGAACACCTTGTTACAAGACTTACGCTACGGGATACGGATGCTTTTGAAGAATCCCGGTTTTGCTTTAGTCGCGGTGATAGCGCTTGCTCTGGGGATAGGGGCCAACGCTGCGATCTTCAGTGTGGTTAATACGGTTCTATTGCGTCCGGCCCCTTACGAGGACCCGGATCGGTTGATGGTACTGACAGAGAATAAGCCGCCGAAGTTTCCCGAGTTTTCTGTATCGCCCGGGAACTTTCTCGATTGGCAGAAGCAGAACACCGTCTTTGAGAAACTCACTGCGATCAACGGCGCCGCTTTTATTCTGGTAGGTGAAGGCGCGGAGCCGGAGCGCATTCGTGGCGCACGGGTTTCCGCGGGACTGTTTGATATGTTGGGCGTCAACCCGATACACGGACGGACGTTTCTCGAAGAAGAGGACCAACCTGGCCATGAAAACGTGGTAATACTCAGCACGGCGTTGTGGAAGCGAAGGTTCGCGGCTGATCCGAACGTGATCAGCCAGCCGATCACGCTTAGCGGGACAAGCTACACTGTGATCGGGATTATGCCGCCGAGTTTTGGGTTCCCCGACCGCGAAACAGATCTGTGGACACCGGTGGCCTTCACCGCCAGAGACGCGCAAGCGCATGGCTCTCACTACCTTTCTACAATTGGGCGTCTGAAGCCTGGCGTAACCACGGAACAAGCGCGGACTGAAATGAACGCCATCGCGTTGCGTTTGAGCGAGCAATATCCGGATACCAACGCCGGCTGGGGCATAAATATTCTGCCAATGCAGGAGCACGCCGTGCGCGATATCAAGCCGGCGCTGCTTATGCTGCTTGGCGCAGTCGGACTCGTGCTGCTGATCGCCTGTGCCAATGTGGCTAATCTTCTGCTGGCTCGAGCAACATCGCGACAGAAGGAAATCGCGATTCGCACCGCCCTGGGCGCCAGTCGCGGGCGTGTTGCCCGGCAGCTTTTAACCGAGAGCGTTTTGCTTGCGCTGATAGGCGGAGCGGTGGGAGTGCTTTTAGCTCAGTGGGGCATCGGCTCGTTGCTCGCGCTGGCGCCTCAAGACCTGCCGCGCGTCAAAGAAGTCACGCTCGATGTCAGCGTGCTGGGATTCACCTTGCTTGTAACATTGGTGACAGGCGTGATCTTCGGGTTAGTACCGGCCCTGCAATCGTCCCGGCCGAATCTGAATGAAACGTTAAAAGAAGGCGGGCGGGGTACAACCGGCGGGCATCACCGTGTTCGCGCCGGGCTGGTCATCACTGAAGTAGCGATGGCGCTGGTATTGCTCATCGGCGCGGGGCTGTTGATTCGCAGCTTTTATCGGTTGCAGCAGGTCAATCCAGGGTTTAATGCCTCGCGTGCACTTGCCGTAACCGTGTCATTACCCGGAAGGAAGTATCCGCAGCCTGAACAGCGCTCGGCGTTCTTCACTCAACTCATTGAGAAAATCTCAGCGCTCCCGGGAGTCGTAGCGGTGGGAGCGAGTCAAACGCTGCCAATTCAGGGCGATTACGTCCTCGGCTTTATCATTCAAGGCCGGCCGCCGTATGCCCCCGGCCAGGACCCCAGCACGAACTACTATGCGGTCAGTCCCGATTACTTTAAGTCAATGGGCATTCCGTTGTTGAGAGGGCGAGTGTTCACCGATCAAGACAGAGCGGGAACGACGCGAGTGGCGATCATCAATGAGGAGATGGCGAAGAAGTACTTTCCCGACGAAGACCCGATCGGTAAACGAATACACGTAACCCAGGGGCCCGAGACCTTCCGCGAGATCGTCGGCATCGTAGGGGACGTGAAGCAATACGGGCTGGCTCAACCTACCACGCTTCAAACATACGAGCCATATTTGCAAGTCCCGTTTTCGGCGATGACCCTGGTGGTTCGAGCCGATGGAAACCCTGCTCCGCTTGGCGGAGCAATACGAAGCGAAGTGCTTGCGGTTGATAAGGAGCAACCCATTTCGCGGATACGACCGCTCGAGCAAGTGGTTTCTGAATCGGTGTCAAATCAGCGCTTCTCAATGCTGCTGCTTGGTATCTTTGCAGGCGTGGCGCTCATCCTTGCAGCGGTTGGGCTGTACGGAGTGATGAGTTACTCAGTCACCCAGCGGACACACGAAATCGGAATCCGCGCGGCTTTGGGCGCTCAACAGAAGGACGTGCTGAAGCTTGTTGTGGGTCAGGGCATGATCCTGGCGCTTTCCGGCGTCGGCATCGGGTTGGTGGCGGCGTTCGCTCTGACTCGAGTGATTGCTAAGCTGCTGTTCGGTATCGGCGCGACTGATCCGCTTACTTTCGTTGTCATACCAGCCATTCTCACGGTGGTGGCTCTGGTAGCCTGTTTCGTGCCAGCTCGGCGAGCCACCAAGGTAGATCCGATGATCGCCCTACGATATGAATGAAAGAAGGGCTCGGGGTTCAGGGTTCAGGGTTTCCGGTTTCTGATAGGTTTCTAGTTTCTGGTTTCTGGTTGTTCGCTACGACACGCGGACACAAACCACAAACCAGAAACCACCGCGCAGGGTGATGGCGAGCTGACCGGTGATGCGCTCGAAACATCGATGGAGTTTGCTGCGATGAGGTACGACGTCGCCGATCTTGTAGGAACGCAGGTCAGTATCGTCGCGAAAATACCCAAGACGATATTGGCGCAAGTGAAGCGCGAGTGAATTAGCAGTAGACAGTTTTAGGTAGCCTCATACACAACGATCACGTGACGCTGACATCGGATAGGAGGGACAAGTTGAGAAAAATCTTTTTTCTGGTAGCTCTGTTCGCCCTTGCCGCCGCGGCAACCGGCGCTGGTCGCGCTAACTATTCGGGGGTTGACATTACTGGCACCTGGGGGTTTTCCGTCGATCTGGATAACGGTGATCACGGTGATCCAACTTTCGTCTTCAAACAAGACAAAGAGACGCTGACTGGGACTTACGAGGGTCCGCTCGGTCAGCGCAACATCACAGGCACGGTGAAAGAGAACAGGGCGGTTTTTGGTTTCGAGTTTATGAACGAGGGCCAAACCATCAAGGTTACATACACCGCCACAATTGAATCGGCGACGAAGATGAGCGGCACAATGGAGATCATGGGCGGTCCTAAGGGCAAGTGGACCGCGACAAAAAAGTGAGGGCTTTTTGTTCCGGGTTCGGGGTTCAGGTTCGTGGTTTCTGGTTGTGGGTTCTGGTTTTTTGGGCAAGCTGAACCCAACCTCACAGGCATCAGCAACTACAAACCCGAACCAGAAACCAGAAACCACGAACCGGAACCCTGAACCCCGAACCCATTTGGAGGCATCATGGAAACTTTGCTTCAAGATCTGCGCTACGGCGCGCGCATGCTGCTCAAGCAGCCGGGCTTTTCTGTAGTGGCGGTGATTGCTCTCGCGTTGGGTATCGGAGCCAACACGGCGATTTTCAGTGTCGTGAATGCGATCCTGCTGCGGCCGCTGAACTACAAGGATTCTGACCGGCTGGTCCAGGTCTATCACAATTACCCAAAGCTCGATTTGAGGGCGTCGGTATCCGCGAGTGGTTATTCGCATTACCGGGACAACTGCGATTCGTTCGAGGCCATCGGAGCGGGAACCAACTGGCCGGGCAACCTGACGGATACGGGCGACCCCGAGCGATTGCAGGGAATGGCGGTTACACACACTTTCTTCGCCATGCTGGGAGTAGACGCAGCTCGAGGGCGGGTGATCTCGGCCGATGAAGATCAGCCGGGACGAAATCGCGTCGTGGTGCTCACAGACAACTTGTGGAAGCGCCGCTTCGGCGCCGACCCAAACCTGGTTGGCAATACCATTCGGCTCAACGGCGAAAACTATTCGGTCATCGGCATTATGCCTCCAGGATTTCAGTTCGGGCGTGAGTTCGGCCAGGCGGTCGATCTATATTCGCCCATTGCATTCACGCCGCAACAGCTGGATCCCGGACGCTGGAGGAATGAATTCCTGTTTGTTCTTGCCCGGCTCAAACCCAACGTCACCCTCGATCAGGCTCAGGCAGAGATGGACACCATTGCGGCCAACGTGCGTCAGCAGTACTTCGGTGGCGGCGACGCAAACGATCCAAGCAGTTGGGGGTTGTTGTTGCGCTCCTGGCGGGAGAACGTAGTCGGCGAGATTCGTCCCGCATTGCTGGTGTTGCTGGCGGCGGTTGCTTTTGTGTTGCTGATCGCCTGCGCGAACGTTGCGAACCTGCTCCTGGCGCGCGCGGCGTTGCGTAACAAAGAGATCGCCATTCGCTCGGCTCTTGGAGCGGGGCGTTGGCGAGTCATTCGTCAGTTGCTGACCGAGAGTGTGTTGTTGGCGATTGTTGGCGGCGTACTCGGATTGGCTCTGGCTTATTGGGGAATCGGCGCGCTGCTGTCCCTCAATGAAGACCGAATCCCGCGCGCGAGCGAGATCGGCATAGACTCGGGTGTGTTGCTGTTTACGGCCGGTGTGTCGCTGTTGACCGGTGTGCTGTTCGGGATCTTCCCGGCGCTGCAAACCTCCAAGAGCGATCTTCACGCCGTGCTGAAAGAAGGCGGGCGGAGCGGGTCAGCGCGGCGCAGTGTGCGCGGTCTGTTCGTCGTCGCCGAGGTCGCTCTGGCGCTGGTGCTGCTGGTCGGGGCCGGACTGCTAATGAAGAGCTTCCAGAAAATCCAGGAAGTAGACCCGGGTTTTAGAGCCGAGCGTCTCCTCACGATGCAGGTTTCCTTACCGGGCGGCAAGTACAACGAGCCGCAACAGATCGACGCGTTTTTCCAGCAGGCCCTGGAAAAGATCAAGGCGCTGCCAGGTGTGGAGATGGCCGGCGTATCGACCAGCGTACCGATGAGCGGATCTGGTTCGAGCGGCAGCTTCTCAATCGAGGGCCGCACCGTTGCGCCAGGAGAAATGGCGCCGTGGGGCAATCGCTGGTTTGCGGGCGCGAGCTATTTTCAGACGATGGGCATCCCGCTGGTCAAGGGTCGCTACTTTGACGACCGCGATGTGCGAGAGGCTCCGCAGGTTGCGATCATCGACACGACAATGGAGCGTAAGTTTTGGGCAGACGAAGACCCGATAGGCAAGCGCATAAGCTTCCAGCGCGACCCACAGGGCAATCCGATATGGCGCGAGGTTGTTGGCGTGGCCGGTCATGTAAAGCAGAGGGGACTGGATGGCGAATCGCCGGTTCAGTACTACGTTCCGCATCGCCAGTTGCCGATCAGCACGGTCTTCCTGGTTGTGCGAACGGCTGCAATGCCGACGAGCATGGCGGCCGCCGTGCGCGGGGCGGTTCAGGAAGTCGATCGCGAGCTGCCGGTGTTCCGAGTCACCACAATGGAGCGGATGGTGAGCGATTCGATGGCGCAGCGGCGCTTCGCGATGACCTTGCTGGGCATCTTCGCGTTGGTCGCTCTGATACTGGCTTCAGTCGGGTTATACGGCGTGATGTCCTATTCCGTGACCCATCGAACAAATGAGATTGGGATACGCATGGCGCTCGGGGCTCGGGTCAACGATGTGCTGTCGATGGTTGTGAGACAGGGAATGAAGCTATCGCTGGCAGGCGTGGGGATCGGGCTCGCGGGCGCATTCGCGTTGACGCGAGTGATGCGGACCCTGCTCTTCGGCGTGAGCACAACCGACCCGTTGACCTTTGCGGTGGTTGCTTTGATCCTGGCGGGAGTATCGCTGGTCGCGTGCTACATTCCGGCGCGACGAGCTACGAAAGTGGACCCGATGGTAGCGTTGAGGTATGAGTAGCGCGCGATGGCGTTTCAAGGTGGAACGTTGCTAATCCGCTACTTTCACCTCGGTCTCAAGCTTGATAAGTCTGGGAAGCAGACAGAGCGTTTCAGTACAGCTTTGATAGCGCACCTGCACGGTCAGCTTGTGAGAGCCTGCGGTGGCATCCCGCTTAACCTTCATCGCCAGCGCGAAGGTTGCCCTGCGTTCGTAGAATTCCGTCTCAACTCCGAAGTTCGGATCGACTGAGCGCTGGGGCGCTGGGGAGTCGATGTCGCTGAGCTCAAAGGGCTCGTTGGGAGCGAGCATGATACGTGTGGGCTTCGGGCCCTCGGGCTTCTCTTCGGTAGAGTAGAGGTGCCATCCCTCGTCGATTTCGGCGGTGAGCTCCAGGACGAACTTATCACCGGCTTTGACCCGCTTCGCGGGCGACTCCGCCTTGAGCGACCATTTAATGGGATTGATCTCAGTTTGTTTGAGCTCCTGGGAGTAGGCGGAGGCAACCAGTCCTGCGCACAACAACAGTGCCTGCGCCCGTCGAACTATTGACTTCATGTGGCCCTGAATCCTCTCGTCAATCATTTGCTACAAAACTCCAGCAACTTGAGAGTGTTTCAAACACCCCCAACTGAAGTTCGGGCATTCCACAGTTTTGCGCGGGAAAGGCTTTCGCCACCCGCATAGGCTGAACTCAACGATCACCAACGAGAGTTGGGCGAATCTTATCGATTGTTATTCGAAGCAATTGCACGCTTCAGTCTCAGAAGCGTGGTTTGCAGAATTGCCTTGGTTTTTTCATCCTGCACAAAGGCTACGACCGTCAGGTTGTCGGGGTCGATCTTGTCCTTCTTCTCGCTAAAGGTGAACGGATCGCCGCGATGACCTGACTTTTCATACTCGTCCAGGTGCTTCTTCGCTTCCGCGCTAACGGCGTTGACGTCGAACGTCCAATCAAAGCTTTGATTCTCTTTGGCGGTGACGGCGAAACCGCCGTATTCGGGGCCGGCGATGCTGCGCACGACCATTGGATGGAACCGGATGCCGTTTTCGCCGGTGTAGCGAATTCTCTCTTCCGCCAGCACTATGTGCAGTTTCAGATTTGCCGAATCGCTCTTCACATTCTTAACTGTTGCCTTAGCCTTGACCGTCGCGCCATCGATTGACGCGTCAAGCTTCAGCTCGGCGTCTGCTGCCGTCTCGAGCTGTTTCTCCACATCGGGATTGACGCGGTCGTAGAAGCTCTGAGTCATATCGCGCGAACCGCCGCCGCCGCTTTGCTTGCCGTCAATCGCATAGGCGGGCACGCCCTGTATCGCGTAGAACTTCCCGCGCGATTGAGTCGAAGGGTTGGTCATCGGATCGGGAGCTGGAATGTGCAGATGATACATCAGCACCGTCAGCTCATCACGGCCGTAACGCTCGAGCATCGCGTCGAAGCCCAGATCGGCCGCGGTGCACGGCGGACAACCCGAACCGGTGAAGACTTCGGCAAGCGCAGTGCGAGTCGTGCGCTTAGCTGTGGGCTTGTAGTGTTCAATCTTAACCGGGATTGGAAAGAGCTGGTTGTACTTCTTATCCAGCATGTCTTCCAGCCCTTCAGATGAGCCCTGATTGTATTTGGCGTAAAAAGTCTCCAATTGCTTTCGCGATTCGGCAGGCAGTTTGGTGGTGACTGCCGCGGTAGTGTATGACTCCAACGCGCGCTTTTCATCGCCTCGTTTGGTGTACAGTTCGGCGAGCCCCAACGCAGCGCTGCTCAATTGCGGGTTCAGCTCACGCGCACGCTTAAGATTCTTCTCGGCGTCACCAAGCTTGCCCTGTTTCACGTAGATTCGACCAAGCGTTGCGTAGTAGCCGGACTCCTGTTGCTTTTTCGACTTGATCAGAGCCTCTTCCGTTAAGGCAAGCCCTTTTTTTAGGAACCGCTCGGCGTCGTCGAGCATGATGCCTGCTTCGAAGAGCCGGTTACCGACGCTGCTGCAGATGAAGGTCCTGATAAACTCTGGAGCTGTCTCAATCGCCTTGTCTGCGCTCGCCAGTATTCTGCTTTCCTGATGGGGAAAGCTCTTGACCAGCGTGTCGAAGATTGCTTGATGCGCCGAGTAGACCGCTTGGCTCCTCGGGAAATCAGCGATCACCTTTTCCATCGCTTCGATCTTTTTGTCCGGCTCCTTGATTCGGTTCGCGTCGGTGAAGGCTTTGCGGTCCGGAGGTATGGCTGTTGGCATAGGGGTCTGCGCCAAAAGACGGGCCACACCTGCTGACAGCATGACGCAAGCCAGCAGAACGGATGCACTTATCTTTCTTCCGCTCATAGCAGTCCTCCTTATTCTGGGTAGAATCCTCGGGCCCGCGGTTGCGGTGTATCTCAGGTGACTTCCAATCAGGATTACTTCAATCGATAAGAACGCTTATCAGGACCAATCGTTCCGCAATGGCGGCAGACGCCCACTGAACTGACGGAACGCCGTACCAGGGCGCCCGCCCATCATCTTCAACTCGCGATCAGCAGTGACGACTGTCCGGGTGAACGAGGCTGGCCTTCAGAGAGGCGTATTACGCGCTTTTACCGCTCCCGAATAGCTTGGCTTCTCGTTCCTTGATCTCGGCCGGCGTCGCGTCCTCGATGTGGGTAGCGATCGCCCAGACGAAACCGAACGGATCCTTGACATGGCCGTATCGGTCGCCCCAAAACTGATTCTCCAGCGGCATAATCACCTTGGCGCCGGCAGCTACCGCCTGAGCAAAAGCCGCGTCGGCGTCCTGGACATACAGATGCAGTGTCAACGGCCAGGGCCCCTGGCCGGTCGGCGGCGCCCCGAACTCGGGGAATGGGTCATTGAACATCACATCGGAATCGCCGATCCGAACGTGAGCGTGCATCAGCCTGCCGCCCGGTCCCGGCGATCTGGATACTTCGACGGCATTGAAAGCACGAGTGAGAAAGTCAATGTAGTCCGCCGCTCCGTCCACCGTCAGATGAGGCGTCAACGTGCGAAAACCTTCAGGAATGTAACTTGTTGCTTTAGCCATAGCGCGACCATGGTAGGACAACTCGAGCCGACCAGCAAGCACAATGCATAAACCGGTCCGGGCAGCTCGATTACTTAATGAAGCTGCGCCGCAGTCCAGGCCTGTTCTGGAAAGCAGGGACTCTCCCTGCGCGGATCACCGGTGAACGATCGCATTTATCGGGGTGATCCGGGGCGCCTATTTCTTCTCCGGAAGCAAAGTCACCTTTATATAGTTGCTTGTGTCGAGATACGTCTTCGCGGCCTGCTGGATCGTTGCCGCGTCGATCTTCCGGTAGTACTCGGGAACGTTCCACAGCCCCGCGGGGTCTTCACCGTGCTGGTACCTGAAGGCGATCTGAGTAAGCAGGTAGTTGTTTTGCTGACTATTGGTTTCGAAGTCCCGCAGCAGCGCTTCCTTTTCGTCTTTCACCTGTTTCTCGGTAGGTCCGTTCGTTTTAAGTTGATCGATTTCCTGAAAGACTCGTTTGATCAGATCGTCCGCGCGTTCGGGAGCACATCCAAACTGGATCGTTATCGAGTACTCGGGTTTTGGGATCCGATCGTAACTCGGGCTTGCGCCGATGCTGTAGGTACCGCCCAACTCCTCGCGAATCGTTTCCAGCAATCTGGTCTGAAGCACGTCCGCCATGGCTCGGATGGCGACACGGTGCATCGGATCGTGCTCGAACGGGCCCGAGAAGACGATCGCGTTCAAGCTCTTGGGCTCGATACCCTTTTCGACCTTCTTCCCGATGACGCCGGTGGCCGTGCGCGCGCCGACGTCTTTCCAGGTCTCCTTCCGTTTGATGGATGGCAATGCGCCTAGGTATCGCTCGACGAGCGGCCTAATCGTCTGAAGATCAAAACTCCCCAGAAAGACAAACGTAAAGTCGCTCGCATCGGCAAAGCGGTCTTTGTAGAACGCAAGCGACTTGTCGAGATTCCACTCGTCAACCATCCCCGCATTCAGGAAACGTCTCCTCGGGTGATTCTGATATCTAGTGGTATTGAGAGCCTCAAAAAAAGCGAACTCGGGGATTGCCGATTGGTTAGCCAGCATGCTCTTCATCTGAGACGCTTGTACGGCGAATGCGGTCGGGTCGGCTCTCGGCTGCATGAACCTCAGATAAATGAGCTGGAACATCATTTCGAGGTCTCTACGCGAGCTGTTGCCGTTCAACCCTTCCTCAAGTTCCGCGATAAACGGGTTCGCCGACGCGGTTTTTCCGGTCATGAGTTTTCGCAGGTCGATAGCGTTGAACTTGCCCAGACCCCCGGCGTTGATGACCTGCGTCGCGGTGCTGGCCGGAATGTAGTCTTTATCGCTTGCCAGTGAAGTGCCGCCGGGGCTGAAGGCTCGAAACACGATTTCATCCGCCCTGAACGACGTCGGCTTGAGCACGACTTTAACACCGTTGGACAACTCCCACTCGGTGATACCCAGGGCGTCCCGGGTGGTGGTCTTTGCGATCGTGCCGGGCGCGGGGACCCGCTCGAGCAGCGCTGCCGCGGCCATCGTATCCACATACGGCTTCAACTCCTTCGCCGCGGCGGCCTTTATCACCGCAGCCAGTTTTGTTTCGTCCGGGACAACCGACCCGCTTTTTTCAGGAGCTCTGACGACGACCAACCGGTTCTGATCGGGAAACCACTCACGGGCGAGCTTATTGATTTCCTCGAGTGTGATCTCCGGCACGAAGCGTTGGTGCAGCGCGTACTCGTCATCCGCGCTCGGCAGAGTTTCGTTTTGCAAAAAGTTTCTAACGTACTCATCCGCGCGGCTCGACGCCACGCGGTTTTCTTTTTCGGCGACGTTCCGCTCGTAGTTCCTCAACACGAGTTGTTTTTGCCGCTCCAGTTCAGTAGCGGTAAAGCCAAAGCGCGAAACGCGTTCCGCTTCGCCGATCAGCGCATCCAACCCCCGCTCGACGCCTTCCTCTTTGACTTGAGCGAACATCGAAGCCTGGTCCTTCGTTCGCGACAGGAAACCGCCGCGACCGGCGCCTGCGAAGAGAAATGGCGCATCAGGTTTTTGCGCCAGCTCTGAAAACCGGGCGATGAACATGAGCGAGAACAGGCGGTCGACCATTTTCTGACGATACACGCCGACGGAACCCTGCTCGCGCCTCGGCAGAAGGTTATCAACTTCGACGGTCGTCGCGGTCATCTCCTTATCGGTCGCGATCGCGTAGACCGTACCCGGATGGTCGGGCACCTTGTATTCGGTTCGCGGCCGCGGTTTAGTGGCTGCCGGAATCGCCGCGAAGTGCGCCGTGATCAACTTCTCAATCGCGGTTTTGTCAAAGTCGCCAACTGCAACAACCGCCATCAAATCGGGGCGGTACCAGTCAGCATAGAACTTTTTCAACCGCTCGGGCTTGCCACCCTGAATGATCTCAGGCTTGCCGATGGGGATTCGATCGGCATAGCGCGACCCTTTGAGCATGATTGGCCATACTTTGTCCTGCATCCGCGAGCCGGCGCCGCGCCGGATTCGCCATTCTTCCATCACCACTCCGCGCTCTTTGTCGATTTCGGTTTGATCGAAAGTGAGGTTGTGCGCCCAGTCCTCGAGGATCAGTAACGCCCTATCCATTACCTCAGGCTTGTCGGTCGGAACCTGGAGCATGTAGACCGTCTCGTCAAAGCTGGTGTATGCGTTCAGGTGCGCGCCGAAGCGCATCCCAAGAGACTCGATGAACTGCACCAGGTCCTGTTTGGGAAAATTCTTGGTGCCGTTGAAGGCCATGTGCTCGACGAGATGGGCCATGCCCTGTTGATCATCGTCTTCAAGAATTGAGCCGGCTTTGACGACGAGCCGGAGCTCTGCGCGCTTTTCGGGTTTCTTGTTGGCCCGGACGTAGTAGCGCAAGCCGTTTGAGAATTTGCCCATCGTGATTTGAGGGTCGACGGGCATCGGTTGCGAGAGCGGGACGGATTGAGTTGCTCTCTCCTGAGCACCGGCAAGGCATGCGGCAGCAATGATGAAAGCCGTTATCAGCATCAAGCGCGCACGGGTGCAAACCGTCACAGTTGCCCTGTAGAGATCAAACCCCTCTGCTTTTTTGGTTTCCATAGCAGTCTCCTTGTAGCTTTTCAGTTGACGGTTGCACTAACGCCGGGGGAGCTTGAAAGCTCACCTGCTGGGCAGTAGTGGACACACGGGCTAAGAAAGGCACCGGAAGAACCGGTTAATATTGCGATAACGACCGAGCCGAATTTACACCCGGTGATTACGAAACGCAATAGACCGGGGTGTGAAGTGAAGCTTCACGAATCCCCCCAATTTCAGTTGGGGTATTCCCGGAGGGTTTCATGGTTGGCAGCCGCAAGCAGCGGGGTGTACAGTACCGCGCGTCAGGCGCGGTCAACTAAAAGTTCGTAGTGCGCCCTTCAGGCGTTCGTAACGCTTATTGCGAGCCGGCTGTACAAACTTCCAACTTAAGGCCGAACTACCAACTTTTTCCTGGAGGCTTCATGAGAGATTTCGAGACCATACTGTACGAGACCCCAGACGAGCACATCGCCCGTATCGTCTTGAACCGGCCCGAGTCGCGGAATTCGCAAGATACGAAAATGCTCTACGAACTCAACGACGCGTTCGATATCGCCGCACAAGACGACAACATCAAAGTGATCATCCTGGCCGCGAATGGACCGCACTTCTCCTCCGGTCACGATCTCCGCGAGCGGGACACTTATCAGAAGATGTCGGAGTTTCGAACCGTAGGCACCTGGTGCGGTTTCACCTGCGCCGGCGCCGAAGCGCAGATGGCGCGCGAAAAAGAAATCTATCTAGGCTTCTGCGAGCGCTGGCGAAACATTCCCAAGCCGACGATCGCGGCTGTCCAGGGCAAGGTCGTCGCCGGCGGACTCATGTTGATCTGGCCTTGTGACATCATCATCGCCAGCGAAGACGCTGAGTTTTGCGACCCCGTCGTCAGCTTCGGGATTGGCGGTGTTGAGTTTTTTGCTCATCCGTGGGAGTTGGGAGCGCGCAAAGCAAAAGAGCTGTTGTTTACATCAGACTGGCTTTCCGCAGCGGAGGCAAAACAGCTCGGCATGGTCAACCAGATCGTGCCTCGTGAGAAGCTCCAAGAAGCCGCAATTGAAATGGCAAAAAAGATCGCAACCAAATCGCTGTTTGCTCTCAAGCTTACAAAAGAGGCCGTAAATGTAGCTGAAGATGTTCAGGGCCGGGCTCAGGCAATGCAGACGTCCTTCGCTTTGCATCAGCTTGCGCACACGCATTGGCTGAAGCTCTACAATATGCTGGTTGATCCGAGTGGCCTGCCCCCGGAGGTCGCCAAGTTGTTGTCGGCCAGCGGCGAGAATGAATAGGGGTTCGTATGTTGAACGCGTTGGCGGGTAAGGTAGAGTAGCGCAATGCACACCTTGGAAGTCGAGTTCACGGACCAGACTGCTTCAAGGCTCCAGGATGCAGCCGAGAAGTTAGGCATTACGCCGGAGTCTTGCGCAGATCAGCGTTGAGGAGATGTTGTTGCGACTTGACCAGGATTTTGTCGGAGCAGCCAGCTATGTTCTAAACAAAAATGCCGAGCTCTATCGGCGTCTTACCTGATGCGCTACCTCACATCAAAGGAAGAAAGACATCATGAGAACTCAAGCAGAAAAAGGAATCCTCTTTCGCGCGCTTCATGAACGTGAGCAAGCTTTTATCATTCCGAATCCCTGGGATATCGGAACCGCAAGACTGCTGGCGCATATGGGCTTTGAAGCTCTTGCTACCACCAGCGCAGGGTACGCGTTCTCGATCGGGCAACGCGACAACACCGTTGGCCGTGACAGGATGATGGCCCACGTCCGCGATATCGTTTCAGCTACCGACCTCCCCGTCAGCGCCGACCTCGAAAACGGTTTTGGTGATGATCCAGAAACAGTCGCCGAAACCATCAAGCTTGCCGGCGCGGCAGGCCTGGTCGGCGGATCAATCGAAGATTCCACCACCCGCCGGGATGATCCTATTTATAACCTCGAGCGCGCGGCCGATCGAGTCCGAGCCGCAGTCGAAGCGGCACGCTCTTTCGATTTTCATTTTACCCTAACGGCGCGCGCGGAAAACTACCTCTTCGGACGGAATGATCTCAACGATACGATCAAGCGGCTTCGAGCTTATCAGGATGCGGGCGCGGATGTTCTTTACGCACCGGGCCTCGCGACGAAAGACGACATCGCAGCGGTGGTAAGCTCACTCAATCGGCCGGTGAATGTATTGATGGGCCTTGCGGGTGTTCGATTCACTCTTGCCGAGCTCTCGGAGATCGGGGTGAAGCGCATCAGCTTAGGCAGCGTACTTTCGCGCGTCGCGCTTGGCGCCTTTCTTCGCGCCGCCCAGGAGATGCGAGAGCAAGGAACATTCACCTTCGGCGATGACGTTGTGAGCTTTCGGGATATCAGCGCAATGTTCCGTAACTTCGAATAAAGAAACAGATATTGAAGCAAAATGGGACGTCTCTCACGATGTTAAAGAGATGGTCTGCAACCGAAGAGGATTGAAGGGCGGAACGCTGCCGCAGCCGGGAGGCGTTGATCGATTCTGGGAAAGCGATTCCAATACCCGGACATCCCGCTTCTGGATAGCCCCACGCGTTTTTAGCGCTGCTGAGTGTTCCCAATCTTCGCGCCGAAATGATCCGGCCGAACTCCCCTGAAAGCTGGAGTTAGTAGGATTAACCAAGCTAGCGCGAACGTGGCTTACCAGGTGCCGAGTGCTCAAGACATTGGGCTCAGTGCTGGCACGCCACTTGGTTAGTCATACTCGGAAATCAGGGAGAACTGTGGAATCTGCCGGGCGACGGTCTCGCCTTGCAGAGCCAAGGTGTTCAAGCACACCAGGTCCATCACGACACCAGAATCTAGCGCGGAGGGTTTATGACATTACGAAACAAGCTGGCTACAATCTTGATAACCGTCTCGGTGTTATGCGCCGTTGCTTTTGCAGGATATGCGCAAACCAAATCAACAACTTCGTCAAAGTCCGAACGCACAAGCATCACCCAGGAAAACAGCAATTGGAACTGGCACCACAACGACCGCGACGTGGATCTTCAAGTAACCATCCGCGGCAGAGTTGAATTCACTGAGGACTACAGCGATATCAAGTCCATTCCCGATGGCGGTGAGATTCGAGTGAAGGATGACCGCGGCGGCGTCGTTCGCAAGTTCGTTGCAACGTCGGACGGCGGTTCGATCAAACGCTCCTATTCAATCAACGGTCAGCCGAGCGCGTTGGATGACGAAGCGCAAAAGTGGCTCGCCCGAATTTTGGATCAAACGGTCAGGCTTAGCGGGTACGACGCCAAAGCGCGTGTTCAGAAGTTGCTAAAACAGAGCGGGCCACGAGGCGTGCTTGATGAAATCTCGCAACTCAAGGGCGACTACGTTAAACGCATCTACTTCAACGAGCTGTTTGCTCAAGGCGAGCTCGACGCGGACAATGCGCGAAGGGCGCTCCGTCTGGCCGGCACCGAAATCTCCTCAGACTACGAGAAGGCGCAGCTTTTGGTGAAGATGTCGAACAGCTATGTGGCCACCGACGAGATGCGCGCCATCTACATCGAGGGAGTCAACACTATTCATTCAGACTATGAACGCGGGCGGGCGTTATCGGCATTGCTTCGGAAGGGTGAGCTAAGCAAGGACAACATTTTGTTCGCAATCAAGTCCACGGGAAACATCAATTCCGACTACGAGCGGGCCCAGTTGTTGATAAAGATATCCAACGGATTCGATCTCGATCAGCAGGCCCAGAACGGTTACCTTGATGCTGTAGCCGGAATTCAATCGGACTACGAGAAAGGCCGTGTGCTGTCATCGCTGTTGAGGAAAGAGCCGGGGAAAGCGACGTTGCTGTTTACGCTTAAGAGCGCTTCGACAATTTCTTCCGACTACGAAAAGGCACAGCTCCTGATAAAAGTCGCGCGCGCAAGCGCAAGCGATGAAACCGTTCGCAATGCGTTGGTGGAAGCTGCTCGAACCATCAACTCAGAATACGAGCGCGGCCGCGTGTTGTCGGCGGTCTTCAAATAACCTTGTAAGGTGTTTGTGCCAGCCTACCGGCGTGCGCTCCGTGTGTGCTCGGCGGTAATCGATTAGGGGTATCGCCGTCACTGCCCGAGCGGTGCGACGGCCTGATTCATTTTCTGCAGGCTTTACCTGGCTAGCGAAGATGGAGAAGTCGTTGTCATTAAGACAGGCCCCGTCTATGAACAGTTATCAATCACTCCAATGGGCGAGGCGTTGATGGCTACTCCAGCGGTATCTGAGGGGCTGATTCTGATTCGTGGCCAGCGACACCTGTTCGCCCTCAAACAGATGAAAGTGTAGCGTATGGTCCAGTCTGCGCGGCGGGTGGCTGCGCGCAGACTGGACTGTCCACGCTACATTATCTCAGGAGAAAGGCGATGATTGGACTCCAGCAAGATCTACGTTACGGACTTCGAATGCTTTCAAAGAAGCCGGGCTTCACTTTGATTGCCGTAATGACGCTGGCGCTCGGCATCGGTGCGACAACTGCGATATTCACGATAGTCAACGCGGTGTTGCTGCGGCCGCTACCTTACATCGAGCCCGATCGAATAATGGCTTTGTGGCCCGACAGACCGGGGTCGAGCTTTTCGGGCGTGAGCGAGTCGAAGTTTGTGTTTTGGCGCGAGCACAATCAGTCCTTCGATGGCGTTACCGCGACTACCGGGATTGGCTCAGGGGTCAACATGGCCGGCGGCGATGAGCCGGAGTTCGTCAGCGGATTGAGAGTGTCAGTCGATTTCTTCCGCGTCCTCGGCGTGCACCCGGCGATCGGACGCGATTTCACCGAGGAGGAAGACTCACCTGGCGGCGAGAGAGTAGCGATGCTCAGCGACGGTTTATGGAAGAGGCGCTTCCGGGCGGATCCCGCGGTTGTTGGCAGGATGGTTTCAATCAACGGCCGAGACTTCACCGTGGTAGCGGTAATGCCGCCGGCATTTCGATACGGTGAACAGGTTGATCTGCTCATTCCGTTGCAAACCAATCCGGCCACCCGAGAAGAGGGACATAATTACACGGTGCTCGCACGGCTCAAACCGGATGTGACGCGGGCGCAGGCGCTGGGCGATTTGCAACTGGTCTTCGATCGATTCAGGGACGCTTATCCAAATATGCTGTGGCGGCAGGAAGAAGGCATCCGAGTCGAGCCTTATCTGGCGAGCTTGACTGAGAGCGTTCGTCCGCTGCTCTTGATCATGCTGGGCGCAGTAGGCTTTGTGCTTTTGATTGCCTGTGCGAACGTTGCCAATCTCCAATTGACTCAGGCCGCGGGACGCGGTTCGGAGATGGCGGTGCGTCAGGCTCTCGGTGCAAGCTGGTCGCGCATCGCTCGGCAATTGCTAACCGAAGGGATCTTGCTGGCGTTGGCGGGAGGACTCGCGGGACTGCTATTGGCTCAATGGGGAGTGGCAGCTCTCGCTGCGTTCATACCGGAGGGGCTAATGCCGCGAACCGGTGAGATCGGGTTCGATTGGCGCGTGCTGGCGTTTGCGCTCGCCGCGTCAATTCTAACCGGGTTGATCTTTGCGTTGGCGCCGGCGATAAAAGCCGCGAGGGTCGATATCAACCACGCTCTCAAGCAAGGTGGTGGGAAAGGCGCGATTGGCGATGATCGCGGACGAATGCGAAACATGCTGGTTGTAGCCGAGATTGCGCTCGCGCTGGTGCTGCTCGTCGGGTCTGGCTTGTTGATCCGCACGTTCGTCACATTGCGAGAAGTCAACCCGGGCTTCGATCCGCTCAACGTTCTGACTTTCGAGGTGGCGCCAAATGGTCAGCGCTACGACACCACCGCAAAACACGTAGATTATTTCCAGAGCGTCCTGGAGCGCATCAAGAGCATCCCTGGAGTCGAGGCTGCCTCAGTCACCAGCAATCTGCCTCTCGGGCGGTGGCTCAATCTGACAGTCGAGGTTGAAGGGCGTGCCAATTCCGAGCGATCGACCGAAATCCGCATGATTACACCCGAGTACTTCAAGGTGATGCGAATGTCCCTGCTACATGGGCGGGTTTTTGAGGACGGCGACTCGGCTATCTCGGAGCCGGTCGCAATAGTCAACGAATCGTACGCGCGCCGGGTGTTCAAGGATGTCGATCCGCTTGGCCAGCAATTGATCCTTCAGCGCTCAGCCGGTAACGCTCGACCGTATCGGGTTGTCGGCGTGGTCAATGATTTAAAGCAATTCGGATTGAGCACCACTCCTCCGGCTACGATGTTTGTGCCGCTAGCCCAAGTACCGGATAAGATCCTGATGATTGCCCGTCAATTCATAACAATGAAGTTCGCCATTCGCACGGCAGTCGATCCTCTGAGTCTGGCAGCGGCCGCAAAGCGGGAGATGCTCAACGTCGATCCATCACTGCCGGTGACCAACGTCCAATCGCTCGAACAAATCGTTTCGCTCTCCCTTGCCCAGGACCGCTTCAACACGACATTGCTGGGGGTGTTTGCGGGAATCGGCTTGCTGCTTGCGGTGATCGGAATCTATGGAGTCATGTCTTACTCGGTAACCCAGCGAACACGCGAGATCGGGATCCGCATGGCGCTTGGGGCCAGCTCGCGCGATGTGCTGAAGCTGGTTGTTTCGAAAGGGTTGATGCTGACTTTGATCGGTGTGACCGTCGGGCTGGGCGGGGCGTTCGGACTGACCCGATTGATGTCAAATCTGCTGTTTGGGGTTACCGCGACTGATCCGCTTACTTTCGCGGCCACGGCCGTTCTACTTGCCGCGGTGGCGTTGGGAGCCTGCTTTGTGCCCGCACGCAAGGCGACCAGAGTCGATCCCATGATCGCGCTGAGATACGAATGAGCGTAAGCCGAAGAGCGATTGAGGGATGACTACGCCGGCCACGAACTGTCGCATCATTTCCAGGCCGCCCAAATCGTCGCGCATCCTTCGGTAGATGTTCAACCGATCTTCCATCGGCCGGCTCGCCTGTGATGCTCGTGAAAGGTGTCTTAGAAGAATTCCATCATCGCTTTTTCGTCGCCAGAGTTGAAGACTTTGACATAAGCCTCGGCCTCTGTTGTAACCTGCAGGTTGTGTTAGATGATTTCGACGCTCGCGCGCAGAAGCTCCGAGGCCACGTCGCGAGCACCCGTCGTTGTGGGTCGAGAAGAATAAGCAGATGTCATTTCTGAAAGCGGCCAACAAGGTCTAGCCGCGACGATGCGGACGAAGGACGGCGGGACCGTTGAGCTGCGTTTGGAGATGGACACGGCTGAGCCGGCGAAGCTGAGTCGCTTCGCGTCGACCGGCGATGATCAGAGCCGAAGTCGGAAGTTGTGCCAAACGGCTGAGGAAGAACCGAATCGTATTCAAGACGTGCGGCCCCGGGTTCGCAGCTCGGGTGCAGGTCAGCAACTAACCGCTGACCGCCGCTGATTACGGCCTTCGTGTCTTGGTAGCGGCGAGTTGCTGAGCAACACACTTTTGCACCACTACCCCTTCCCCTGACATCTGGCCAGCGCATGCCGCGTCGTGATAGTTTAAACGTAAATCCAGCCGATCGGTATTACGTAGTCGGACTGACTGAGTGTTCAGACGAACATGCGCAGGAGGCAAAGCCATGGTTTCAAGGATCAAATGTCTAGTCATGATTTCGAGCATCGCGTACTGCTTCGTGTGTTCTGCGAACGGCTACGCCGGTGCGGCGCAAACATTACAGGCTCGCGTGGTCCGTCCCGTATCTGTTTTGGGTAATTTGATCGACGTCACCAAAGCGAACGATGAACGCGATACGACGCGGGCCAATGCAGGCACAGCAAACTACGCGGGAATGAACATCACGCTCGATCTTGGCGGCGATCAAAACATCATCGGCGTCATTCAGGATCACGGCCGCTGGCCCACGTATTACCCCGGGTCATACAAAGTTGAGGTCGCCGAATCAGAAGGCGGCCCGTGGCTTAAGACGTTCGAAGGTCCGGGTGAACGCGGCGAAAACAAGGCTCGTTTCGAAGCAGTGCGCGGCCGGTTCATCCGCATCACCGCGACGGATAATCACGGAGGAGCGAATGATTGGTCGATTGCTGAGCTCAAGGCGATCATAGATCCTGGCGCAAAGCCCAGGCGGATACCCGACCGCGACCCGGGGACACCTCCCCAGCCGCCGGCGAACACGAACGCGATGCGAGACCTGGCGCTTGCTTTCGACAAGAACCCAAACACTCGCGCTACAGCCGGCAGTCCGGATTACGCTGGAGCTACATTTACGTTTGACCTGGGCGGTGAATACGAATTGTCGCGCGTCGTTCAGGTGCACGGGCAGTGGGTGGATGACTATCCGGGCGAATACAAAGTCGAGGTGAGCCGGGACCGAAACGAGAGCAGGTTTCGCGAGGTTTGGCGCGGCCGCGGCGAACGGGAACGCAGCGTCGCGCAATTCGCGCCGGTGCTGACTCGATTTGTTCGCTTGACCGCGCTTCGCAGTCGCGATCGAAGTCACGGGTGGTCGATCGCCGAGCTTCGAACTAATCGCGATCAAGACCCGGTTGATCGCGACGAAGAGGATGGGTTAGTCGCCCGGCAAATACGCGGGGTCACGACGGATGGAATATCGAATGCTTCGGCGGTTGGCGACGGCAACAACACAACACGGGCGACGACAGGGAAAGCGAATTACGCGGGTACCTGGATCGCGGTAGACCTCGGCGGAAGCTACACGGTGGCGCGCGTGGTTCAAATACATGAGCCGGATGACAGGGACTTTCCTGGTCGCTATCGCATTGAAGTTAGCGACGACAGCCGTCGTTGGGTGCCCGTTTGGCAAGGTGAAGGCCAACGCGGACGTTCGGTGGCCAGCTTCAATCCGGTCCGCGCGAGATTTCTTCGGATAACGGCGACCGCAAACCATGACCTTCAGCACTTCTGGTCGATTTACAA
>JBASRM010000309.1:0-2865 GCA_049273835.1 Blastocatellia bacterium | reverse complement strand
GAATATCAAGTAGTCATGCGTAGCCATCGCACCCGGCTCACTGTTCAAGGGCAAGAACTCACTGACCAGCTTGTAAGTATGATTGTAGGGAAACGAGCCGAAAGTCGGAGGCGCGACGTACCGAGAGGGCTCGATCTCGTAGTCCCGCATCTCTTCATATCTCACTCGGACGTTGTGGAATGGTTCCCGGCTTAAGTCACCTGGATCATATTCAATCGGTGCGAACAACTTTTGAAGCGCGCTCTGCTCCTCGCGAATCTTCTCTGATGGTTCAGCGTCTGGTTCAGGTCGAGCGGCTTCACTCACGTCGGTACCGCCAGCTTTAGCAAGCAGGCAAACCGGGCCAACACTGCTCGCGGCCAATCGGACGCCAAACTCATAAAATACATTCGGACTCCAGAGTGTCCAATCAACAATACACAAGGAGCTGCGCCGGATCGCCTCGTAGAGACGCTGAGTGACAAGCTGCGGAGAAACGATCTCCGTTATGCGCTCCAGACGAGTCTTGTCCTGCGCCGCTTTGCCTCTGTTGAATTCAGTGAGGATATGACTTTGAACATATCCTTCGCACTTGAGATCCGAATACTTTTGATCGAAGGAACAGAGCCAAAGAATTCGCTTCATTGCATCTATGGAACTATAGTTTGCCGGGGATGGACCCAGCCGCCGAACTGCCTCATACGCTGGGAGATCCTGGTAATAAGGAAGTGAGTAATGTTGGCCAATCGCTTTTACGATTGTCTGTCCAAGAAGCTGGATCGGATGATCGGAAGAATTAATATCGTTCGTGGTCTGGAACAGAGATAGCGGATAGAGTTCCTTCAAGTTGAACGGCAGCCTCGACCATTCAGCTGAATCGACCTTCTTATTTGTAGTTACAAGGGTAACCCCACGCCGCACAACCGAACGAATTCCAAGCAGCAACATTATTCCGGGCTCGTAGTCGGTGACGTCAATCACCGCCACATCGGCTTTGCACAATGCCCGAACAATTCGATCGTATTCCCCTGGCCTCCCAAGCGCGTGACTGATCTTGACAACCTCCAGCTTTAGAGGTGCAAGACGATCGGTGCTTTGCCGCTGCAACGCTATGTTGATTTCTTGTTCGTAAAGAGCAATTGAAGTTTGAACGAGTCCGGCCAACTCGGTAGGGCGACGTTCCTTTGTGGATTCAACGACAAGATATCTGAGGTCGTTGTTACCATCAAGTGTATCTTCGACGACAAGATTGTGGCGGGCGGCCGTCGGGTCATAGTCCCTCCGGTCCCACATCTGGACGCGCGTCTGATCGGTGTCCTGTCGTTGTGTTCGCCACTTTTCTCGCAGATCCCCGCAAGCTTCCCAGATCCCCGGGAAATCATCGCAGTTCAAGGCCGGATTAGGACCATGGCGCACTACCAGGCGGTCGAATTCAACGGTAGCCAACAACTCTCCCTTATCGCTTCGGAATTCAAGCTGATATAGATTGGAGACCGGGTCCGGCAGGGGCTTCGGCAGTCTTCCGGGCTGCCACTGGATCTTTTCCAACTTTTCCAATTGAAAGACGATGAACCTATTGAGAATTGAGCTGCCACTGTGTTCGAGATGGTCTTTAGGCGCATTAAAGGTCACCTCGGTGTCCTTACGAAGGTCGCTCCCGCTGATCTTCGACTTGTCGCTGAGGCTTGCGTATAAGTCTTCAAAGGTATCCCTGACGCTTTTCCGATCTTCACCGGGTTCTGTGAGTAACTCCTTGAGCGCAGTTGCCAGATCAGAATCTTTTGCGAACTTCTCGACGTACGTTTCGTGCCGAAAGCCTTTGATACAAAGGCGCATCAGGTCAGTCAGTCCTCCGTCGCCGAACCCGGACACCAGCCATCGCAGAGGCTGTTTGGATTGAGCATCGAAGGGTGCATCTTCCCAGTAGCCCTGTATGTCGGCTCGGACGGACTCCCGGCCGAAACCGAGCGCAAGAATAACGATCTCGGCCGTCAAACGGGTTGGTTCCGCCCCGCCCTTTTCTGCGATAAATAGATCAACAGGTCCACGATTAGACCTCGGGACAAGATTGATCAGCCTGGCATCTTTATGTTCTTCAGGCCGGGTTACCTGGTTGCAAAAAAATTCCCAACCTTCCTTCAGAGTCTGGAAGACGTCCTCGGCGTCTTTCGCTTTCCAACTGAGGAAGGGAAGATCTGCGTCGCCACTTCCAGCCTCAATCAACGGCCAGTCATATATGTACGGATGCAAGTACCGCTTGCCGGCACGGCGTTGTATTGGGAAATAGTCCGAGTCTTCCTCAATGACAATTACTTTAGCGCCGCGCACACTAGCAGCGGCGGCGGCTGTCAGGCCGGCGACCCCGCCGCCGATCACTGCAACTGTGGTCTTCAGTTTTATCTTGCCTGTCCTGCAAAGTGCATCGATCAGGTTGATTGCTCGGATCTGCTGAGAGTAGATGGTCACGTGTCTTGCAAAGGATCCAAGCACATAGACCCCAGGAAAAGAAGGCACCGCCATCCAAGATAAGAAGGTGTGAGGGTGAAGCGGCTCAAGTTTCATGAACGAGCCCCAATGCGTCTAACCAACCACTCCGGACCAGTTCGCGCGGACAACGCGTGGGAAGAAGATACGTAGAATACCTTACACTTGATGTAGATTCAAAGGCGCAGAAATTCCTGCCAAAGTGTTTCGACTCTCAGCTTCAGCTCTTTGTCTCTGAAGTCGTGCGCGTATGGCGAGCACCTCTTTTTCCTGGTGTTGTACAAGTCGAAGATTCCAACCGTTGCATCCTTCTCGATGATGAGCACCCGAGCGAACTGTTCGTTGTAGATTCGATCCAACGCAGCCTCGATACCCCGCACCATTAAGAACTCGATCCATCCT
>JBASRM010000038.1:0-2095 GCA_049273835.1 Blastocatellia bacterium | reverse complement strand
CTTATCGTCCCCTCGCCCATTCTCCTCTTCTCCTCTTCTCCTCCTCTCCTCTCCCCCTCTCCCCTTCGCCCCTTCACCCCGTCGCCCCCTCGCCCCTCGACCCGTGAGTCTTTTCACGCTGAAGCGCTTGATGCGAAATGCTCCTGGCCGATGAGTGTCCACCAACTCAGGTGACCCGACGTTGTTTATGCCGACCAGCCGCACGAGCCGCGCTAAGGTCAGCTCTAACTTTTCCGGTTCGGGCGCGAGCGGTTGAAACAGCCCGCTCTGTATAGATCGGGGTCTGGCTGGTTCGCACGCGATCGACACCGCGACTATCGCAGAACCCGGCGGGTGTGATTCGATGTCCAACTGCAGAAGCTTCAAAAAGACTTTGCCATCGCGCATCGGGAACGGCAGCCGAATAGTTCGTTCGTATTCGGTTTTATCTTCCAGCTTCAATTGCAGCCTCAGTTCATCCACCGCCAGCCCGTGCGCCTGCAGGTTCGCGCAGAGTTGATTCAGCAGCCGGGCAAGAATGAATGAGAGCGGTTCGAGAAGCTCGATAGGATCATCAAGCTCGATGGATTTCTCGAACCCGGGCGCGGGCCTGGTAAGCAGCAACGGACGCTCGCTTTTAGCGCTGGCGAGCTTTTGCAACCGCAGTCCTTCAGACCCAAGCCGTTCGGAGATTCCAGCTTCAGGCAGGGCCGCAAACTCGCAAAAACTTCGAATGCCCCAAAGTTCGAGCGTCTCCAAAATCTCCGAAGCCTTGTCAGCCTCGACGCTGGCCAGAGTTGCGTCCAGCACCTTGAGAGGTAAATCACCAAGGTACTTTGCTTCTTTGCCGGGAGGGATGATTGTGATGCCGGTTAAGTATCTCGCAGCTTGAATGGCCGCGTCAGGGTTCTCAGCCAACGCAACATTGACTTTCAGCCCCACGCCCGCAGCGTGGCGCGCGATCTCATTTGCAATAACGCGCGGCGAGCCGAACAACAACTCGCAGCCTTCGATGTCAAGCACAACGGTGTTCTCAGCCGTCTCTTCCCCAAGCGGCGAGAAAGCATAAGCACAATCCACAAGTAATGTCCTGCATTGCTTGTGACCATCATCGAAGTTATGAACGCACGCGAACATCCCAATCCTAGCCCTCACCTGTTATTCGAAAATCTAACGAAGATATACGAAAATAAGCGACAATCGTCAAGGCCATTGTGTGGTCCATCTGATGAGTTTGATGTATTTTTCTTGGGCGCCGCATCGTTGAGCCGTTGCTATGCCGAAAGCACGAAACTCTTTCCAAAAAATCATCGAGACGCTGCAGAACTTTTACGGCCGGCCCGAGCCTCCGAAGATCTCCGATCCGCTTGGCCTGATCCTGCTTGAGAACGTCGCTTATCTTGTTAGCGACGAACGGCGCGAACAAGCCTTCAACATGCTTCGCGAACGTGTCGGGTTGACACCGCCTGAAATTCTCACTGCTCATGAGGAGACCCTGCTGGAAGTCACCCGGCTCGGCGGAATGCATCCCGCGAGGCGTGTGGAAAAGCTACGGCGAATCGCGCAGATCGCTCTCCAGGAGTTCGATGGCGATTTGGAAGAGGTCCTGAACAAACCGTCGGCTCAGGCCAAAAAATCATTGAAGAAGTTTCCAGGTATCGGCGACCCGGGTGCGGAGAAAATCTTGCTCTTTTCAAAAAAGCATCCGAGGCTTGCGCTTGATTCGAACGGGCTGCGGGTGCTGCTGCGACTCGGGTATGGGGAAGAAGGAAGGAGCTACGCCGCGACTTATCGCTCCGCTCAGGAGGCAGTGGAAAGCGAAATCAAGAAAGACTTCGACTGGTTGATTGCGGCCCATCAACTGCTGCGACGTCACGGGCAGGAGTTGTGCAAGACAGCAAATCCGCTGTGCCCGTCTTGCCCGGTAAAATCGAGTTGCCGATATTATCGAGAGACTTTCCGGCGGAGCGGTGAGCTCAGGGATTAGCCTGGACGCCTTTCCGACGCGAAAAAGAAGATGCCCACACGCGCCAGCGGTGGGTAGCTCACGTTGGAACCTACGGCCGGATCCGGGAACACAGATGCCCACACGCGCCAGCGGTGGGTAGCTCACGTT
>JBASRM010000305.1:0-2978 GCA_049273835.1 Blastocatellia bacterium | reverse complement strand
ATCAAGGACAATAGCCTCCGCATCTCATCCGGGGTTCGAGCTCCGGCGATCCGCGGTGCATAGTCAGCTCGCACCGCTTGCCAGTCAATGCCGTGAAAACTCGGGTCGTAAAAACTGTCGCGCAGGTAGCTCCATGCCTGATTAAAGACCTCGATCTTCTCGCGAGCAAAGTCAACATCCATCTCGGCGTTGACTGCAAGCGGACGTGCGACGCGGGTGTCCACAGCCACGACGTTGATGCGCCCCTGCTCCAGATAAAAAACCTCTTTGCCGTCAGGCGAGAACTGCGCGTCGCGTTTGAATCCCGAGGTCGAAGTCAGTTGCCGCGCAACCGCCGGCTCTCTGGCGAGTTCGTCCAGCGAGTAGACGTAGAGGTTCTGCTGGCCCGCAGCGCCGGCGATCATCAACAGCCACCGGCCGTCGGGGCTGATCTCTTGAGAACCAGCGTCTACGCCGGCCGGGAGGAGGCTGAGGCGCTTCTTGATGCCGTCAAAAACGATCTCGACAGGCTTGGGAGGCTGCTTTTTTTCGTTGGCATTTGGAACGGCCGGCGCCGCGTTCTGTGAGTCGTTCGGATTTGGGCGGGTCTCCTGTGCAGGTTGAGATGTGCGCGCGGGCCGCGGCGATTCTTCCTTGAACAGGTCGCGAAACTGGTCTTCGCGGAACCGCGGCGTGCGAGGTATCAGATCGACCCGAGCGATCTGACTGCCTTCGGTTCGCTGCGCAGTGTCAAACAGGATAAAGGCGCCGTCGTGGCTCCACGAGATTGTGTTGTTGAATACATTAGACAGAAAGCTGATCTGCTTCGCTTCGCCTCCCGCCGCCGCAACCACCGAGACGTTTGTGAACGACTTACCGCTGGTCGACGTGAACGCGATCCACTTGTTGTCAGGAGACCAAACAAATGACCGGGGTGAGCTGATCGGCGGTCGCTCAAAGACGCCTGTTGCAAGCAAGCGTTCCTGCTTCGAATCCAGATCGATCACCCTGAGCTCGCGCGCGTCTCGCTGAAACGCGAGCGATTTGCCGTCGGGTGAAAAAGTTGGTGAGGCGTCGCCCATCACCTCGCGAGTGAGCTGGGTCTCACCATTCGAGGCGAAGTCATACAAATAAACGTGCGGCGCGCCGTCGCGATCGGACACATAAGCCAGCTTGCGACTGTCGGGGGCCCACGCGATCTGAGATTCGAGAGACGGAGTGTTGGTGACCCGCGCGGCGTCGCCACCGTCCTTGGCCGAGGCCGCGAAGATTTCACCTCGCACAACGAACGCGACCTTCTTGCCATCCGGCGAGAGATTCAGCTCCTGGATCTGATCGGTCAATCTCAAGTGCTCAACGGATGGGCCGATGGGCGTTCCCCGCCTCACGATTGGGACTTCGCTCGCCTGGCCGGTCGCGGTGTCCATCTTCCAGATCGCAAAGTTTCTTTCAAACACGATCGCTTTTCCGTCATATGAGATGTTGGGCCACAGGACGCGCCCGTCTTTGAACCGTGTGATCTGCCTGGGTTCCGCGCCCCGTCCGCGGTCTCCGAGCCTCTGTGTCGAACCGGGCTCGCTATTCGGGCCGGAACCCTTCGCCGAGACGGTCCAGATGTTTTGCGCGCCGCTGCGATCGGAAACGAAGAAGATGTTCGCGCCGTCAGCGCTCCACATCGGCCACATATTCTTGGCGCCGCCTTCGGTGAGCTGGTCATAGCTGGGAGTGGGAGTGTCCTTCAACAACCAGATCTCACACTCGTCGAGATGCGAGTGGCCTTTGCGCCACCATTGCCCCGATGCAGTGCCGCGCGCGGTGAAGGCCAACGCTTTACCATCAGGCGACGGCGCCGAGAAGTATTCGCTCGCATAGCGGTCGGCGCTGACCTGCATAGGCGTACCCCCCTCTACATTGACGCGAAACAGATCGTTCATCCCGGAGATGTCGCGAGTTGTAGATGAGAAGTAGATCCATCGCCCGTCTCGTGACCACGCGTCGAGCTGATCGTTCCCGTCGTCGAAGGTCAGGCGCTTCAGATCGCCGGTGTCGAAATTGATTATGTAAATATCTCCGTTGCCGGTTCGATTCGAGATAAAAGCCAGCTTCCGCCCGTCGGGCGAGTAAAGCGGTCGAGTGTCATTTGCTGGATGAGAGACTAGCAGTCTGGCTTCACCGCCGGCGGCGGGCACGGTCCAGATGTCTCCGCCCGAGACGAACGCAATCTCCGAGCGATCGGGCGACAGCGCCGGCTCTGCGAAGCTGGGAACGGAATCAACCGGTTTACCGCCTTGTGTGGATGCGATGGCACGTATCGCTATCGGTTGAGCAAGCAACAACACAAGAGCAAGAAGGGTCAACTTTCTGAAGCAAGTCATGGGTGCCTCCTGACGGAAACGATGAAGTCGGTTGGGGTACGGCTTTGCAAAATCGGGTTCTGCGGCTGTGCCGCCTACTGTGCCGATGGGCTCCGCCCTCGGGACGGACTTCTGTTAGGCAGCGGCTATGCCGCCCAGCAAATTCGACACCCGAGCCAGGACCGAAAACTTGACAATAAAAACATCAGGCCGATATAGTTTTGCTGTTTCGCTGGGAGGTCGTTCAACGGTAGGACAGCAGACTCTGACTCTGCTTATCGGGGTTCGAATCCCTGCCTCCCAGCCATTGTTTCCAATAGCTCAAGCATCCGCCCCCAAGTAGACCGGTGAGTGGTGCGTCCACTCCCAGACGGTCCAATTCCCCTTATTCGATATCCTCGACTCGAATGTATCTGTTAGAGTCGCCGACCACCAGTACGAAATCAGCGTCTCCTACCTGCACGCGCGTTACACCTTCCGGCTTCATTTCGGGGTCAAGCATTGCCACCCTAGTAACCTTATCGCGTCCATCCCAGCGCCAAAGAGAGAACTCGCCTTTTCCCTGCATCTCAGTCGCACCCCCAATGATCAGGTAAGTTTTCGATTTCCAATCATACTGAATGCTCCGAATGCCCAATCCATCCA
>JBASRM010000030.1:0-2795 GCA_049273835.1 Blastocatellia bacterium | reverse complement strand
GATTTGGAATCGACGGTATCGCTTCACGAACTACGAACCCCTCTGGATGACGAGCTTCACATTTGAACGCTGCCAACCTTAATTAAACTTCAACGTAGCCGGCCTCGCACTTTGTTTTGTTTGACATCAACGCGTCGAATCTGATCCCCCATCCAAAACCATCGCGCTGGCACGCCAGTTGGTTAGTTACCCTCAGGCTTTCGGGAAAAACTGCGCTCGTGTGCCCACCTGTAGCGCAGTAGATCAATTGGAATGGCGAACGACCTTCGGGGTGATTGATGCAAACGCTAGTGCAAGACTTGCGATACGGACTGCGAATGTTGTTGAACAAGCCGGGTTTTGCCGCCGTCGCTGTGATCACGATGGCGCTTGGCATCGGCGCTAATACCGCAATTTTTAGCGTGGTCAACGCCGTGCTTCTACGGCCGCTGCCGTATCGCGAACCCGGCAAACTCGTGCGAGTCTATACCGAGTTCCCAACCATGAACCTGAAAAAGTTCTGGATGTCCGCGCCGGAGTTCCTAGACATTCAGAACGAGGCCGAATCGTGGGAAAGCATCGGCGCATGGACCACAACCGGGCGTAACGTCGCTACAAGCAACGACGAACCGATCAGAGTAACTGCAGCGATCGTTACTCGAAGCTTGATCGATACACTCGGCGTCCAGCCCGTCATCGGCCGCAACTTCACTCCTGAAGAAGACCGCAACGGCGGACCGCTTACCGCGCTGATATCCGACGGATTATGGCGCCGCGCCTTCGGCAAACAAGACGACATTATCGGAAAACAAATTCAAATCAATTCTCAACCCACTACCGTGGTTGGAGTCATGCCTCCCGGTTACGTTTTTCCTCCGGGCAGCAACGATCCGGCAGAAGTATGGGTACCCATCCAGTTCGATCCGGCGAATCCAGGCAATCGCGGCGGGCATTTTCTCTATGTTGTCGGCAGGCTCAAACCGGACGTTCAAGTCCAACAGGCGCGCTCCGAGCTAGACTCGTTAATGGAGGGCTGGAAGAGCGCGAATCGCGCGCAGCACCTGCTCGCTCCCGACAACCACCCCCCGTTGATGGTGCCGCTCCACGAAGACGTCGTTGGCGCAGCGCGACCGGCGGTTCTCATGCTCCTGGGGGCGGTGGCTTTTGTCCTGCTGATCGCTTGTGTAAACGTCGCGAATCTTTTGTTAGCTCGAGCCGAAGCGCGGCGACGCGAGTTTTCAATTCGGCTGGCGCTGGGCGCCGGGCGCAACAGGCTGCTAAGGCAGTTTCTCGCCGAAGGCATGATCCTTGTCGTTCTCGGCGCAGTCGCTGGAATAGTGTTGGCGAAAGTCGGTTTGAAGCTGGTGATGGCAGCCTCGCCAGACAGCATCCCCCGCACCGCAGAGATCGGAATTGATCCGACGGTGCTCGCCTTCACGCTCGGTGTATCGATTCTTTCCATCATCGTTTTTGCGATGGCCCCGCTCCTACAAATGCGAGATCGTGACCTCGCAACTACGCTGAGGGGGTCTGGACAGAGAACATCGGGTGGCGGCGGAAGTCACCGGCTGCGAAAGACCCTGGTTGTCGCTGAGATTGCCCTGGCGGTGATACCGGTGGTGGGTTCCGGTCTGATGATTCGCGCTTTCTGGAAGCTTCGTCAGGTTGAACTCGGCTTCGACCCCCGAGGAGTTACGGCGTTCAGTCTCCAGCTTCCGTTTTCGCGGTATCAGAGTCCTGACCGGGTCCGTTTCGCGACTCAGCTCGAGGAAAAGCTGAACGCGCTGCCTGGAGTAAAATCGGCTTCGCTGGCCACCGGTCTTCCGCCTCTGCGACCGATAAACGCCAACGACACCGACATTGAAGATTATCAAAGGACGCCGGACGGACCAGCCGAAAACGTCGATTACTGGAACACCGTAAACGAAAACTACTTCAAGACGATGGGCATTCGCACGCTCGAGGGCCGCACCTTTGAACCTTCCGATCGCAACGAAAGCGCGCAAAAGGTCATGGTGATCAATCAGTCTATGGCTCGGAGGTTTTGGCAGGGAAGTCCGATAGGCCGGCGGGTGAATCCAGGTTTCCAAACTCCAACCGTTTGGTTCACAGTCATCGGCATAGTCGAAGACACCAAGAACATCGGCGTGGATAAACCTGCGGGAACCGAGCTCTATTTTCTTCTGCCGCAGACGGTCGCCTTCGGAGTAAGCACACGCATGAGTTTCGTAGTGCGCACTGAAGGCGCTTCGGCGTCGACGGTCGCGTCAGGAATCAGGTCGGCGGTCAGCGATTTGGATCCGAGTGTGCCGATCTATCAGTTGCAAACAATGAGCGACCTTGTCGCTGATTCGCTTGTTCGACCCCGATTCCTCTCGCTGTTGCTGGGTTCGTTTTCGGCGATCGCATTGACGCTGGCGGCGATTGGCATCTACGGCGTGATGGCCTACTCCGTCGCGCAGCGGACCCAGGAGATCGGCGTGCGAGTCGCGCTCGGCGCCACGACTCGAAACGTGCTGTCGATGGTAGTCGGCGAGGGATTGAGAATGACGGTGATTGGGCTGGCTGTTGGTTTGTCCGGCGCGTTGTTGTTGACACGAGTGATGGCAAGCCTGTTGTTCGAGATAAGCGCCACTGATCCGTTTACGTTTACATTAGTTGGAATCGGTCTTACCGTTGTCGGCTTGCTCGCGTGCTTCGTGCCGGCGCGCCGGGCAGCTAAGGTCGATCCGATGGTCGCGCTTCGTTACGAGTAACGTACCGTAGACTGTCCAGTCTGCGGTTGTTGCCGCCGCAGATTGACAGTCCACGGTAAA
>JBASRM010000025.1:0-7747 GCA_049273835.1 Blastocatellia bacterium | reverse complement strand
CCCAACGGCCGGCGTTCGCTTGATCACGGAGTAGAGCTGCGTTGCGTATTTCGGATCGACGGCGAGGTAAGCGCCTGAAACCGTTTCGCCTTCGCGCATCAAACGATTCAGAGCGCGAGCGTCCATGTAAGCCGACAGCCCGATCCATTCATCAACCAGTCGGACGACAGGCACCTGCCGGACAGGCCGCTCGCCTTCCAGAACCTCGACTGTAATTGTGTCGCCTGGCCGCGCGCCCAACACTTCGGCAAGCTTAGTAGAAACCATCAGTCCTTCGGATGGCAGATCAACTTTCCTAAGACTCCGATCAAGCAGAGTGCGCAGCTCACCATCAGGCTTGATGCCGAGTATCGCCACTCGCTTCGAGCGATGCTCGAATCGCAATCGCACCGGCACAGTGCGAAACGTTTCGGCGCGCAGCACCCCAGGCAGGTGCGTCACGTCAAAACGCGCGCGCGAGGTGCGCGGATTGTTGAAGATGATGGTCGCATCTTCGCGCTGAGCGGTGCGAAAGTGAACTTCGATAATGTAATCGAGCGCGTCAAACGAATACCGACCCACCACAAGTACGGCGACCGCGAGCGCAATCCCAAGAATCGATAACGCGGCTTTCCACTTTCTGCGCTCGATGTTGCGAACGATCATTCGCGCTGCAGGCGAAACGAGCTTCTGAAGCCCGATTCGTTCTAACAGCCCCGGACGGAAGTTAGCTGGAGGCTCCGGTCGCATTGCTTCGGCAGGCGGCAGCGTAACCACACGACGCACCGCAAGGATAGCCCCGAGAAATGCAGCGCCGGCGCTGATAGCGATCGCCAATCCAGCCGTTTCGATTCCCACGTGAAACTGCAGCACTGGAAAGCGAAAGAACTGCTTGTAAACTTCTGCGAGCGCGGCCCCGAACCAAACACCCAGGGCGGTTCCAGCCACCGTACCGGCCAACACTGCCACCAGAGCGAATTTTAAATAGTGGGTCCCGACTGCCACGTTGCCATAGCCAAACGCCTTGAGGACGGCAATCTGATCGCGCTGCGTTGCGACCAGCCGCGACAGGACCATGTGAATCAGAAACGCGGCCACGCCGAGAAAGATGGACGGGACTATTATGCCGGTTATCCGATCCTGTTCGATTTCATCTGCCAGGAAGCGATCGGATTCCTGCTCATCGCGCCCGTAAGCGCCAAGTCCGCCGTATCGCTCGAGCAACTCATCGAGACGATCAATCACCTCCGCCTCGCTAGCTCCAGGAGCGATGCAGACAGCCACGTTGTTGAACGCGCCGTCCATATCGAAGGCAGGACCGAGCGCGTCTCTGCTCATCCACAGGATCCCAAATCTGCGGCGGTCAGGAAAAATATCCGCCGCACGAATCTCGTGAACGTATTCAGGCGAGAGGGCGATACCGGCGATCCGCAGTTTCTCCCAGTGGCCGTTGATAACAGCCCCGACCGATTGGCCGACTCCTAGCTGGTTAGCTTCGGCGAACGCCTCGCTCACTAACACTTCATCGCGCCTTCCGGGTTCAACATAGCGCCCTTCTCGAATGAAGATGTCGTTGAGAATCGGCGTTTGCCGTTCCGGTATCGAGACGAGTCGTGCGGTCGCCGGTTCATCAAGGCCAGGAACGTCAAGCGTAACCTCAAGCACGACGCGAGTCTGGGTCGTTGCGACGCCCGGAATGTTTTGAATTTCTGCGCCGAGTGATTCGGGCGCGCGCTTCAGTTGCGCGAACACGTCGGCAAAGCGATAGGTTTCATAGTAGGCGGCACGAGAAACCACCAGTGAATCATAAGAGCTTCGCATCGTGACGTAGGTTGCAATCCCACAGGCTACAACCAGCGAGACGGCAATTACCTGTCCGCGCAGGCGAAAGAGGTCACGCACAAGTTTTCGATTAAGAGGGGTCACGCTTCACCAATTCAAATCAGCCGGTCGCGCTTTCGTTTCGTTGTGAGAAACTTCCAGGATCTGGCCGCTGCCAATTCGGATCACCCGATCGGCCATCGCTGCGATTGCCGCGTTGTGGGTGATTACAGCCGTCGTAGTTCCCAACTCGCGGTTCACACGCTCCAGCACCTCGAGCACGATCTTGCCTGTGGAGTAGTCGAGGGCGCCGGTCGGTTCATCACACAACAAGACGTCCGGTCGCTTGGCGACGGCGCGAGCGATGGCCACGCGTTGTTGTTCGCCACCCGATAGCTGGGCCGGAAAATGATTCAATCTGTCGCCCAGCCCAACAAGCTCGAGCGCCTCTCTCGGGCTCATTGGCAGCTCGGCGATCTCCGTGACAAGCGCGACGTTTTCGAGAGCAGTAAGGCTGGGAATCAGATTGTAGAACTGGAAAACAAACCCCACGTGCTCGCGGCGAAAACGAGTTAGCTCCGTATCACTCGCGGAAGTAAGAATGTGATCCAGGTAGTAGACCTCGCCGTTGGACGGAACATCGAGTCCACCGAGAATATTTAGGAGCGTTGACTTGCCGCTACCCGATGGTCCCAGCAGAACGACAAACTCGCCGCAATATAGATCAAGGTCAATGCCTCGCAACGCATGAACATCGACATCGCCGACGTGATAGACCTTGCTTATGCCGTGAACGTGAAACACGGCCTTACCATTTGTGGCCTCGGTCGAGTGATTCATGACGACGAACTCTTCCAATCGCGTCCGTGCCGCCCCGGCCTATTTCGCCAATACTTGCGCCGGATCTAGCAGGCGCAGGTCGAGTGTCTTCCTCTTGGCGACTACTTCACTCAATGACGTCGCAGCGATTCGTCCTTTTAAGAGCCCCATTAGCTGGCCGCTCTTGCCCGATGCGAGCAGTTCAGTGGCAGCAGCTCCAAGCTGGGTCGCCAGCAGTCGGTCGAAGACACCCGGCGCGCCACCCTCTGCACATGTCCTAGCTTAGTAGCGCGGAGATCAAAACCCAGCCGTTCGCGATGCTCGCGGAAGTAGGGTTTTGAATTCCTCACAGCGCGCGCTTCCCAGCACCGTACCGCCTCGCTGAATGATGCCTCCGACATCTCTGGCCGACATCTGAACAAGGTCACCGGCAATGAGACCGGCATACCCGTGACGTGCGCCGAAGACTTCCCATCCTCAATCCAGGCCGGTCCGCACGACGGCACGAATGGCCGCGTTCATTCCCGGAGCATCTCCGTCGCTCGTCAATACCGCAATGCGTCTCATTCTTCCTCCGCACAAGATGTAGCTGCGAACCTCTTTGACAGGGCAACACCCGTACCCAAGCGGAAGCGACTCATTGCTGCGTTTATCGGGTTGATACGCGTGTTTAGAGCAGCGGAAAGTTTCCCACCTAATGTGAGAAATCCCCTTTCGGCATCGCCCGCACAAACTGTGTTTCTCTATTGCCGCTAAAAACCGCTTGTCGTTATCGTCGCGGACCCAGGTATGAACGTTGCACTTGCTATCGAGTTACTTCGCGCATTACCCGTGTGACAGCGATCACGATCCTTGAAATACCAGCGGTATCTTCACGAATGGAATCCGACCGCGAAACGGGTGCTTTGAAGGAGGTATACACATGAATCCAGTTGTCAAAACCCGATATGGTGAGGTCCGTGGCAGCGTTGCCGATGGCGTGAACACGTTTAAGGGAATTCCGTATGCCGCGCCACCGTTTGGCGCAAATCGGCTTCGGCCTCCACAACCGGTTGCACCCTGGAGCGGCGTGCGAGACGCCCTCACCTATGGCCCGAAGTCGCCGCAGGTGCCATATCCCCCGCCAATAGACTTGTTCATCCCGGAGCTTACTATCTCCGGTAAGGACTGCCTGAACCTCAATATCTGGTCCGCCGCCCTGGGCTCGGCCAGGCAACCCGTGATGGTCTGGATTCCTGGCGGTATGTTTGAGTTTCACGCAACGGGTGCGTCGCCCTGGTATGACGGCAGTCGTTTCGCCCGCGACGGTATCGTCTGCGTAACTATCAATTACCGGGTCGGCGCCGAAGGTTTCCTTTATCTGGGCGACGGAGACGCCAACCTGGGCTTGCTCGATCAGATCGCCGCCCTCAAATGGGTGCGGGCGAATATCGCCGCCTTCGGAGGTGATCCAGGCAACGTCACCATCTTTGGTGAGTCGGCTGGTGCTATGAGCGTCGGTACGCTGCTTTCGATGCCCTATGCCGAGGGGCTGTTCCGGCGCGCCATCGCCCAGAGCGGAGCGGCTCATCAAGTCATCTCCGCCGCGAGCGGGCAGCGGGTCGGCCAGCACCTCGCCGAGAAGCTTGGCGTCGCGGCAACCCGAGAGGCGATCGCAGCGGTTCCCGTCGATCGCGTCCTTAAAGCCCAGGCGAAGTTGGACGCAGATCTCGCGGCATGTCCCGACCCGGAGCGCTGGGGTAGTGAGGTGGCGATCAGTCTGATGGCCTGGCAGCCAGTGATTGACGGGAACGTCATCCCCGCGCGTCCGATCGATGAGATCGTTGCCGGGGCTGGCGGCGCCATCGACGTCATGATCGGCACCAACACCGACGAGAATAGAATGTTTCTGGTGCCCGGCGGCGCGATCGAACAGGTTACCGCCGAGGCCCTGACCGGAGCCGTCGCGGCGTACGGACTCCCGGTCGAAGCGGCACTCGCCGCCTATCGCGCAGCACATCGGGGCGCCAGCGCCGGCGACCTGCTCGCGGCAATTCAGACCGACTGGTATTGGCGCATCCCCGCGATCCGTCTTGCCGACGCACACGCGAAGCGCACCGCATCCACCTACATGTACGAGTTTGCCTGGCGCACACCGCAGTTCGATGGGCTCCTCGGTGCGTGCCATGCGCTTGAGATTCCTTTCGTCTTTGACACTCTCGGCAACGGGACTGAGTTGCTGTGGGGAGCGGATCCTCCACAACAGCTCGCTGACACCATGCACGCCGCGTGGGTTGCGTTTGCCACCAATGGAGACTGCGGTTGGCCGAAGTACGATCTCAGCCGTAGGGCGACGATGCGCTTCGATACGGCGTCGGAAGTCGTGGACGATCCTCGATCCGCGGAGCGGGCACTTTGGGAAGGCGTGCGTTAGCTCCTGTTGCGTCTACGGATATGGTCAAGCGCTCAACTAAGAGGAGAGTTCTATGAATCATCAACTACCTTACTTCTACGAAACCGAAGTCGAGTGGGCATCAGGAAGAAGAGCCAGCTTGCGTTCATCGGGACTGCCGGCACTTGAGATCGCCCCGCCACCCGAGTTTCAGGGCGATCCAGGGATCTGGACACCGGAGCATCTATACGTTGCTTCCGTCAACGCCTGCTTTGTGGTCACTTTCTTAGCGATAGCCGAGCTATCAAAACTCGATTTTGTGAGCTTCGCCTCGAATGCCAGAGGGAAGCTTGAGAAGATCGAAGGCTCCGGTTACCAGATAACGGAAGTCGTGCTCACGCCAAAACTGGTAGTCCGCTACGCTCGTGACCTGGAACGAGCGGCGCGCTTGATGCAGAAAGCCGAGAGGAACTGTCTGATCTCAAATTCGATCAAGACAGTCGTGAAGCTTGAACCGGAGATCAATTCCGAGATCTCCGATACGCTCGTAGCTTAAGCCATAGTGCGGTGAGAAAACGTTATCCACCTAGGAAATCGCAATCCTCACTTGGCCGGGGACGGCGGCTTTGACGGGAGCGGGGTCCTCGAGTACAGGCCCACCGGATGGCCGGCTGGATCGACTACCAGGGCGATGGCTCCGGTGCCGTCGGGCAAGTCGAAAGGAAATCCGGGGACGACCGTTCCGCCCAGGTCCTTCGCCTTCTTGCAGCTCGTTTGGATGTCGGTTACCTGGACATAGACCACTCCGTTGAACGAACTGATCTTGCCCTCCGCACCCCGTAACGTCCCGATCGCCGTGCCACGCGAGACGATCTCCACCGCTTGATCAGTGCCCTGGAGCGGGGTGAATTTCCAATCGAAGAGCTTTCCGTAGAATTCCTTGGACTGCGCCAGGTTGGTCGTGGTGATGTCAAACCATGCGATGCGCCCCGGTCCGACATCCGCCGGGCGAGTCTTGTTCTTCGGTGCATCGAGGGGTCCGGTCACGAGAGTCAGCGCAAAGGTGATCGCCAAAATCGCATTTCGCATCCTTGTTCTCCTAAGTCAATTTGTTAAGGTACGGGGTCGCATATTCAGGACAGCTGAAATTGAAGCCTCTGAAATGCTCCGAGCGGGCTGCCGGAAATACTGAAAACAGCGATAATGACTGCCTTGATGTGCCACGCAGGTTCATTGACGAAGGCTAGGATGTTCACCCTGTAAAAAAAAGAACGCAGACAATGCTAGCGTGGATCTGCAAAAGATATTCTCAATCCAGCTCGGCTAGTCTGGCCCGGACCAAATCGTTCACTAATTCTCTATCGATTTCCCAATCGACAGGGATCTGAAAGCAGTTCTTAAAAAGGACAAACTTCCCCAACCTCACCTTAAAGTCTTCAATTACGCGAGAACTCCAGGGTGAAAATGTTAGATGATGCTTGTAGGCACAAACGCCAACTACATACTGCCCATTCCGGTGGATGGTAGGTACGTTCCAGGAAATTTTGGACTCTAGTTCCGGAAATTGGGTAAGAATCAAATCCATTACAGACCTGATGGTCGTTTCTTTCGCAGGGTCCAGTGAGCCTAAGTATTCCTCAACTGAATTGAATTTTGGCCGCCTCCGCGAGCGTGGTTGGTGCATTGTTTTGCGATCCCTCGATTCACGACTTTTGAGCCGCCTTAGGCGGGCAGTGGGGCGTTTCAATACCGAACTGCTTGCCGTATGAGGCAAGTGCCGAAGCTCTTCCCCTATTGGAGGAGACATGGCCGGGATGAAGCTAGTCGGCCCGCTTGCTGCTCGCTCGCCGGGGCTTCGGCTTGCTCTTGCCCTTGAGATTGAGCGCCACTGCAGCGCGGATGAGATCCTTCAAGGCCGCCTGATCGACCTTGTCGCCTTCGTGAATGTCGATGGCGCGCCTGGCATTCCCGTCGAGGCTGGAGTTGAATAGACCTGAAGAGTCCTTCAACGCAGCTCCCTTGGGAAATGTCATCTTGACGACGTTCTTGTACGTCTCTCCCGTGCAGACGATGCCACCGTGGGACCAGATGTGAGTCCCCATCCACTTCCACTCTTCGACGATCTCAGGGTCGGCCTCGTGTATGATTTCGCGCACTTTCGCGAGCGTCTTCCCGCGCCAGTCCCCAAGTTCCTTGATCTTCTCGTCGATTAATGCAGAGGCAGATTCCACCGGGACGGGCCTTTTCATTATATAGCTCCAACTCTCGCACCTAATTTAGCTGCGCTCAGCGTAACCTGCAACCTCCGCAAGTGGAAGTGACACCTCCGCAAGTGGAAGCCTCTTATGGTTCGATAGCAGTTCGGAAAGTTGGTGGCAACCCGCGTGCGGGCTTAATAGGAGGCAACGCCTACAACGTCGCCGACATGCCTCGCTCCTGCAGGCCGTGCGCAATGCGGGCGCGAACAACGTGGTCATCCTCGGTGCCTGGCGTACTCGAGCGACTTCTCGCAGTGGATGGCCTTGGTGAACAACATCCCCACGCTGGCCTCTCGACTCAACGGGCTCAGCATCGCCAACGTCGCCTCCTCGCACTCCTACGACCCAAACAGCCGGCGGTGCGCGGTCAGGCGCTCGCCGGCGTGGCCTGCAGGCGGCGCCAGAAGAAGTACGAGAGGCCCCAGAGCACGCCGGTGCCCGCGGCCCAGCCCCAACTCTCCGGGCCGTCGCCCACCGACAGGTGGGCGATGAGCGCCGA
>JBASRM010000020.1:0-34558 GCA_049273835.1 Blastocatellia bacterium | reverse complement strand
CCGCGGGAACGGCCACAGCCAGTCGGCATTTCAAGTTCGAGAGAGGCAACGGCCAGTGGCAGATAAACGGAAAATTCTTCGATTGCAATCAGGTCCGCTTCAAGGTTAAGCGGAACACAATCGAGCATTGGACCCTGGAGAACAGCTCTGGCGGATGGCAGCATCCGATTCACATTCACTTCGAAGAGTTCCAGACCCTGTTGATCAACGACGATCCTCCGACCAACAGTCCGCTCGTCAATACCGGTCGAAAGGACGTATTCAGGCTGGAGCACAACACCGAAGCCAAGCTTTTCTTCCGCTTCCGCGACTTCCTCGGACGATATCCGATGCATTGTCACAACACCATCCACGAGGACCATGCGATGATGTTGAGGTTCGACATCGATACGGTCGGAGACACGAAGGGAAATCCATAATTGATCCCGCGTCGGCACCGCTCCACGAGCGCGTGCAGACCGCAACAGATGAGAAAGGAGAGCCAACCATGAAGAGCATTAAACGAAGAGAGGTGATGGCGATGCTTGGGATGGCGCCCTTTGCTGGCGGAATTCTGGCGCGGGCGTCCACCCGGCGGTCTATGGCCGACGGAGTGTCATCGCGCGAGAGGATAAGGGCGCGCTACTTCCCCAATATCGAGCTTACCACGCACGAAGGCAAAAGGGTCCGCTTCTACGATGACCTCATCAAGGACAAGATCGTTTTGATCAACATGATGTATGCGGATTGTGACGGGGTTTGCCCCGGAATCACCGCGAACCTCGCGCGTGTCCAAAAGGCACTGGGCAAACGGATCGGCCGGGACATATTCATGTATTCAATAACGATCAAGCCCGAACAGGATACTCCCAAGGTGCTCAAGGAGTATGCCAAAATGCATGGCGCCAAACCTGGCTGGTCATTCCTGACAGGCGACCCAAAAGACATTGAGGTGCTTCGACGCAAACTGGGCTTCACCAATCCCGATCCAAAACTGGATGCCGATAAGTCTCAGCACGTCGGGATGGTGCGATACGGAAACGAAGCGCTTCAGCAGTGGGCCGCGTGTCCCGGAATGGCTAATGCTAGCTGGATCGTACAGTCAGTCCTTTTTGTGGACTGGCCGAAAAGCCGGGAGAAAACAAATGTAGGCGCCGCTCGGCCGGGCGAGAAAGGAGAACGAAAATGAAGACGAATTTTCCAACTAAGAGTCTGCTTATGGTTTCGGTTCTGCTGCTCATCACGCAATTCGTGAGCGGCCGACCCTTCCAGACAGCCGCGACGCCCACGACCACGCAAACAACTTCCTTCGCGGTGGGGGACGGCCCCGAGGCGCTCGCCTTTGATGGTGTCAACGTCTGGGTGGCTAACCAATTCAGCAGCACCGTGACCAAGGTGCGCATCCGCGACGGCGCCGTCGTGGGCACATATTCGGTTGGCAAGCGGCCGGTCGCCCTGGTTTTCGATGGGAGCAACATCTGGGTCGCCAACTATCTCAGCAACAGCGTCACCAGGCTTCGAGCGACCGATGGCGTAACGCTAGCCAACTACCCTGTGGGCGACGGGCCAGGAGGCTTGGCGTTTGACAAGTCGAACATTTGGGTGGCGAACCGAAACAGCAATAACATAACCAAGCTTCGCGCGAGCGATGGCGTCAAGCTGGGAACCTTCCCCGTAGGCTCGCGCCCAATCGCCATAGCTTTCGATGGCGCAAGCGTATGGGTGACCAACAATCAGAGCAACACCGTCACCGAGCTCCAGGCGAGCGACGGTAAGACAATTGGCACCTACGCGGTCGGAAAAGGCCCGTTCGGTATCGCCTTTGACGGAGCCAATATCTGGGTCGCCAACTTTTTCAGCAAGAACGTAATGAAACTGGCGGGCGACGGCACCGTGCTTAGCAAAGTGGCGGTTGGCGACGGGCCTGCTGGGGTGACCTTCGCGGGGTCCTACATCTGGGTCGCCAATAACGGCAGTAACACCGTCTCGAAACTGCAGCCGGGTGACGGCATCGTCGTCGGCACCTTCGCAGTTGAAAGAAGTCCGTTCGGCGTGGTGTTCGATGGCGCAAACATATGGGTCGCAAGCACGGGCACGGACAAAGTGTCGAGGATAAGCCCTACAAAGTTCTCGACCGTGCCTTAAGCGGAATCGACGCAGGTCCGCCGGCGGCCCAAGCCCCCGGCGGACAACATCGAATTGATCCGCTCACTTCAGATGCTCGCGGAAAAACCCTACCACTCGTTCCCACGCGTTCTTTGCGGCGGCCTCGTTATAGACTTCCGGTCGCTCGTCGTTGAAGAACCCGTGATCGACGCCCGGATAAATGTGAATCTCAGCTGACTTGCCCAGTTCTCCGAGTTGCCTCTCCAATTCGCGCACCGACGCCACCGTGACGTACCCATCCCTCTCCGCATAAAGTCCAAGCAAAGGCGCCTCTAGATTAGCAAGATCCGGCTTCACATTCGGATGGCCGCCGTAGAAAACAACACATGCCCCGACTTTGGGATTCTTCGTCGCCGCATAAAGTGAAAGCGCGCCACCCATGCAGAAACCGACGGTGCCTACTTTGCCGGCAGTAGTGGCCTGGTGGTCGAGCAAGTACTGACCGGCGCCGCGCAAATCTTTTTCAGCTTCATCTATGCGCATGGCCATCATCAACTTTCCGGCTTCATCTGGAGAGCTCGTGGTTTTGCCGTGATACAGATCTGGAGCAAGCGCGACAAACCCTTCGGCTGCAAAGCGATCGGTCACGCGTTTGATGTGTGGAACCAACCCCCACCATTCCTGAATCACAATGACGCCCGGTCCTTTCCCCGACGCAGGCAACGCCAGATAGCCGGTGGCGGTCCCTCCATTGCTCGAGAATTCAACCATTTGTCCTGCCATAAAACCTCCTTATGAAGTAGTGCCGGCGCAACCGAGTGTCCACCAACCCTCGGAGGTTCAGTCTTCAAACCGGCCGCCGGTCGCCATCACACCGTCCCATCGCCGCGAGCCTTCAACAGCAATGTCGAACTGATCCAGGACCCGCATCACGACGTGATCTACGACGTCGTCAATCGTTTGAGGGTGATTGTAAAAAGCCGGGACAGGCGGGATGATGACGACTCCCATTCGCGATAGCTTGAGCATGTTCTCGAGGTGAATATCACTCAGTGGCGCTTCGCGAACGAGAAGCACCAGCTTGCGGCGCTCTTTGAGAATCACATCCGCGGCGCGATGAAGCAGATTGTCGCCGTGACCGTGCGCGATCGCCGCAAGCGTGCGCACGCTGCAAGGAGCTACGATCATGCCTTTGGTCAAAAACGATCCGCTCGAAATGGCCGCACCCTGATCTCCGCTGGGATAGTAGCAACTCGCCATTTCTCGCACTTCATCCACCGAGTAGGGTGTCTCGTGAAGCAAGGTGCGGCTTGCCCACTTGCTCATCACCAGATGCGTTTCGATGCCCGACTCCCGCAGCTTTTGCAAGAGTCTCACGCCAAAGATGGCGCCGGTCGCCCCGCTGATGCCGACAATAAGTTTCTGGCCTGTGTTCTCGATCATCCCACTCCTTCGAGCGTCTACATTGCCCAGCGGTAAGTTTATTGCGCATCCAGAGAAGAGTCTAGGCGGGCACAACCTCCGGCGAGCACAACTTCAATGGATCAGCGCTTACGCAATCTCGCAAGTCTTCAATCAAACCTTTGACACGATCGGGACACTGGCGTAACATCAGCCACGCCCTGAATGAGGCTCGAGTGAGCCGCCTCTTGCTCCGCACTGCTTCGCCACCTCACAAGCCAAGCAGTTTTGTAATCGACCGGACAAAATTTGCATTGTTAGGGGTGAGTTTATCGTCCTCAAAATATGGGATGCACCGCACGTGGGCCCGAGGCCGCCGGTCTCGTTTCCGCCGCAGTCTACGCCAACACGCGGAACAAAAGCTTGACCGGCCCAGAACTTCGCGAATGCGATGTCCCGCTATAAAGCTTGCTATGAGGCCGCACCATGCCTGGCAGCAACTGGTCGCCGCCGGACGCGACGACCTTCGGTAACGGAGTCCTAAAGTGAATCTCCCATAAAAGGTTCGCCGACCTCCCTTGCGGCGTTGCGGAAGGACCCGGAGTATGAAGCCCCATTCGATTCTGGTACTGGATCTTTTTCCTGCAAACGGTCTCGCCAACTCAGTGCGCGAGATACTCGACACCACATTTCAATCCGACCTCAGGATTCAACAAAAATCAGTTGCGTTAAACGGGGCTGGCGCCGAGATCGATGATCGCTTCAAGGTAGTCTCGCTGCTCAAACCCTCAATCCTGTTCCTGATTCTTCAATCCAGCCGCCTGAGCGAAACCGTGAGCACGCTTGGGTCGATACGAGCGGAATCGTCCGACGTACCGATAATCGTCGTGGTCGATTCGTGCGAGCCCGATGTAATGCTCGAATTGTTGAGACAGGGGGCGTCCGATTTCATCACCTGTCCATTCAAAGCCATCGATATTGTTCCGCGGGTCTGGCGATTGTTGGAGCAGGCACGGCGAGAGGTCTCACCCGTGCAAACATTGAGAGAGAAGCTGGGGCTAAAGCGCCTTGTGGGTGAAAGCTCGGTTTTCGTCTCGGAGGTCAAAAAGTTTCCTGTGATCGCCCGATGTGACGCGAGCATATTGATCCTCGGAGAGACCGGCACAGGAAAAGAACTTTCCGCCAGGGCGATCCATTACCTGAGCCCACGAGCGAGCAAACCCTTTGTTCCGGTCAATTGTGGTGCGATACCCCTGGACCTGGTTGAGAACGAGTTGTTCGGTCATGAGCGCGAAGCGTTCACCGGCGCGGCCTCATCGCGGGTGGGTTTGATTCACGAAGCCAGCGGCGGGACACTTTTCATGGATGAGATCGATTGCCTCCCATTGCTCGCACAGGTGAAGCTACTTCGCTTTCTTCAAGAGAAGGAGTACCGGCCGCTTGGCTCCATGAAAATGCGCCACGCCGATGTAAGAGTCATCGCGGCGACAAACGCTGACCTGGAGGACGCCGTGGGAAAGGGCAGGCTCCGGCAAGACCTTTACTATCGGCTCAACGTAATTCCTCTGGTGTTGCCGCCGCTTCGAGAGCGTCGCGAGGATATCCCGATTCTTGTCCGTCACTTCCTCGCCAGATACTCGGCAGAATACGACAAGCGAATAATCGACTTGTTGCCCGAGGCGATGCAAATGCTGATGGTGTACGAATGGCCGGGGAACGTTCGCGAACTCGAGCACGTGATCGCGCGGGCAGTGGTAATGTGCGAGCGAGGCGTGCTTGGTTGTGATGACATCTGCCTGCCGCGAACGCAAACACGGGCCGCTGCACCGTCCTTCCGGGAGATGAAGGCCGGTATGATCGCGCAGTTTGAGCGGACTTACATAAACGGGCTGTTGCGCGCGCACGGGGGAAACATCAGCAAGGCTGCACGAGCAGCACGGAAGAATCCGCGCGCGCTTCGTCAACTTATGCGCAAGCACAGCATCGACGGGCGGACCTTCAGATCCGGCACCTGAGGAATGGCGGAAGCCAAAGGGTTGAAGGACAACGTGAAGCGCGACGCGGATATTTTTGTCCTACCACAATCCGGAGCCCCCGGACTTTTGGTTTTCGCCTTCAGCTTTCTGCGTTCTGTCTCCGCGTTCTGAGGTCCGCGATAGTCCCGCCCCGGTTGTAATTTAGAATCGCCAGGACACAAAGAGCCCACTTCCCTCCGGTGCAGCATTCCATACAAAGCGTTTGATGGGCGGCTTACCGATTGCTGCTGTGTTCAGGGCCAGAAGGTAAACAGAGTGGCCTGCACATCGGAAAAGTCAGAAATCGCTCGCGATGTGCTGAACTATCTGATCGACAACCCCGACGCGCAGGATACGCTCGAGGGAATCGTCGAATGGTGGCTGCTCAAAAGCCGGATCGAGAGCCGAACGGTGAGCGTCAAGGAAGCGCTCGCCGAATTACTGGCAAAAGGGCTGATCCTGGAGCGCCGTGGGTCCGATTCACGCTTACGATATATGATAAACAATTCCCGCCAGGACGAGATTCGCGAGCTGCTGCGTCAACACAATGATTAAGTCTTGGCTTGAGCGCTTTGACCAAATGCGTTCTGCCTGATCGTGCTCAGAGGAATTCTGACGAGATATCGCAGGAGGAAAAACTATGCCAGTTACACCAACCTATCCAGGTGTATACATCGAGGAGATACCCAGTGGAGTTCGCACCATCACCGGCGTTGCAACTTCGATAGCGGCGTTTGTTGGCTGGGCGCCCAAGGGGCCTACCGGCAGGGCTCAACTCGTTCAAAGCTTTGCAGACTACGAGCGTCAGTTTGGAGGATTACATTTCGACAGCTTGATGAGCTATGCCGTGTATCAATTCTTCGCCAACGGAGGTCAACAAGCCTACATCGTGCGGCTGGCAGCCACTGATAGCGCAACCGCGTCGGCCACGCTGGCGGGCCTCACAGTGGACGCCTCGGGTCCCGGCGAATGGGCTAACGACTACAGCATAGGTATCAGACGTCGAGCCGACGACGCGACCCGGTTTCGAGTGGAAGTCCTGGACGCCGACGACGCTCCGGTTGAGTCATTTGAGAACTTGTCGCTCGCCGCCGACGATCAACGCTCCGCGGCTTCGGTGATAAATTCCGCATCTTCTTTGATTTCAGTCGAGGTGACAAACGCCGCGCAGGTTCCGGTTGATGGAACCACCCCGCTTGCCGGCGGGGCGGACGGTGCCGTGCTCAACCCGGGCACTACGGCGTTTCAAACTGCGCTGAACGCTGCGGGCACAGGCGGCGAAGTCGGCGTTCACAGGCTGGATCGCGTCGACTTGTTTAACCTTCTCTGCGTACCGGGCGAGACCGATCCCACCACCTTGGGGAATCTGCAGGCTTTCTGCCGCGTTCGTCGCGCGTTCCTGATCGCGGATTGCAGTGCGGACGCCACCTTTGGAACGCTGTCGCCAGCCACCAGCCTCAACGGTCTCACTGGAAGAGATTCCATAAACGCAGCTTTTTACTTTCCGTGGATACAGGCCCCCGATCCACGGCAGTCGAATCGACTGCGAGCTTTTCCGCCGTCAGGATTTGTGGCGGGTCTGTACGCGCAAACGGACGCCCAGCGCGGAGTATGGAAGGCGCCCGCCGGTACGGAAGCTAGCTTGACCGGCGCAGCCGGGGTCACCCAGACGCTTACCGATCTCGAGAACGGCAATTTGAACGTAAGGGCAATCAACTGCATTCGCAACTTCCCGGTCTACGGCACCATCATCTGGGGAGCGCGCACTCTACAGGGAAACAACGAAGTCGGCTCCGAGTGGAAATACATCCCGGTTCGACGCACGGCGCTGTTCATCGAAGAGACACTCTACCGAGCGTTGAAGTGGGTCGTCTTCGAGCCAAACGACGAACCGCTCTGGGCTCAGATTCGTCTGAACGTGGGCGCGTTCATGCACGATCTGTTTCGACAGGGTGCGTTCCAGGGGAGCACGCCTCGTGATGCTTACTTCGTCAAGTGTGATAAAGAAACCACGACTCAAAGCGACATCAACCGGGGCATCGTCAACATAATCGTCGGATTCGCGCCGCTCAAACCGGCCGAGTTCGTCATCATCAAACTGCAACAGATGGCCGGTCAAATCGAGGTGTAATAGCCGGGAGGAGAACGTATGGCTCAGTTTACCGTCAATGCACAGCGTTTCGATCCGTACAAGAATTTCAAATTCCGCGTCAAGTGGGACGGCAGATATGTGGCCGGCATTAGCAAGGTCAGCGCGCTCAAGCGCACTACGGAAGTTGTCAAACACCGCGACGGCGGCGATCCCTCGAGCAGCCGGAAATCGCCGGGCCGCACCGAATTTGAAGCGATCACCCTCGACCGCGGAGTGACCCACGACAAAGACTTCGAGCAATGGGCCAACAAAGTTTGGAACTTTGGCTCGGGACTTGGCGCCGAAGTTTCCCTCAAGGATTTCCGGAAGGACATCATCATCGAGGTTTATAACGAAGCCGGACAACCCGCCCTGTCCTACAAGGTCTTTCGGTGCTGGGTGTCAGAGTTTCAGGCGCAGGCCGATCTCGACGGAAACGCAAACGCGGTGTTGATCCAGCACATCAAGCTCGAAAATGAGGGCTGGGAGCGCGATGTAGAAGTGCCCGAACCCTCAGAACCCACTTTCACTGAGCCTCAGTAATGCAAGCCCTTTCTGCTTCAGAATTATTGGCAGTCTGGGAGCGCGCGCGAGCCCAATCACTCACCACGCAAGCATTGGAGTTGCTTGCGGCCGTTTCCCCCGACTCATCGTGGGACGATCTGGAGAAACTGAGCGTCGGCCGCCGGGACGCGCAGCTGCTTACATTGCGTGAAGCTCTTTTTGGTTCGCGGCTGACAGCCGTTGCTCTTTGCCCACAATGCGGTCAGCAGCTTGAGTTGGGTTTTGACGCCGCTGAGATTCGTGTTGACCGCGAGCTCAGTCTCGAACCGCTTACGGTCACCACCGGCGGTTATGTGGCCAGGTTCCGACTGCCAAACAGCAAAGACCTGGAGACGATTGGCGAACGTGACGAAATGCAAACCGACTCGAGTGCCATGTCACGACGGCTGCTCTCACGTTGCCTTCTGGAGATACAAAACAAGGGGCGGAGGCCTGCACCCGAAACGCTGCGCGACCTTCCGCCTGCGTTGATCGCCGACATTACCGCAGAGATGGAGAAAGCCGATCCGCAGGCCAACGTTGAACTGGATCTGAGCTGCGCCGATTGCGGTCATCGCTGGTTGTCGACCTTCGACATCGTTTCGTTTCTGTGGAGCGAAATCGACAATTGGGCCGGGCGTATCCTGCGGGAAGTGTGCGCTCTCTCTTCTGCGTTCGGCTGGCGTGAGTCCGATATTCTAGCGATGAGCGCCCAGCGAAGACAGCTCTACTTGGAAATGATCGGTAGCGCGGTGAGACAGTAGCGCCCAGGCGAATCGTGAGCAACTATCTCGCAAATCTCGCGGCACGAACCTTCAATCTGGTTCCCGTAGTCCGTCCGCTCGTTCTCGGCCGGTTCGAACCATCGCCGGTTCAGCCAAAAGTTCCGTTTGACACCGTCGCCCCCAATCCACCGGAGACTGTTGAGGCTTCGCTCGATTGGCATGAGGCAGAGACAGCACCTATCCCTGCGCGAACCATCCCGCGCCGCACGAGGAAATCGTTTGTGGCGGCGCCCGCTGAGGACGAAGAGATTCCACATTCACCTTCCACCGATAGTATCAGTCCCAAAACAAATTCGATGCCTGCGAGATCTTCAACCGCGGCGTTGACCGTTCGCGCATCGGGCACGCGGGCGCCTTCCCCGGCCCCTCCCGTTCTTCAACCTTTGCTCACTGATGCCCCAGAGGCGGATCGCTCAGCCGGCGTGGCACCTTCAAGAACCGAAGCGTCAAAGTCATCCTCAACGAGACAAGACCGGCCGGCCGCGAATACCATCGTCGAGAACTTCACAGGGTCGGCACGTGCCAGGCAGCCGGCGCCGGCAGCGAGCGTTTGGCCAACCGAAACAAAAACGGAATCGAGCGTACCGCCGGTCTCCAGCAAACAATACGAGGAGCCGCAAGCTTCAACCTTCAATCCTTTGTCCGAATCTGAATCACTGACAACCAGACATCAAAAAACGATAGTGGCCCGCGAACAGCTTGTAGTAAATCATCCAATGACTCAGTTGGACACCGCGTCGAATCGGACCACTATCCGCGTCGCGAATGAATCCCAGCCGCGGGTTGCGCCAGCTCGGCGCGGGTCGTTAGGGGACCCATTTGAGATCATTCAACCGAGCGTCAAACCGCTCTTTGAAGATCGCGTGAAAGGTTTTGGGCTTGAGGAACGGCAAGCACCTCCGGCCGAACCGGTCGTTCACGTCACGATAGGCCGCATCGAGATACGAGCGGTTCAATCTCAGCAATCATCCGCGAAGCGGCGGGCAACGACGCCGGTGATGAATCTGGACGATTACCTTCGACGGCGCAGCGAGGGGAGCGGGCGATGAGCAATCAACTCGCTATAGCCGCGGTGACCGCCACGCTGCGCAGCCTGCTGGTTCGCGGCGTCGGCATTCCTGAAGTCACCGCGCGTCCGCTGGACAACGCGCGGCGGAGCACCACCGGGAATCAGCTCAACCTTTTTTTGTACCAGGTGATGCCCGATGCGGCGTTGCGCAACCAGGACATGCCGCGGCAGACGAAGCCCGGCGAATCGGGTCAACCACCGTTGCCACTGACGCTCCACTATTTGCTCACCGCTTACAGCGACGACGAGGACGACACCAACGCGCACCGCCTGCTGGGCCGTGCGATGGGCGTGTTGCACGATCATCCGCTCCTGGGCGCGTCCGAGATAAGGAACGCAACCCAGCCAATCCCGGACCTAACCGACAGCGATCTTCATCAACAGTTGGAGCGGGTGCGCATTACGCTCCAACCTCTGAGCTTCGAGGAGATGGCGAAGCTTTGGACGACTTTTCAAACGCACTACCGCGTGTCAGCCTCATATCAAATATCCGTGGTGTTAATCGAGAGCACGCGTCCGACGAGAACGCCTCTTCCGGTTTTGCAGCGCGGAGAAGATGATCGGGGTGTCACGTCGCAAGCCGATATGACGCCGCCCTTCCCCGCGCTAGAGTCGCTTCGGTTGCCGGAGCACCGGCTTAGCGCGTTACCGGGAGACCAGATCCGTGTAATTGGCAGCAGGCTCACCGGCGGCGGCGTACGTCTGCGTTCATTGCGTTTTGCGACCCCCCCGCAGCCGGTGACCGCGCCGGTGAACGACAATGAACTCGGCGTCACCCTTCCCAACAATCTGGCCGCGGGCTTCTACACAATCGCAGTCGAGGTGGTTACGCCTCGTGGAACAATCACCAGCAACGATCTGGCTCTCGCGGTCGCTCCGGTCATAACTGCGCCGATGCCGCTCACCGTGCCGCGCGTCGGCGGCACTGCGACGATCGATTTGACCTGCAGTGTGAATGTATTGATCGAGCAACGAGTGTCGTTGTTGCTTGGAGAGCATGAGACACAGGCCGAACCGCCAGGCCAGCCGCCTCCAGCTTCGAGAAACGCCTTCAGATTCGTGATCGAGACGCCGCCTGTCGGAGACTTTCCCGTGGCGACAGGAACTCCGCTACTCACACGCTTGCGCGTCGACGGCGTGGACAGTGAAATAATCGCACCCCGGTTACCGGGAGAACCGGAGACCGCGCCGTTAGGGTTCGACGACGCAATGAGAATTACAATTACGTGAGGACACAATGAGCACCGATCCGAGCAACTGGCAGGCTACGAACCAGCGCTACCTGGCGGCGGCGCTCAACTGGCTGCGCGTTCGGCTGATGCGATTGGTTCCCGAAGCCGCGGCGCCTGATTTCTGTGAATCATCCTTGAACCAAGTCTCTCAGGCGCGACGCCGCTTCTGGCCAAGACATAGCCAGGACCCCAAACCGCCGCGCGCCTTACTTCGATCAGCCCCGGACGATTTTGACATCAGCGCCGAGCAGCTGCGGCAAACGACCGCGGAGTTAGTTGCAGCCGAGGCTGCGACCCCGCCTCCGGCAATGATGATCCTCAGCCAAAGCTTCGGGCTGTCGCGCTTCGAGCGAGCGGTGCTGCTGCTTTGTGCGGCTATGGAGCTTGACACTCGCATCGCGGCGTTGTGCGCGGCGGCTCAGGACAATGCTCAGAGGCCGTTTCCGACGTTTGCGCTTGCGATGACATTATTTGAGGACCCCGAATGGAGTGCGCTTTCGCCGGAAGGTCCGCTCCGGCACTGGCGATTGCTCGAGATCAATCAGCCGGGCGCTCAGCCGTTGACGACGAGCGCTCTGCGAGCCGACGAGCGAATAGTCAATTTTCTGAAAGGCCTGAACTATCTCGACGACCGGCTTACCCCGCTATTGCTGCCGATGCCATCGGTGGCAGATGTTACAGGCGCCGGGTTACCGATGACACATCAGCGCCTGGTCGACGCTATTCTTCACAGTTTGCGGCAGAGTGGCGCGACACCGGCGCTGCCGGTGATTCAGCTTGTCGGGCCCGATGTCGCAAGCAAGCACCTCATCGCCCAGCACGTAGTGGCGGCGCTCGGCCTGCGGCTTTATCGTTTGCCGCTCGACCTGTTGCCGGCTCATACAACTGATCTTGAAACACTCGCAAGGCTGGCTGAACGTGAGACCGCGCTATGGCCGCTGGCGATCTATTTGGACGCCCGGCAGGCGGACGGTGAGTCAAAGGCAGACAAGGAAGCTCCGCCGATCAACCGCTTCCTGGCGCGCACTAATGGCGTGATCTTTGTCGACGCGCGCGACGCTCGCCGCGAACTCAGCCGCGCAACCGTAACAATCGATGTAGCCAAGCCTACGCTGACTGAACAGAGGTCGGCCTGGATCCAAGCGCTCGGGCCGAATTCGGATCAACTGGCGTCAACTCTTTCCGGCCAGTTCAATTTGAACCTGACGACCATACGAGAAATCTCGGCCGGCGCGCAGTTGGAACCACAAGAGGATCAATCAGGTCGGCTCGGGCTGTTGTGGAATGGGTGTCTGGCGGCTACGCGCCCCGGGCTTGACGGCCTTGCTGAACGGATTGAACCGAAAGCGACGTGGGACGACATCGTGCTGCCACAAGCCGAAATGAAACTGCTTGGCCAAATCGCGGCTCAAGTGAGGAATCGAGGACAGGTCTATGAAAGAGGCGGATTCGCGGCGACCCGGTCTCGCGGTCTCAGTATCAATGCGCTGTTCGCAGGCGAAAGCGGCACTGGCAAGACAATGGCTGCAGAAGTACTCGCCAACGACTTGCGTTTGAGTCTGTACCGTATTGACCTTTCGGCAGTCGTCAACAAATACATAGGCGAAACGGAGAAGAACCTGCGGCGTTTGTTCGACGCCGCCGAAGACGGCGGCGTGATCCTGTTTTTCGATGAAGCCGATGCGCTCTTCGGTAAACGGAGTGAAGTCAAAGACAGTCACGACCGGTATGCCAACATTGAGATCAACTATCTGTTACAAAGACTCGAATCATTCAGCGGGCTCGCGATCATGGCTACTAATATGAAGGGCGCCCTGGACACCGCCTTTCTCAGACGGCTTCGTTTCATACTTGAATTCCGCGCTCACGACACAGCCGAGCGTGCTGCAATCTGGGCCAGAATATTTCCGCGCGAAACCGAAACCGAAGGCCTGGACTACGCGCGGTTGGCGAAACTCAACTTGAACGGGGGCAGCATCAACAACGTGGCGATCAATGCTGCGTTTCTGGCGGCGCAAGTGGGTACCCCCGTCACAATGCCGCTGGTGCTGGAAGCCGCGCGCACGGAGTTCCTGAAACTCAAACGTCCGTTGAACGAAGCAGACTTCCGGTGGATCGAACCGGCGCTGATCGTAGCCGGAGCAGGAGCGGCGTGAAAATTCGATTGCATATTGAGAGATTAATCTTGGACGGAGTGCGGCTTGATCAGCGCAATCGCCCTGGGTTGCACGCCGCCGTGGAATCCGAACTCACACGGCTTCTGTTAGCCGGACCATTGTCGCAGGACCTTCTGGCGGGTGGTGCAGTTCCGTCACTGACCGGAACGACAGTCCAGTTGATGTCTGACGTCCACCCGGCAGAACTCGGCTCGCAGATCGCGAGATCTGTCTTCGGCGCGATCAGCGGAGGGCCGGCCTCCCGTGGCGCAGTGGGTGCGCAACAGCGGGACGGCGCAAAGACGACGGAGGTTTGAGCGACCCTCTTTTGCATCCGCCGGTTGAAGAGGGATTCCGAACGATCGACTCGGCAAAGAAGCTGATGATGCGGCTGGTCGCGTCATCGCGAGATTGGAGGAGTCATGCCTGAAGATACCTACACCTATCGAGGGGGGCGCAAGGTCCCCCTCACAAAAGCTCCTGATCAGTTCGTCGTCCGCGCCTTGCCCGACGCGGTTGAAGACCAACTCGGGATCCCGGATGCCGAACGAGTTTCGGCGGCCTCTTCCCGGGTGACAACTCGGGCTCGGGATCTCGAGCCGGTCATGGACGCCAGCCGGCATCTGGCCCCGACCCATCACGCCTACTACGAAGCTGAAAGCGGCGAGGAGTTCCTGATCACCGACCGGGTTTTCGTGACGTTCCGCCAACCGCCAAGCGCCGAGGTGCTTGACGAGTTCGCCGGACGTTACGGGCTCGTTCAAAAGGCGTCCTACTCCGACCGCGATTATCTGTTTCAGCTCACCGAACACACCGGAATGAACCCGGTGAAGCTGGTCGTCAAACTGATCGAGGATGAGCCGCTGGTTGAAGGCGCGGAACACGATCTCAACCAGAGGATGGGGACTTATCAACTGCCTGCAATCTCAGATCCTTCCTTTGCCCGCCAGTGGCATCTGCACACCCGGCTGTCTGATCCTGATTTCGACCCCCGCGCATCCAGCCGGTGCGAAGCGGCGTGGCAACTGCTGGACAACTTCGGCAGCGCGAGCGCTGTGATTGGTCTGACCGACGACGGATGCAAGTTGGATCATCCCGATTTCACCCAGGCGAAGTTCGCGGCCTGGGGGTACTTCCGTGACGAGAGGTTGATCACCAATGCCGACATCGACGCGAATCCCAGTGAGATGCATAAGGCTGACGCCAATCACGGGACCTCGTGTGCCGGGGTCATCGCCGGAGACGCAAACGCGGTCTTGACGGTTGGAGCAGCGCCGGGGTGTCGACTGCTGCCAATCCAGTGGGAGTCGGACGGGCCGTCGCTGTTTATCAGCGATTCAAAGCTTCTCACCGCGCTCAACTTTGTCGCCGACAAGGTGGACGTCTTGTCCAATTCCTGGGGAGGGGTCCCTACAAACACCTGGGTCCCTCAGGTGGTAAGCCGCATTACCGAGCTGGCTCGCACCGGCGGGCGCCGCGGCAAGGGGATTCTGTTCCTGTGGGCCGCCGGGAACGAGAACTGTCCAATTCAGCACACCACCTCGATCAACGTTCCCTACAATCGAGGCTGGCGTTTTAATAACGACGGAACGCGCACCTGGGTAGGCGTCAAGACTTCGCGCGTGTTCCAAAACAACCTGGTCGGCGTTCCCGGGCTCATGCACGTAGCGGCGCTGGCAAGCGTTGCCAAACGGAGTCACTACTCTAACTATGGGACAGGGATTCTGATCGCCGCGCCAACCAATAATTCCCACGAATATATTCGGCTCACCGTTCCCGGGCTTGGTATCACAACCACCACCGGTGCTCCCGGGGGAGTGACCCCAGCCTTCGGCGGCACGTCGAGCGCCACTCCGCTGGTGGCTGGAATTGCTGCGCTGGTTGTCTCGGCAAACCCAAACCTGACCGCGCTCGAAGTTGCTTCCATCCTAAAGCGCACCGCCTCCAAGGACGTCAGCATGGAAGGCTATCCGACGACACCGCCCGCCGCATTCAATACGGATGTCTCGTGGGATGTTTCTCCAATCGCACCGTTCAATCGCGGTGACTTCCAGAACAACGGCGATGCCGATGGCACCTGGAGCCCGTGGTTCGGACACGGCCGGGTAGACGCCTCGCGCGCGGTTGCCGAAGCCCTTGCCGGCGTCGTTGCCCCCTCCCAAACGACAATTCGCAAGAACTCGGCTCCGGCCCTCAACATTCCGGATAACAACTCAACCGGGGTAAGCGACACGATCAACATCACCGACGCCGCAAGCGTCTCGTCGGCAAAAGTGAAAGTCGATATCACGCACAGCTTCATCGGTGATTTGAGAGTAACGCTTATTGCACCCTCGGGGAGCGCGGTCGTGTTGCACGATCGCAACGGCGGAAATGCAGACAACATACAGCGCACTTTCGATTTCAGCTCAACACCCGCATTGAGCTCACTCGCGGGACAATCCGTCCAGGGCAACTGGACGCTGCACATTCAGGATCTCGCGAACGCCGACACCGGACGCTTGAACAGCTGGGAGCTCGAGATTAGCACCGCCGCGCTCTCGACGATCGATCTTCAAGAAAGTCCCGGCGTTTCGATCCCGGACAACAATCCGGCCGGAATCCAACGAAGCGTGACGACCGCTGAATCCGGCACGGTGGGCGGGATCGAGGTAAGCGTGGATATCACCCACACTTTTATCGGCGATCTGTTGGTGAAGGTGTTCTCGCCTGCAGGCGCCGAAGTCACGCTGCACAATCGCACCGGCGGCGGCACGGATAACCTGATCAGGACTTACACAACCGTAACACTCCCGCAACTCGCGTCGCTCGCCGGCCAGCAGGTCCAGGGCGCGTGGAAGCTAACGGTGGCCGACCTCGAGGCGCAAGACGTCGGCAAATTGAATCGGTGGGGAGTGAAGATCACGCGCCAGGCTTGAAAGGTCTAAGACAGGCTGAGCGGTAACTCGCAGCTCGCCAACACCCTGTCGCCGCGAAGTTCTTGGATTCGCGTAGGAAGCTGAGCGATTACTAGTGACTATGCGACAACCGGCAAACGCAACACACCAGGCAGCACCGGATGTTGGATCATCCGCTGGTCTTCTGCTGCGGCGAAAGTGTGGTTGTGGCTCGGTCCCGGGCGATTGCCGGCAGTGCAGCCGGGAACGCGGAGCAAAACTGCGACGCTCGCCCGCTAATCCGGCGCCCGGCGGTCGAGCGCCTGAAATAGTCAGCGAAGTGCTCGCTTCTCCGGGAAGAGCACTCGAGCCGGCGGCGCGCGGTTTCATCGAGCCGCGACTTGGACGTGACTTCAGCAGTGTTCGCGTTCACACAGACTCAAAAGCGGCTCACTCAGCGAGTGCAGTCGGCGCCCTGGCTTACACGGTCGGGCACGATGTCGTCTTCGCCGACGGGCAATATGATCCAGGAAGCCCGGGCGGGAGGAGTCTGCTCGCGCATGAACTTGCGCACGTCGTGCAGAATCCAGTCGCGACGTTTGAAAGATCGGCGCCCATCTGGGTCGGCCCCGAAAATGATCGCTTCGAGGTTGAGGCTGATAAGTTTGCAACAGCAATCGCACGCGGAGATTCTTTTTCCCGCGGCAGAGACAATGCGCTCGCCCAGCCCGGCAGATTGTCGCGGGCCTCGTTCAAAGTTGGGCCGGCGAAGGTCGAAGTCGACTATAGCAATCTGTTCAAGCCTCCGGTTACCGACTACGAATTGGCCATCGAAACGACTTTTACAAGCTGGACGGGCAGTCCGGCCACGACAATCCACAACGATCTTTCCAAACTCTCGAACAAAGCCAAGAACTGGGTGCTTTACGCCCTGGATCTGCTGGTTGATAACCCCGTGACCGGATTGGACAAGGTTAAGGCAGTCCAGCGCCTGATCGAGTATGCGCCCGCCGCCCGATTCGCGCCCTTAGGCGACAAGCCTCCAGCTTTCAATTTCGCGAATGAGGCTCTTTCTGTAAGCGGGTGGTTCGAGAAAGGTTTGACCGCCGGGCTGACCAAGCCAAAAGGCGCGATGCTGTCAGATGTACAAAAACTTATCAACCCGGGCAGTTCGTCCTCTGGATCTTCGACTTGCCCGTCTACACGGGCCCCAGCGGAGCAGCTCGACGCCGCAAAGCTCCAGAGTGAGTTGCCGGTCCAATTGGAGAACTACATAAGGGCCTATCACAAACAGGTAACGTCATCGAAGGGTACGACTCAATCAATGACCCAACTGTCTCCAGTCGCCGACACAATACAGGAACGCGCCCGATCTTACTACTCAGGCTATGCTGACCGCGGTCGTGGAGCCGGAAACACGTGGGTACAGCAATGGCAATATTCCGCGCATCTCGCTTCAGTTCAGTCGCCGGCCGGCAATCCCGACAAAGACAAGCGCCTCTCCTATCTCGATAGCCGGGCAAAGAAGGTAGGTGGTGCCGGTTTGTTCGGCCAGGTCCACTACGACCCTCGTTGCGACGCCGATATAGCGGCGCTGGACGGCATCGTGCAAAAAATGGAATCGAGAAGCGATATCCAGACACTGCTTGACCCGATCCTTCGCCAAAAATCCTATACTGAGCAGACCGCCACTCCGAAACAGGTCGTGCTGAGTCCGGATTCCGATAAGTCTGAATGTACGGCGCGCTGGAAGACCATAAAAACTCTCTGCCACGAACTGATGCACGTAATGGTACATCCGGATTTTCGTCGCGCTGAAAAGGGCAGGCAGATTCTCACCGAAGGCTTCCCCGAAGTGCTGGGTCACTATCTCTATCAAAACATCTCGAGTGAGGCCAAACCCGGCAGCAACCTTAAACCCCAAATGGAAGCCGGTCTGAGCAGCGCTCCATGCGCCGATATACCGGACAGTAAGATCGAATACGGAGCCGCGGGCTCGGGGGCAGAAGAAATCAGGCAGAAAGTCGGCGCTGAGCGTTTTCGCGCCGCCTTTTTCCTCGGCCAGCTTGAGATGGTCGGGCTACAACCAAAGAGCATCGGTGATCATGGGCGGAACGATCCGCTTGAAGCGGAGGCCGACCGCGCCGCACTCAGCGTCTCTGAGTCGCGCCCGTTCGATCCCCTCGCGAGCCGGGCGCCGTCCCTGCCGGGTGCTGAATTTATGAACAAAGTATCGGGCGGGACGCTCGATCCACGCGTGCGACGCGAAATGGAAATGAGCCTGGGTCATGACTTCAGCCGCGTTCGCGTTCACACGGATGCGAACGCCGCACAGTCAGCCAACTCGATCCAGGCGTTGGCCTACACGGTTGGGAGCGACATCGTATTTGGCACGGGGCAATACGCGCCTCAGACTCCGGTGGGCCGGAAGCTGCTCGCGCACGAGCTTACACATGTCGTGCAGCAGGCGGGCGCAACACGCGGCCCGGAATCCGGTTTATTGCAACGTGCTTCCGAACCAGAAACCGTCAAACAACCCCCGGTAAACGAGCCCCGGCATGCGGTTCAACGCCGAGAAGCGCCAGGCCGAAACGTTCTAAGAAGGTCTCCTAAGAGTCCTGAGAGCCGCGATCCTTTGCCCCACCGTGAAGCGATGGAAGCGACTGAACGCGCGCTCTATGACGCATACGTACGCGATTGTAACGACGTTAGAGTGCTAAGCCGTTTGGAAAGAAAGTCCCCAATCTCGCCGTTGGAAAAAGTCAGACGCCTTGAAGACCGGCTCAAATACATACCCATCTATTTTCGACAGGCGTTACCGGTTGGCCAAATACCTACGGCCAACGACCAGGTCAATGCCGCTCTGCGCCGATGCATCAAGGACTGCATTTTTGGAAAAGACTACGCGCTGTCATCCGAACAAGCTGAATTGGCTCGTACCCAATGCGAGCTCAGTGAAGCCCGATGGCATGCGTTTGCCCTTGCTCATCACGGCAATATCCCGGGTAAAGCCGGAAGCTTGAATTTCGACAAGCTATCCTGGATTCCAGACCCCAGAATCTGCTTCAACGAGGAGAGACAGACTGAGATGAGATCGAATCTTGAATCAGGCCTCGGGTGCGATGGCGAAGTCCGGGAGAAGGAGGGAGAAGGAGTCTTTTGAGTTTGAGAATTCAAAGCCAGGTCAATCTCTCAACTGACTCCCAGTTCGCGCCGGTGAGAACCGGGGTCCTCCAGCGAAAGTGTGGCTGCGGCAGCCACGCGATCGCCGGCAATAAGTGCGCCGAGTGTCTCAAAGAGCCTCGGGTCCTCCAGCGACAGGGGATAGCCTCCGCACCGGCTGGGGTGCCCGCCATTGTTCCGGAAGTGCTGCGCTCGCCGGGCCAGCCGCTCGATACCACCACGCGGGCTTTCATGGAACCGCGGTTCGGTCACGACTTCAGCAATGTGCGGGTACATACCGACGCCAGGGCGGCGGAATCAGCAAAGGCCGTCAATGCTCTCGCCTACTCGGTCGGGAATAACGTCGTCTTCGGCGCCGGGCGCTTCGCGCCTTCAACCCAGAGTGGGCGGAGACTTCTAGCACACGAGCTTACGCACACGCTTCAACAAAAGGGCACGGCCCTTCAACCCTCTCTCGAAATCGGACGACTGGATGATCCGGGAGAGATCGAAGCGGATCGAGTCGCCGACGCAGTTGCCAGCGGAAGCCACCTACCGGGCGTGATACCTGCAAGCGGTTCCGCGGTGCTTCGCCGGACACCCGACGAGCCCCAGGCGTTGCGGACCGACCTCGCGCACCTGCCGGTCCCTGGCGGCGGCGAGGAAAAGGTTCATGTGATCCGCAAACTCATTCCATGCGAATGCCGTAAAGTCCCCGATGTACGCGAGGGGGTGTTTCACAACCCGGATATGGATGCGCTCGCGATCGCTTACCGCCATTGCCGCGGCACCACGACAACCGACGTTTTCGGACAGCTCGAGTCAAACCTTTCGTCGTTCTTGGCCGGCGGCCCTCCTCCGACTGGGACGGCGCGGATAGGTTTCGAGATCAATGTCAACGGTCGAAACGTAGGTGGACGGGCAGTCCTGGAAGTTCTTGGCAGCAATGTCAGCGGAGGGCAGGGCGTGGGCGGACGCGCACAAGTTGTTTTCCAGGGGGGTGAATGGCGAGTCTTCGTTACCGCGGATTTCCTTCATCGTCTCGGTGCGAACTCGGGGGATGTTCTGGACCTGAACCTTGGAGCCCGGTTAGGTCCGATAACCGCCGAGATACAAGTTGCAGACGCGCTTTCATCCACACCAACGGGCACCGGTGCGGCGTGCGTCGATATGTTCGGGGGAAACCGGAGGCTGTGCTGGACGGTGTCAGGTGGTGGTGGCAATGTGAGCACGGGAGTTGAGTTGCGTTTGCCTCTTTCCGGTCCTGAGGTACGCCGCGAAGATTGTTTCCAGTGCCTCTGTCCGCCGCCAACGAAGCGCTATACGTGCTACCACGATATCCCCCCCACTGAAAGGGAAGTCCCGCGTGAAATCGATGTCGAGGTGCCGCACGAGCACCGATATTATTTCCGGCTCAATGCCACGACTCCGGCCGAGGATTCCAGTCTGCAAGCTCGCGGAACCGACAGCCTCACAGCCGTCAAGGCCGAAGTTGCCGCCGGCGGCAGCGTCGTGACAATTTCCGGTTATGCGTCGCCGGAAGCCACGGAGGCCCATAATCAAAAGCTCAGCGCTGATCGCGCCGAGATCTTGACCGGTCTTGTGCGCTCACAGCTGCCGGCCGGCACACCGCTACCGACTCCATCGGCTGGTGGAGAGCTCCTTGGTAGCAGACCGGCGCCGACCCCCTCCAGTCGCCTCGGCGACGCCATTCGTGCCGGGGGCTTCCGTTCGGCAGAGGATATCAGCGTGTTGCTTCTGGGTGAGCAAATCCTCGAGGCGGATCTCTCCGATCAGTTCGTTTCTCTCTTCGGAGCGTTGTCGGATCCAGCCGATCGGCTGGCGCTCTTCGGCCTCGATGCCGGTGACCCGCTTGCGCCACAAGTCCTCGCCGCGGTGGAAGCCTTCCTCCGGAGACCACATGCCGGCGCGCGGCCATGGGAACGAATCTTTCGACTGCTTCGCGTCGGGGTTATCCGCACCTCGCGACCCGAACGGCGAACAATCATGGAGACCGAACGCACATCGGGTTCGATTAGCGAGCTTGGCGAGGCTGCGTGTGAGCTGCGAGCGCGCGAAGCCGAGCAAAGCGGTCTGCTCCCGCCGGTGCCACCGGATCTACGGGTTCCGCGCCGGGGCCGCGAGGACCGCGATGTCGAATGCTTGATTGAAGTGCGGCCGCAGGATCGGCGCAGCGGCTGCTCGTATGACATACCTGCCGATATGCGTTTGCGCCCCAGCGCGCCGGGAGTCGCTCCGAGACAGCTCCCGTGATTATTTTGGTCGATCGAGAGATTAAAGCGACGAGAGGACGTAGCAAATGAGCGCGTTTCCAGGTTCGCCACGACTGCTGAAAGGGGCATTGATCGGAGTTGATCCGTTGAATCCGCTCGGCAGCGTTGTTGTCTTCCAGTACAACCCGGACACGATGACTCGCAAGCTGGAGCCGCGCGCGGTCTCCGCCGAAGGCGACCGCGGCGAAGCCTTCCGTCTTACCGGAGCGCCAAAAGAAACCATCAGCTTGAGCATCGAGATCGACGCCACCGATCAACTCGAGCAAGCCAATCCGCTGGCGGTGGCAACTGGAATTTATCCTACGCTTGCCGCACTGGAGATCATGCTCTACCCAAAGAGCGCGGTGGTGATCGCCAACACGGTGCTGTCGTTGATCGGCACGATTGAAGTCATCCCCGCGGAGGCTCCGATGACGCTCTTCGTCTGGGGACCGCAACGCGTTCTGCCGGTGCGGGTCACCAGCTTCAGCATCACCGAAGAAGCGCACGATCAACTCCTCAATCCGATCCGCGCCAAGGTCGATATGTCGCTCTCAGTGCTCAGCTATCACGACTTGCCCATCACCAGCGCGGCGCGGGTCCTTTTCCTGGCTCATCACATTGTCAAAGAGGTGATGGCAACCACCAACCTTTTCAGCAATATCCAGAACGTCGGATCGGGTTTGAAACTTTTTTGATCGAGAGGCGGACCAGCAATGTTTCCACCAACCAGCCGCTACTACAACATTGAGACCGCGATCTTCGAAGCAGGCGACGGCCGGCCCCACGCGTATCTCAGACGCCGGTTCGTGCCGCCACCCGAGCGCTTTTCCACTCTGCAGGAACACGTCGTGGTTCAGAGCGACAGATTGGACAACGTTACAGCCCAATACCTGGGCGATCCTCTTCAGTTCTGGCGGTTGTGCGACGCCAATCGCGCCATGCGCCCGGATGAGCTGACCGAAGAAGTTGGCCGGCGGATTCGAATAACCTTGCCGGAAGGAATACCGGGGACTCCAAATGCTTAAAGGAGTTTATCTCACACTGATGATAGGTCCGGCGGTGCCTGTCCCGGCGCCCCAGCCGGTGATGGAGGCGCTCAAAAGCGTTCAGGTTAACACCTCGCGCGATCGCAGCGGATTCCAGCTTACTTTCACAATCGGCAAGACCTCCCTTCTGCAGATGGCGTTGCTTCCGGCCGGCTACCTCGATCCGATTTCGACCAGGGTAGTAATCATCGTAACAATGAACGGGGTGCCCCAGGTGTTGATGGACGGCATCGTCACCCGGCAGGAGATCTCCCCAAGCAATGAGGCAGGGCAATCGACGCTCACCGTAACCGGAGAGGACTTGAGCGTGCTGATGGACATCATCGAAATGAAGCTCCCGTATCCGGCAATGCCCGACGCGGTCCGCATCACGACAATTATCGGCAAGTATGCTGCGTTCGGAATTCAGCCCCGTGTTGTGCCGCCGCCGGTCGTCACCGTGAAGAGCCCCACCAAAGAGATACCGGTTCAAACCGGGACGGATCTGAGTTACATCAGGGGGATAGCATTGCAATGCGGCTATGTGTTCTATGTTGAGCCCGGGCCGATACCACTTACCAGCACGGCTTATTTTGGACCGGACGCGCCCCTTCCCGTGCCGCAGCGCGCGCTGAGCGTCAACATGGACTGGCAAACCAATGTCGAGTCGCTCACTTTTTCCCTGGACGGTCTCGCAAAGAAAGTAGTGGTGATTACGATCCTCGATCCGATAACCGGCAAGATTCCGATCCCATTGCCGGTGCCCAATGTAAGCTTCGTGCATCCGCCGCTGGGTGCGCGGCTGACCCCGCCTGCCAAAATTCAGTTTCCTTCAGACATGGCGAAGCTCTCGTCCGATGAGGCGCTCAAACAAGCCTTCGGTCTCATGCTGGAGAACTCCGATGCAATCACCGGAAACGGTTCGCTGAATGTAACGCGGTACGGTCAGATCTTGCGGGCCCGAATGATGGTCGGGGTGCGGGGAGCCGGGATCACCTATGACGGTATGTATTACGTCAACAGTGTTACTCACAACATCAAGCAGGGCGAGTACAAGCAGTCATTCACACTTTCCAGAGATGGATTGATCTCACAGACACCGGCGGTTGGACCATGAGCACATCGGGACCGAACAAAAAGTACTTTGGCAAGTATCGAGGCACGGTAATCCAGAATGTGGATCCAGAGCAGCGAGGTCGACTGCAATTGATGATCCCGGATGTGCTGGGCCCCATACCCTCGAGCTGGGCTGAGCCTTGTGTGCCTCTTGCCGGACCGACCGGGCCGCCAATGGGGGTATATCTGGTTCCACCGATTGGAACTGGAGTGTGGGTCGAGTTCGAGCAGGGTGATCCGGATCACCCGATCTGGGCCGGCTGTCGCTGGGGGGCGCAATCCGACATACCGCCCCTGGCGCTGGCTGGGCTGCCGACCTCTCCCAACATCGTTCTCCAGACTCTTGCTCAGCATTCTGTGATGATCAGCGACATGCCGCCCTCGCCGGCGACCGGCGGCATCATTTTGAAAAGCACCACCGGAGCAATGATCGTGGTAAACGACAGCGGCATTTACATCAACAACGGCAAAGGCGCTTCCATCATGATGGTCGGACCGAATGTGACGATCAACAATGGAGCACTGGTTGTGATCTGAATATTTCTCTGGAGTAAGCGATGCCAGGTTTTTTAGTTCACGTCGGAGCCCAGGTCTTGTGCTCGCACGGAGGGCAGGCACAACCTACAGCGCCGAATCCGCGCGTAACCGTAAGCGCCCAGCCTACGGTGTTGATGACCGCGCCGTACATTGTGGCCGGCTGTGCTCTGCCGCCGCCGCCTGCCGCAAACGGTCCGTGCGTCACCGCGCAATGGTTGACCGGCGCGACTCGCGTCTTGTCAAACGGACAACCGCTGTTGGTGCAGAGCAGCCAGGCGATCTGTGCCCCGACCGGCACGCCGCTGTTGATCGTCGTCACTCAGACTCGCGTTAGCGCGATTTGACGAGAGGATGCCATGAACATTGACTATCCATTTCACTTTGACGGGCGAGGACGCACTGCCGAGACCGACGAAGACGATCACATCCGCGACATGATCGAGCAGTTTCTATTGACCAGCCCGGGTGAACGCGTAAATCGCCCGGATTTTGGAAGCGGTCTGCTGCAGATGGTGTTTGCGCCGAATAGCCCGGAACTGGCTACTGCTCTGCAATTCACCACCCAGGCGGGACTGCAACAATGGCTGGGCGATCTAATTGAGGTGCAACGACTGGCAGTGACCAGCCAGGATGCGGAGCTGCGAGTCGAAGTGCAGTACGTGGTACGCCGCACCAATCAACAACAGCTCGCGATTTTCACGCAGACGGTGTAAGAGATGAATACCTCCAAGTTCTGCCGCGACCAGCAGCGGCGCCGCAGGGTGCGCGCCAAGGAGCGCAACGGGCTCGACTACCTCGAAGTAAACAAGGGCCAGCTCAGGCTGACGCTGTTCTTCCTTGGCCAGGCCCCCACCGATCTCACTCCAGCCAATATTCGTATCGACGGCGGCGTGCGCATCCGCAACATAAAGGTGATCAGCGTCTATCCCTGTCTCCAGGAAGACCCCGAGCTGGACGATCGATTGCAGGTCACGCTGGACAAATGGGGCGACTTCTCGACCTACAGGTTGCGGCTCGTTGAGCCGGATGCAAACGGCCGCCCCGGGCAGGAACGGCTCGCCGGTTTTGATCCGCGTTACTCCCATCTCGATTTCAATTTCAAGGTGGAGTGCCCGAGTGATTTCGACTGCCAAAGCCTGCCGGCGTGCCCTCCTCCTCAGCGTGACGAGCCGGAGATCAGTTATCTCGCCAAGGACTACGCCAGCTTTCGGCAATTGATCCTCGACAGGATGGCGCTCGTGATGCCCGAGTGGACGGAACGGCACGTCCCCGATCTTGGAGTCACCCTTGTGGAGGTGCTTGCTTACGTGGGCGACCACTTGAGCTATTACCAGGATGCAGTCGCCACCGAAGCTTATCTCGACACCGCGCGCCGGCGGATATCGGTTCGCCGCCACGCCCGGTTGGTCGACTACTCCGTGAACGAAGGCCTAAACGCGAGGGCCTGGGTCTGCATAGAGACTGAGGACGAGGACGCTGCGATGGAGTTGAAGGATGTTTACTTCATCACAGCCCACAACAATGCGCTGCGGCTGGATGGCAGCGTTCTGTCGGTGGATGATCTGCGCAACGTTCCCCCAACACAATACGAGGTGTTTGAGCCGATCATCGTCGACCCGCCCTCGACGACTTCGAAGGGCTGCAACAACGAAGCTCAGGAACAGCCGCCGGCGCGATCCTCGGCGATCAAGCTATATGAAGCTCACAACCGAATCCGCTTCTACACCTGGGGCGATCACGAATGCTGCTTACCTCTCGGGGCCACGACCGCTACACTCCGGGACAAATGGGTGGACGAGCAGCCTGCGAAGCCGGAAACATACCGCCAAAACACTCAGCATGAGTCGCCGGCTGAATCCATTGATGATTACAAAACTGAAGGAGCGGAAGATTCCCGTCGTAAGCGCGCGCTGCGGCTCGCGGCCGGCGATGTGCTCATCTTTGAAGAAGTAAAAGGTCCGCGCACCGGCGCTGATGCCGACGCCGATCCCAGTCACCGGCACGCCGTCCGGCTCGTGCGCGTCGAGCTGTTCGTCGATGATTTACTCGATCCACCCCGACCGATCGTGGAGATCGAGTGGGCTGCGGAGGATGCGCTTCCCTTTCCGTTGTGTATCTCAGCCGTCGGAGAAGCCCCCAAATGCGCGGACATCGAGGATATCAGCGTCGCGCGAGGAAACGTTCTGCTCGTCGACCACGGGCGCACGGTTGAAACCGAATCCTGGGTCGTCCCGGCCGACGAGGAGCACGATGCCGGATGCGAAGGAGCGGGCGAGCCGGTTGAGACCATTTTAAGGGCCGCCCGTTTCCGCCCGCGATTGAGTCTTACGCCTCTGACTCATCGCGCGCCTTTCCCGTTGCCAGCCGCAATTGCACGCGAGCAAGCACGCCTGCTCGAAGAGGTGGGGGCGCGGGTCATGGCGCGGGTTAACACATTGTGGCGAAGGACTCGAAGCGGGCAAGTGCTCGTTGAAACGGAGATCGCCGAGCTGCTTCAAATCTTTGGCGAGAAGCCGCTGGCCCGAGTCGGACTTGTTGCTCCCAGGTCGAAGGACCGGGGTCAGCCGCCGTACGCCGAAGCAGACACCGCTGCCGAACAAGCTGCCGCAATCGGGGATCTGCTTTCAGACGCCGCGCGATTGCTCGCGAAAAAATCGCGTCGTGTGAGCGTGCTCGCCGCTCGCGCGCAAGCCGGATACGTTTTGGGCACGGCTGCGCAGGAGATCGGCGAACTGTTCGGCGAGCAGTTCGCCGGGGGGTTGGAACCGGCCAGCTCGCATGCTCTCGGACCGGCCAGTCTTGCGTTGGAACAAGACGCGCGCGAGGCCTTGGCAGTCATCGGCATTACCGAACAACAAAGTGACCAAGTCGCTGCTGATCCCCGGGACCCAAGATGGCTCCCGCGCAATGATCTGCTCAGCAGCCAGGCGGGTGATCGCCACTTCGTCGCCGAGATCGACAATGAAGGACGTGGTTGGCTGCGCTTCGGTGATGGCGAGTTGGGCCGCGCGCCCGAGGCCGGCACGAAGCTTACGGCTACTTACCGAACAGGTAACGGGAGAGCCGGCAACGTCGGCGCTGAAGCTATCTCGCATCTCGTTTTTCGCAAGATGAGTGGACTAAGCGCGCAGCGCGTTCGCAACCCGTTGCCCGCGCGTGGAGGCAGCGACCCGGAGTCTCTAGCCGAGATAAAACTCTTCGCGCCCTCTGACTTCCGAAAACAGTTGCAGCGCGCGATTACCGCGGACGACTACGCGCGGCTGGCCGAGCGCAATCCAAGGGTGCAGCGCGCGGCGGCCTCCCTGCACTGGACCGGAAGCTGGTACGAGGTCCGGGTGGCCATTGATCCGTTTGAGAGCGCGGCCGGCAGCGCGGGGCTTTTGAAGGAGATTGAAAGCGATCTATATCGCTATCGTCGCGTTGGCCACGACCTGTCGGTGCAATGGGCGCGCTATGTTCCCCTTGATGTGGAGATCGAAGTTTGCGCTCTGCCGGCTTACCTGCGGGGGCATGTCAAGTTGGCACTCTCCGATCTGTTTAGCAATCGGCTGTTGGCAGACGGCCGGCGCGGCTTATTTCATCCGGATAATTTGAGCTTCGGCGAAGGGATCTACATGAGCAAGCTCGTCGCCGCTGCCCAAGCCGTTACTGGGGTAGAAAGCGTGCGCGTAACCAGGCTGCAACGATTGTTTGAGACACCTAACCACGAGATTGAGTTCGGTCTGTTGACGCTGGGCCCTCTGGAGGTGGCGCGACTTGACAACGATCCAAACTTTCCCGAAAACGGCCGGCTTGAGATCAACGTTAGAGGGGGCCGCTAGAGGATTGCGAAAAAGGACCGGGATGTTTCCAGCGAACCTGTGCGCGGACCCTCGAGGTAGAAGATGAACAAAGATTGCGGGTGTTGCAAAGGCACGGAAAAACTAACCCCGGCCCCGATTGTCAATCGTCCGGGGCTGAACGCGCTCGCCTATCGCATCGGAACACACGCGACTTTCCTGGAGACGATGAAGGCGCGGCTCTCGAGCGACGCTCTGAGCGCGCTGCACGGTCTCACCACGCGCGCGGCCGACGATCCGGCGATCGCTTTGCTGGACGGATGGGCGACAGTAGCCGACGTGCTCACGTTCTACCAGGAGCGGATCGCCAACGAAGGTTATCTGAGCACGGCTACCGAGCGCCGCTCAGTTCTTGAACTGGCGCGCCTCGTGGGCTACGCGTTGCGCCCTGGCGTTGCCTCGACCGTTTATCTCGCGTACACACTCGAGAAGGACGCGGAGGTAACTATCCCAACCGGGGCCCGCGCTCAAAGCGTTCCGGCGCCCGGCGAGCTGCAGCAGTCATTCGAGACCGCCGAGAAATTGGAGGCGCGCGCGAGATGGAACAATCTCAAGCCGCGTTTGACCCGGCCCAAATACATAACGCTGCAGCAGGTGGCCGGCGAAACGCGTCCCTTCGATCTGTACTTCAAGGGCGTTACCACCTTGCTCAAGCCCGGCGATCCGCTGTTGTTCATATTCAGCGGCGCTCGCAATCAACAGGTCTTTCGCCGCATCGCGACGGTTGAAATCCAGGCTGCCGACGATCGAACTCGTGTAACTTTGCAAACATTGAGTTTAACCGCGCCGCCAGTTAACCGTCTTGCAACGTTCAACGAAGCTGCAAATGAGATAAAGCAGATCATCGATCGACACCTCCGGCTCGATCAATTTGAGGTCTCGGCCAATACCGCGATGGCCAGACGGGCGACCAGCGCGTTGAATCGTTGGAGCGAAAATTTAGCGAGCTTTCAATCCCGCATCGCCGGCCTTGAGGATCAGCGGGAAAGGACGGAACCGCTGTCGCTGGAACTAGGAACCTGGCTGCAGGAGGAAGTGTTACCGGCGGTTAGAGAAGAACATGAACTGGCGCGGCAGGGCAGGTTCGTTCACCTGGAACCGTGGCTGGGCGGGCTCGAGGGCGAATTGGTAGAGGCCGCCGAGCGGCTCACCAACATCGCTCGGCGCGATGTTGCGGGCATCAATAATCAGCCGTCGCAAAACAGGCGGCCCGCCGCTGAGGCGGCCACGTTCGGATCATTGCTCGGTGCGCTCAAGACGCCGCCTTCGATTCCTCCTCCAAACGCACAGCGATTTGATAGACAAGCGTCGCAGGTCTTTGGTGTCGAACGCTTGAGTCCAGACGCCGACAAAAGACCCACTCCGAACCTACCGGACATCGGTCTGCAATTGGCCGTGAGCATGAATTCCTTGTTGCGCGATTCGCTCTATGCGGCTCTCGGCAATGCGGAGGTCACAACCGCGACTGCGCTTGAAAGCGCTGATGCGTTGGAGGTGAAGGCCGCACCGTTCGGGTATAACGCTCCTCTCAAACCCATCACCGACGATCGCGGCGTTCCGGTTGGCCAGCAGGAATGGCCGCTGGCGGGCACCATAGCAATCGAGATGGTCGTGAGTTCTGCGCTGACTCCACGCTCGGCAACCATCACGCTTACTCGCGATGGCGAAAGCGCGAGCGAAACCGCCGCGGTTTTCGATACCAACGGTGAGGCCACTATTCAAATCCAGGACGGCGACCAAACCAGGACCTTCAAACTTAACTTTGATACCGCTCCGGAGGCGACTGTATTCAAAGTTTCCGAAGCCGAGGCGGTGATCGAGACAATCACCGTGAGGCCGATCGTGGTTGGCCCGTTGTTGACTATCGCCGGCGCGGGTTCCGCAAAGTTCCGGGTGAAGGTCGGCGCCGACGCGGAAAAATCAATTCCTCCAGGTCACGAGCTGCACTACACCAGCGGGGGTCGCGCGATCAAGATCGCCACCACCGGCGAGCTTTTGTCGGTCAAGGATGAATCACCCGGCGCAATAGCGCAGACTGTACGCAGCCGAATCGCCTTGAACGCACAATACGACCAGATCACTCCCGGGAGCTGGATAGTAATAGAGTATTTTGATCACACAACTCCCCAGACGCTGCGAAGAGTCTTCCGGGTTGTAAGCGCGCGCACAGTGAGCAGGGCCGGCTATAATCTGACCGGCCAGGTGACTGAGCTGACTCTAAGCGAGCCGTGGCTCGACGACGCCTGGCTCGCCGCCCACAACAATTCCCTTTCGGCGTTCCGTGGTGTAACCGTCTACGCGCAAAACCAGCCACGCGAACTGGCAGAGGAGCCGATAGATGCCGACGTCGAGGGTAGTGAGATTGAGCTTGACGGTGTTTACCCGGCGCTCAAGTCGGGGCGCTGGCTGATCGTCGCCGGTGAACGCACTGACATCCAGGGCAGCAGCGGCGTCAAAGCGAGCGAGCTCGTCATGCTCGCGAGCGTTACTCAGGGTGTCCAGCAAATCGAACCAGCCGATGAGCCGAATTCCGCCGGAGTGGCGACGAAGACGCTGATCAATCTGCCCGGGGACAAGACACACACGTTTATAACACTGGCCGAGCCGCTCGCTTACAGTTACAAACTGGACACCGTTGTCATCTACGGCAACGTCGTGCGAGGGACGCACGGTGAGACGCATTCAGAGGTACTCGGTAGCGGAGACGGCAGCCGCGCCCTCCAAGCTTTTGCGCTGCGTCAATCACCTCTCACCTTCGTGGCTGCTTCAACGCCTGCCGGCGCCGAAAGCACGCTCGAGGTTAGAGTCAACGAAGTCCTCTGGCACGAGAGCGACAGCCTGTCGGGGCTCAAGCCAACCGAGCGGCGCTACATCACGCGCACCGACGACGAGAACAAGACAACGCTCATCTTCGGAGACGGCGAACAAGGAGCGCGATTGCCGACCGGCGTCGAGAATATCAAATCCGTCTACCGCACCGGTATCGGCCAGCCGGGCAACGTACAGGCCCAACAGATTAGCTTGCTCGCGACGCGACCGTTAGGCGTCAAGGAAGTGATCAATCCGATCCGCGCTTCGGGCGGAGCGGATCGCGAGAGCCGCGATCAGGCTCGCGGCAATGCGCCGCTTGCGGTCACATCACTTGATCGGCTGGTATCGGTTCAGGATTACGAAGACTTTGCCCGAACCTTCGCGGGAATCGGCAAGGCAAGCGCTACTCGCCTGTCCGATGGACGCCAACAACTCGTGCATCTGACCATCGCCGGGGCGGATGACATCCCCATCGACTACACATCCGATCTGTATCGCAACCTTCGCCTCGCGTTGCAGCGGTCGGGAGATCCTTTCCAACCGTTCAAGGTAGAGACGCGCGAGTTGGTGCTTCTCATCATCATCGCGAAGGCTCGCGTCCACCCGGACTATCTTTGGGAGACAGTCGAGCCGAAGATTCGCGCGTCGCTGTTGGACGCATTCAGCTTCCAGCGCCGTGAGCTGGGTCAGGATGTCCTGCTCAGCGAAGTGATCAGTGTCGCACAGCAGGTGCCCGGCGTGATCTACGTTGACGTGGACGTTCTCGACAGTGTTTCCGAAGACATCATCACCGTCCCGCAAGCTCTGGAAGACAAGCTCGAGCAGCTTGCATCTGCGCCGGTGTTGAGCCAGCGCATAAACGTCGAAATGCCCGGCATTGGTCGCGTGCGCGCGGCGCAACTCGCGATGCTCAACGCGGCCATCCCCGACACGCTGATTCTGAAGGAACTCACATTATGAACAAAGCTTCCGATCATCGATCACCGGATCGACTGTACAGTCTCCTGCCGGTCGTCCATAGACTTCGCGATCATGATGTGGGCGAGCCTCTGCGCGCGCTGCTGCAAATCATTGCCGAGCAGGTCAATCTCGTGGAAGCGGACATCGATCAGCTTTACGAAAACTGGTTTGTAGAAACCTGCCAGGACTGGGTCGTACCGTACATCGGCGAACTGATCGGATACCGAATCGTGCATGAAGCGGGCGAGCCCGGCGAGGCGACCACGACACAGGGGCAGTTACACAATCGAATCCTAATCCCGCGTCGCGAGGTCGCGAAGACAATTCGTAACCGGCGGAGGAAGGGAACGCTCGCGTTGCTGGAGATGCTTGCCGGCGACGTGGCGGATTGGCCCGCGCGCGCCGTCGAGTTTTATTCCTTGCTGGCGGCGACGCAGAACCTCAATCATCTCCATTTGGAGCGGGGGCGCACGATCGATCTCCGTCAGGGCGACGCGCTGGACCGGTTGGGTGGCGCGCTCGACGAGCTGGCTCGTACAGTCGATGTTCGCAATCTAAATTCTCGCCGCGCGCCCGGACGGCCGCATTCATCGGCCGTTGGACTGTTTGTCTGGCGTCTTGAGTCCTACCCGGTCACGCACGCGCCGGCCTTTTGCGTTGACCGCGCAAAGAATCATTACTACTTCAGCCTTCTCGGAAATGACTCGCAACTATTCACCAAGGCCACCGACGAGCCCGACCCCGCTCACATCGCGGATGAGATGAATGTTCCGGCGCCGATCCGGCGCCGCGCGTTCGACGAACGAACGGCCGACTATTACGGACAGGGGAAAAGCTTGCGTATCTGGCGCGACACCCACCCCGTCCCGCTCGCCCAGATTGTGCCCGCCGACCTGAGCAAGTGGGCTTATCGTCCGGTTGGCAATCAAGTGGCGGTCGACCCCCGTCTTGGACGAATTGTTTTCTCACAGCGCACGCTGCCAAAGGAAGGTGTCTGGGTCTCTTATCATTATGGTTTCAGCGCGGACATCGGCGGCGGCGAGTATGAGCGTCGAGTGAGACCGGTAGGTGAGCGCAAGCTATATCGCGTTAGCCAGCGCGGCGCTGCACGAGATGGTGTCAGTCAAACGATCAACCAGGCGCTAGACCACTGGCGGCGAGAACGACCGCGTGATGCGGTCATCGAAATTGAAGACAGCCGTTCCTACACGGAGAAGCTCTCGATCGATCTTACCCCGGGACAGCACCTCGAAATTCGCGCGAAAAACTGTGCGCGCCCGGTCATCCAGTTGCTCGATTACCGCGACAACATGCCCGATTCGTTGCGAATCATCGGGCCGAAGAAAGTAAAGCCGGGACAACGCTCCTCGCGTGTGTTGTTTGACGGTTTGATGATCGCGGGCCGAAGCGTTCAAATTGAGCGGAAGCTCGGCGAAGTCAAACTTCGCCATTGCACGCTGGTGCCCGGCTGGTCGCTGGGACGACGCTGTGAGCCGGAGAGCGAAAACGAACCGAGCCTCGAGCTCGAGCATACCACCGCCCGCCTTGTGATCGATCACAGCATCATCGGCACGATTCGACTCAATCAGGACGAGGTCACAACTGATCCGGTTATTATCCGGATAAGCGACAGCATCCTCGATGCGACTTCGCCTGAGCTGGAAGCCATCGGGTCGCCGGACTGCCCGGTCGCGCACGCAATCCTGACGATTGTGCGCTCGACGGTGATCGGCTTCGTCGAGACTCATGCGATCGAATTAGCCGAGAACTGCATCTTCAACGGTCGAGTTAAAGTCGCTCGCCGACAGATCGGGTGCGTGCGTTTCTGCTATGTGCCCCCTCACTCGCGTACCCCGCGCCGGTACCACTGCCAGCCCGGCCTGGCCGGCGAGCTCATCGACCAGCGCAGAACAAAAGGAGAGATTGGCGAAGGCGACGTGGAAGAGGCAAAGGAGCGCGAGCGCCATCGAGTTCGCCCACGATTCAACAGCCTGCGCTACGGTACGCCAGATTACTGTCAATTATCCGACGCGTGCGCTGAAGAGATTCGGCGCGGCGCAGATGATGAATCGGAGATGGGCGTCTTTCACGATCTATTTCAACCACAGCGGGCCGCCAATCTGCGCGCCCGGCTTGACGAGTATCTGCCGGCGGGTGTTGACGCCGGCGTCATTTACGTGAGCTAGGAGGAGAGTATGCAAGGCGAATTCAGAGGCGATGTCTCGCGCGACACGTTCGATCCATTCAAACACTTCAGCCGGGTCTTGATGCAGCAGGGACGGGTGCAGCTTGACGCCGATTGGAACGAGCAGACTGCGATTCTTTTGCATTACCTGCGCGCGCTGGCGGTGGATGTCTTTGGTGAGCACGGTGGTCCGGGTTTTGGAATAAAGCCGATCGTCAACGGTGGGATTCTGGAAAACCTCGAGATCGATTTTGGAAATTATTATGTCGCGGGAATCCTATGTGAAAATGAAAGGCAGTTGGACGCGACCGGAAAACAAATCGCGGTCACCTACTACGACCAGCCGGATTATCA
>JBASRM010000013.1:0-2841 GCA_049273835.1 Blastocatellia bacterium | reverse complement strand
CTTGACATAGCACCAACCAGGTCGTTACTCTCAATCACCGGTCGCGATCATTTGGAGAGCCGAACCGTAGTAGTCATCCGCCATCAATCTTTCCACGTGAAAGGGAATCAATAATGAGTGATCTCGTATCCCTGACAAAAAACGGAGATGTCGCCGTCATTACCGTTAACAACCCACCCGTCAACGCGCTCAGTCCCGGCGTGCCCGAAGGTATCGCCGCCGCCGTGAAGTCGATCGCCAATGACAGTGACGTCAAAGCCGCCGTGCTGATCGGAGGCGGACGCACCTTTATCGCCGGCGCCGATATCAAGGAATTCGGCAAGATTACAACAGGCGAAAAAAAGAGCGGAAGCGCACTCCCGTTATTGCTCGCCATAGAGGATTGCCCAAAGCCGATGGTGGCCGCAATTCACGGCACCGCGTTCGGCGGCGGATTGGAATTCGCCATGGCTTTCCACTATCGCGTCGCTGCTCCCTCGGCTCAAGTCGGCCAGCCGGAAGTAAAGCTTGGAATAATCCCCGGAGCGGCGGGCACGCAACGCTTACCTCGTCTTGCAGGCGTGGAAAAGGCTGTCGAGATGTGCGCCTTCGGCGAGCCGATTAATGCTCAAGCCGCTCTCCAGTCCGGAATCGTCGACCGCATCATTGACGGTGATCTGCTAGCAGGCGCAGTTGCTTTCGCTCGCGAGATCGCCGAAAAGGGCGAACAACCTCCAAAGACGCGAGAACGCAACCAAAAGCTTGGCGACGAACAAACCAATGCGCCAATCTTCACCGCCGCTCGCGATCAAGCCCGGAAGACAAAGCGCGGGCAGACCGCGCCGCTTGCGGCGATCGACGCGGTCGAAGCGTCAACCAGGTTCCCATTTGATGAAGGATGCCTGAAAGAAACCGAGTTGTTTCGTCAATGCCTGTTCGGGGACCAGTCGAAGGCCCTAATTCACGTTTTCTTCGGCGAACGCGAAGTCGCAAAAATTCCCGACATCCCAAAAGATACGCCAACGATTGAGATCAAACGAGCCGCGGTTGTCGGCGCAGGCACCATGGGCGGGGGCATAGCGATGAACTACGCCAACGCCGGCATCCCGGTGCTGCTTAAGGAAACGTCGCAGGAGTTTATCGATCGAGGTCTCGCAACCATCAAGAAGAACTACGCCAATTCGGTGAAAAAGGGCCGCTTCAGCCAGGAAGTTATGGACCAGCGAATGGCCCTTATCACCCCGACGCTCACTTATGATGGGTTCGAACAAGCCGACATTGTTACCGAAGCCGTTTTCGAAGGGATGGAGCTGAAGAAACAGGTTTTCGGCGAGCTGGACAAAGTATGTAAACCCGGCACAGTCATCGCCTCCAACACCTCAACGCTCAACATAGACGAGATCGCGTCGGTCACTTCCCGGCCAGAGTGGGTGATCGGCCATCACTATTTCAGCCCGGCAAATGTTATGCGATTGCTTGAAATCGTTCGGGGCAAGGCAACCACAAAAGAAGTGATCGCCACTTCGATGGCAGTTGCTAAGACGCTAAAGAAAGTGGGCGTGCTGGTAGGAAACTGCCGGGGGTTCGTAGGCAATCGAATGCTGGCACCCTACGGACGCGAGGCTCAGTTCCTGGTCGAAGAAGGCGCACAACCGCAAGATGTAGACGCCGCGCTGTACAAGTTCGGCCTGGCTATGGGCCCCCTTGCGATGTGGGATCTTGCAGGACTCGACGTCGGTTGGCGAATTCGCAAGGAGTACAAGCACCTTGAAGATCCAAATGTTCGACATCCGATAATCGCCGATCGGTTGTGTGAGCTCGGCCGGTACGGCCAAAAGACCGGCGCCGGGTGGTATAGGTACGACGAGTCTCGACGCGCGATCCCGGACCCTGAAGTTGAAAAACTGATAGAGCAGGCGGCTGCTGAAGCCGGAATTACACGGCGCGAGATCACCGAAGCGGAGATCGTCGGGCGAACGATGTACGCGCTGGTCAACGAAGGCGCGAAGATTCTCGAGGAAGGGTTTGCTCTGCGGTCGGTGGATATCGACATCATCTATATCAACGGCTACGGTTTTCCTGCGTGGCGCGGGGGACCGATGTGGTTCGCCGACACGGTTGGACTGAAGTCCGTCTACGATCGGATCTGCCAGTTCCAGTCACAGCACGGCGAGTTATGGGCGCCGGCGCCGTTGTTGAAGAAGCTCGCGGAACAAGGCCAGACGTTCGCAGATTTCGACAAGGGGAACATCACGGCTGCAGCTTAGAGGCCAGTGACATTTATGTTGATGCACGCGAAACTCTACCTGTATTAGGGAAAGGAATTATTATGAGAGAAGCAGTCATAGTTGCAAGCTCGCGCACTCCGCTTGCGAAGTCGTTTCGCGGTTCATTCAATCTGACTCGGCCCGATGATCTGGCCGCACACTGCATAAGAGATGTGCTTGGAAAAGTCCCGGAGCTCTCACCGGAAGAGATCGAGGACGTGATCCTGGGCTGCGGACAACCGCACGGCGCGCAGGGGACCAACGTTGCGCGGGTTGCGGCGATTCGAGCCGAGCTACCGGTCTCAGTCGCCGGCACGACCGTCAACCGGTTTTGCTCATCAGGATTGCAATCCATCGCGATGGCCGCCCACCAAATCATCAGCGAGGGTGTAGATGCAGCCATCGGAGGCGGGGTTGAGAGCATCACGATGATGCAACGCGATCACAATCCAAACCCGTGGGTGCTTGATCACAAACCAGGAATCTACATGGTCATGGGCGACACGGCTGAAGTGGTGGCCAAGCGCTACAATATCAGCCGTGAGGCGCAGGACGAGCTCTCGCTCTCGAGCCAGCAACGTACGGCTCGCGCCCA
>JBASRM010000001.1:0-2956 GCA_049273835.1 Blastocatellia bacterium | reverse complement strand
CCTGTGGCCGGGGCCGGGCCTCGTCACCCAACACGTCCTCAGCTTTGCCTCGCAAACCCTCAGCACACGAGTTGGGTTTCATAACTACGTGGAAGCGTTGAAGCCACCGCCCCAGTTCTCATCAGACCGAGTCACCGGCCCAAGCAGACCGATGCCGAGCGGCGCGCCGATCAGGCCGGCCTCGCTTTTGGCGCGACTACTATTGGCTCCAACTCAGCGAGCACTGCTATAGACTCGCTCGCTTCGCTACTCGATAAGCTTGTCCCTACCGCGCAGGCACAGTCGTTTCCGCCGACCGATGTTATCTATGACGAGTTATGGACTGATCCAGCAAACCTGCTCGGCAATCCCCGCAATCGAGTCATCGAGCCGACGACCCTTGGCACGGTGATGCCGGAAGGAAGCAACTTCAATCTCGCCATCCCGGTGATCGGACTTGGAGGCCGAGGACTTTCTACTAACTTAACGCTCTTCTACAACTCTCGCGTGTGGTCCAGACACAGCAACAAGGTCACCTTCGATGCACTCACAAGTTGGCCGACTCCGGGTTTCTCGCTTGGCTTTGGCCGTATGGTCACCTGGCCGATCTATGACCAGTACGGGGTCTTGCACTATTGGAAGTTCGCCTTTGTGGAAGCGGACGGCACCCGCCACGCTTTCAGTTATCCCGACGGAAAAGCCAGTGACGGCTCTGGATTGATATATTCGGGAGACGTAAACGGCGGTTCGCTTCACTCGCCTGACGGAACGGAGATTTACATCAGCAACGTCAATAACCGGCTACTCCCAACTTCCATCATGGATCGCAACGGCAACTATATTCAGATCGCCTACAAACCTGATTGCTTTCAGGTAGGAACAGAAATGTACTGCGGCGTCTTCGCTCCGATGGCGATAGATTATGTGACTGATACGATGGGGCGGGTTATTCAATTCCAATATGACTCCAACTACAGGCTCAGCTCGATCACCGCTCCCGGGTTCGGCGGGACGCTCGCGAATCCTGTGACTCAAACAATCGCGCAGTTTGATTACGAGAGCCGCGTGTTGAGCTACAGCTTTAATGGACTGACTGTCGAAAACTCCCCGGGTTCTTACAATGCCCTGAAGCATGTGTACTTCCCTGCCACTGGGACGGGCTATAAATTCACATATTCAGACTATGGAATGATCCACAACTATTCGGTGCGGCGGCAGATGAGCTTTGAGGAGTGGCCCAATTATCCTCTTGGCATTCGCGATGGAGTCGAGAGCGCTGCCGTTTCGTTCAACTATCCGACCTCGGGCGCGACCTTGTTGACCGATTCTCCGGCCTTCAGTCAACGCACCGAGAGCGCAGTGAATTCTCCTACCGCTACCTATTCCTATTCCAGATATGACTATACGGACCAGGTAAAATTCGCTGTAGTACGGCCAGACGGGAGTCTGCTGCTTATGGCCAGATTCAATCCGCCGTCAAACGGGCTAATAGCGTACAGGCACATCCTTCTTCCGAATTGGGCCAGAGTTCGAGCCGATGTGTTCACTTACACGACCGATCCGGGCGGCTCCCCACAGGTGGGATGGGTAACGCGCTGGGATGAAACGGAGGCGCCGACTCAAACGACATACGAATATGATCAACATGGAAACATAATTAACGTGTTAGAGTCCGGTTATCAGGTGAGCGGCACCTGGCAAGTGCGCAGGCGGACGCGAACGATCTACACAACAATCGGCTGGGCGACGAATCCGGTTGAGATGGATGTTTACGACGCGCTGCTGAATACCAATAATGCGGACGACGTGCTTATTACCAAGACTACCTTCGCTTACGACAACTATGTTTCGATGGCCGGGATCGATGACTACGGAGGAACGGCCAACCCTCCAGGTCACTTGTTGACGTACAACGCGAGTTGGACCGCACGCGGCAACGTCACCGGCACTACACAATGGGTTGATATTGCGGGCGGCGGAACAGTAATTCAACGCCTGGCGAAGTACGACATCTTTGGGAACGTGGTAAAGGCTCAAGTGTCGTGCTGTCAGGAGAAGGACCTGACCAACACTCAGGATACCTATTGGTCACAGCCTCAAGACGAGACGAGCGGCGATCCAAACGGGGTGCATCAAACCACTTCGACCGAGTACGACTTCAACACCAGCTTGCCTAAGAGTACGATTGACGCCGGAGGCTTAACCACAAGCTTTGGGTACGACGCTGTGCTCAATCCCAGCAGCGTTAGTCTTCCGACAGGCGCAAGCGGCAATGCGGGCCGTGATTACGGGAATCTGGCTTCATCTTCGAGCGTGAGCTACGACGATAGCGGAGTGTTGAAGACACTGACCAGCACGACGCAATACGACGGCAAGGGACGAGTGATTCAATCTGTCGATCGAAACAACGGACAGGTGAACATGAGTTACGACGCGATGGGAAGAGTCGTCACGCGAACCAATCCATTCGCGGCGGGTGGGACGCCAGGGCCGGTGACGACATTTCTGTACGACGCGCTCGGGCGGCTGACTATTACGACGCTGCCGGATGGCAACACGGTTCAGAACACATACAGCGGAGCAACGGTGACGGCGATCGATCAGGTAGGCCGAAAGATCAAGCGAGAAGTAGACGGCCTTGGAAGGCTGATCAAAGTTACCGAGCAAGACTCAACGGGAGCGCTGAATCAGGAGACGAGTTATACCTACAATATGCTCGACAAGCTGACTGGCGTGAATCAAGGAGGCCAGCTTCGCAGTTACAAATACGACGCCATTGGGCGGTTGCTTTATGAACGGATTCCCGAACAGAGCGCGACCATTGATGACGGATCAGGAGCGATGTGGAGTTGCGCTTATTCCTACACCGAGTTCAGTGCGGTCAAGAAGAAGAGAGATGCGCGCGGAGTCGAAAGCCATTACACCTTCGACGCATTGCACCGCGTGATTGGGATTTGGTACACGGGAGTTGGTGGAA
>JBASRM010000717.1:0-9580 GCA_049273835.1 Blastocatellia bacterium | reverse complement strand
CTTGACCGCGATAAATGCGCAAGCTGGCTTGCGGGACTTAAACTCCGCGGGCAAGATCGCTACTAATAATGAATCGCCAATTCTCATTTGAGAAGATTGCGAAGGACAACGCGACGCAGGCGCGCACGGGCCGGATCACTACTGCTCATGGTTCATTCGACACACCAGTCTTCATGCCGGTCGGAACCCAGGGAACGGTAAAGGCGGTGACTCAAGAGATGCTCGAACAAGCCAATGCTTCGATCATTCTTGGCAACACCTATCACCTTTACCTGCGCCCGGGTGTTGCGACGATCAATCAACTCGGAGGGCTGCATAAACTCATCTCGTGGAGTAGGCCGATATTGACCGACAGCGGCGGGTTTCAAGTCTTCAGCCTGACCGCTCTCCGCAAGATGAGCGAGAGCGGTGTCGAGTTTCAATCTCACCTGGACGGCTCAACGCATTTTCTGTCGCCCGAGAGGTCGATGGACGTTCAAGCTGCGCTTGGTTCGGACATCGTTATGGCGTTGGACGAGTGCACTCCGTTCCCGGCCACTCGCGACGAAGCGCTCGCGTCTCTGGAGCTAACCAGGCGTTGGGCGCAAAGATCGAAGCAGCGGCTCGAGGAATTGCACTGCTCGCCTACGGCCGCCCAGAGCGCAGGGTTCAGAATAGTCAATCAGAGCCAGGGGCTCTTCGGGATCAATCAAGGCAGCACGTTTCTCGATTTGCGCGAGCAAAGCCTCGCCGGATTGATCCAGATCGGGTTCGACGGCTACGCAATCGGCGGATTGTCGGTCGGCGAAGAGAAGCCTGTAATGTTCGAGGTCGTCGGGCATATTACCCCAAGGATGCCCGAGGACCATCCGCGCTACTTGATGGGTGTCGGCACTCCAGAAGACATAGTCGAAGCGGTCGCGCTCGGCGTGGATATGTTCGATTGCGTGATGCCCACTCGCAACGCTCGCAACGGCCAGCTCTTCACCGGCAGCGGGAAACTCAACATCAAAAACGCTCGTTACCGGGATGACCCCAGGCCGATCGACGAAGCCTGCCGGTGCGCAGTTTGCGCGAGATATTCGCGAGCTTACCTGCGGCATCTGTACACTAGTGGCGAGATACTCGGATCGGTGTTGAGCTCACTCCACAACGTGAGCTTCTACCTTGACATGATGAATTCGATCAGGCAATCTATCTCGCTTGGCACTTTTAACGAGTTTCGTGATTCTTTTCTGAGCGGACTAGCGCGCGGACAGGACTGATCCTCACCAGGATTTCGGACCCAGCCCCCGCGGGCGAACCCACCCACTGGGAGTGCCAAAACGATCAATGAACACAACAATGGATCTCGGTTCTATGGCTTTCCTTCAGGGAGGGGGCGCCGGCGGCGGATTTTTTGGCTTGCTGCCATTCATCTTGATCTTTGTAATCTTCTACTTCCTTCTTATTAGGCCTCAGCAGAGACGCCAACGCCAGGCTCAACAGGATCGGGACGCAATGCTAAAGGCGCTCAAGGCCGGTGACAAGATCGTCACCACTGGAGGAATCTACGGCACAATAGTGGCCGTGCGCGAAAAGGATGACACCGTCCAGTTGAGAATCGCACAATCCGTTTCCGTCGAGGCTGAACGGAGCGCGATCGCCCGCCTGCAAACCTCGGAGAAGGAAGCCGAAGCGAGCAAGTAAGGGTCAGTCGTTCAGGTACACAGCTATGCACAGCAAAATAAGAAACAGGGCAATCTTAATCCTGCTCGTTACCATCGCGGGGATCGCGATAGTCATTAAGCCGCATCATAAGCCGACCCTCAAGGACGTTACAAGCTGGTCGCAGATCAAGCAGAACCTTTCCGAGAACATTCATCTGGGTTTGGACCTTCGCGGCGGCAGCCACCTGGTGATGCAAGTGCAAACCGACGAGGTCATACAAAAGGTTACTCAGCGCAATGCCGAAGTGGCTCGCGCCAAACTACAGGAGAAGAATCTACCCTTCACCAGCGCCAACGGCGATACGCCAGGCAGGGTGATCGTGGAGGTTCCCGACAACCTTAAGAACTCAGACATTGTAAGGGAACTCGAGGCGGATTTTGGACTGGACTGGAGCGTCGGCGAGAAGGGGAACTCGATAATCGCGTCGCTCTCCGAAACCAAGCAAAACGAATTGCGCGAGAAGGCGACCGAGCAGGCAAAAGCGATAATCGAGAACCGAGTCAACGCGTTCGGCGTCACCGAACCCACGATCCAGCGGCAGGGCGGCGAAGGGACTTATCAAATAGTCATTCAGATGCCCGGTGTCGATGATCCCGAGAGAGTCAAGAACACCCTTAACGCGGATTCGAATCTCGAATTGAGACTGGTGGCAAAGGGCACGCAGATTCCCTATCCCGCCAAGGAACAGGCCGAAACCGCCGCGAAGACAACTCCTCCGGAGGGCGACACCTACACGAGCCAGTGGGAAGTAATGTTCTATCGCGAGCGCGCTGATGCGGGCGGACCGATGCAGGAGGGTTGGGTGGTTGTCGGAAAGAACCCCGTCGTAACCGGTCTTGATATGCGCGATGCTTCGGCCAGGTCTTCACAATACGGCGGCGCGGCCTACGAAATCGACTTCTCGCTCCTGCCGGACGGGGCCCGGAGATTCGCTGAAGCCACGGGCAAACACGTTGGCGAACAGTTGGCGATCGTTCTCAACAACGAAGTCAAGTCGGCGCCTCGGATAAACAGCCAGATCAGCGACCGGGGCCAGATAACCGGTAACTTTACCAAGAAAGCGGCCGAGGATCTGGCGCTGATTCTGAGGTCGGGGGCCTTGCCCGCAAAGGCGGTTTATCTCGAAGAACGCACCGTCGGGCCGTCGCTTGGCGCGGATTCGATTCGTCAAGGTGTGACCGCTTCGATTGCAGGGCTGCTGGCGGTCGTTTTGTTCATGTTGTTCTACTACCGCGGGTCAGGAATCAACGCGGTGCTTGCGCTCGTACTCAACCTGATTTTGCTGCTTGCCGCACTGGTCATGTTTGAAGCTACGCTCACCTTGCCCGGGATCGCGGGTGTGATCCTGACAATTGGTATGGCCGTCGATTCCAACGTTCTCATTTTTGAGCGCATACGCGAGGAGATGCGAAGCGGAAAGGTCGTCGCTTCGGCAGTGGACGTCGGATTCAACAAAGCGTTTCTTACAATCATAGACACGCACGTAACGACGATCGTTTCGGCCGTCTTTCTGTTTGTCTTCGGCACCGGTCCTATCCGCGGGTTCGCGGTCACACTGGTCGCCGGTCTTCTGGCGAACCTGTTTACCGCGGTGTTTGTATCGCGGACAATCTTCATGTGGCATCTTAACCGCAGCGCACGTGTGGAGACCTTGAGTATATGAAACGTGAGGCGTGATACTTGAAAGGTGACGGGTGAGATTCTCGAGCATCACGCACCTCGCATCACATAACGGACCCTGGGTAATTATGGTAGAGCTATTCAGAAATCCTAGAATAGACTGGCTGAACGCCAAGAAATTCTTCATCGGAATTACAATTTTTTTGTTGCTGGTGGGCGCGATCTCCGTTCAGATTCGCGGCTTCAATTTGGGAGTCGACTTTACGGGCGGCACGCTGATGACCGTGCGGTTCAAAGAGATGCCCACACTCGACCACATCCGCTCAGCTCTCTCCTCGGCAAGCATCGATACCACCAAGGTTACGCTTCAGCCGGTAACCAGCCGTCCAAATGAGCTGATCATCCACGCACCGCAGCTTGGCGCCGGCTCGGAGGCCGAGCGCCGGGTTGACGAAGATAAGCGCGCGATTATCGGAGCACTGCAGTTGCTCAATCCTGCCGGGGATGCTGCCGCCGGCAAGATCAACATAAACAGCATCGATGCAGCGGGGATCGAAGCAGAATTGCGTCAAACGGATCCGCTGGGTATAAGAACCCAGTACTTCGCCACAGACCACCCCTATCGGCAGATCGGCGATCAAATAGTCTCCTTCCGCGACGGGCCGAATAAAGGCTTCATTCAGGACATTAACGCGATCCAGACTCTAAACCTGGATGTGAGAGATCTCCCGGGCTTCGATCAGAACATAATCAAACCGGTGCTTCTCGGCCGCTTCTACGCGGGAAAGATCGATTTGAATCTTGCGGGACGGAGCGAGATCGAAGCTGCATTGTCGCGTATCGACCCGCTCGGAGGCGGAAGCAGTTCGGACACCTACACGAAAGCCGCACAGGCCATTGCGGACTACCGGCGAAACAGCAGCGGCGTCATCAGCGACATCAGTCTTCTCCAGACTCAGGACGTGTCGGCGGAGTTGCTCGAAAAAATGAAGCCGTACTTCACCGAAGGCAATTTCGCAGTGATCTCCGCCGATGTAGTCGGGGCAGTGGTTGGGCAAGACCTGCGGAACCGGGCAATCTATGTGACGCTGGCAGCGCTCGCCGGAATGCTGGTGTATATCGCGTTCCGGTTCCAGTGGATCTATGGAGTCGCGGCGGTGCTTGCGGTCTTCCACGACATACTGATAACGCTTGGGTTCTTCAGCCTTTTTCAATGGGAGATAAGCTTGACGGTGATCGCGGCGCTGCTGACGCTGGTCGGTTATTCGATGAATGATACGATCGTCATCTTCGATCGCATACGAGAGAACATTAGAATACGGCGGAAGGACAGCCTCGCCCAGATCGCGAATGACTCAGTCAATCAGACGCTTTCTCGGACCGTCATAACGGCTGGGCTTACGTTCATTTCGGTTGTCGCGATAGTTTTGTTTGGAGGCGAAGTCCTGAGGGGCTTTGCGCTCGCGCTTACAATTGGCATCATCATCGGCACTTACTCGTCGATCGCGGTGGCCAGCCCGATGATGCTTTGGTGGGAGTATATGACCGGCCGCAACAAGGGACGAGGAAGGCCCGCGGAGACGAAGGCGCGCACTGCGCCGCGGTCATTGGCGAAGGTCTAGCGTAGGCCGAATTCCGATTCCGGATTGCGTGCTCGGGAACAAATTTGAGCAGGCGGTGTCTAAACCGCTGGAAGTTGAAAACTTCTTGACTAGATAGAGAGGCGAGTGTAGACTCAGCCGGTTTTCAGCCAGACTTCATTGCAATAGTGTTTTACAATCGGCGTCTGCACTTTTGTGCCGTCCCTAAGAGCGGACGGTGGCGACTCCTATCGAGCAGTTTCGAGTCGAGCGCTTCATTGTTTAGTGAACCGCCAATCCAGGTTCACGAATGACGCCCGGTAAGAATTGCTTCTCCGACCCATCGCAATAACCGGAGGTTAGATCAATGTTCGACCATCTAGTAGAGTCGTCGGCAGTCAGAAGAAAATCCAACCGGTGGATTTACTTCGGAGTGACAGCGGCAATCTGGGTGGCGGTCTTAACGGGCGTGATCGTATGGGGCATCGTCGCCTACGATGCCAAACTGAATGAGCAGTTTAATCTGCTGACACTTCTTTCACCGCCCCCGCCGCCGCCTCCTCCACCTCCTCCACCTCCAGCCGCGGCGCCCCAGAAGGTGGTCAAGACCAACGTAGTCGAGGCGTTTGTCTCGGCAAAGGAACCACCAAAGGAGATCAAGGCGCCTTCACTCAAGCCGCCGGTTTTCGTCAGCAGCGCGGTGGGCGACCCCGGCGGTCAACCGGGCGGCGTCCCGGGCGGCGTTCCGGGTGGTGTTCCGGGAGGCGTTCCAGGCGGTATCGGCCCGACTGGACCCGCGGAACCGCCTCCGCCTCCGCCACCTGAGGAGAAGAAGCCCGAGCCTCCCAAGATCATCCGCAAGTCGGGGGGCGTGCTTCAAGGGTCAGCTACCCGTCGGGTAGAGCCAACCTATCCGCCGCTTGCAAAAGCAGCGCGGGTCAACGGCTCGGTTGTGGTCGAGGTGACCGTTGACGAACAGGGCAACGTGATTTCGGCTCGCGCGATCTCTGGACACCCGCTGCTGAAGGACGCGGCAGTCAACGCGGCCAGAGGTTGGAAGTTCAGCGCGACAATGTTGACCGGCGTCCCGGTAAAGGTTATCGGCACGATCACGTTCAACTTCAATTTATGAGCACGAGAGTTTGATCCAACGAGGCTGCGGGTGCTCTGACTCGCAGTCTCGTTCTAACGTCTAATTTGACTTTGGAGGGTTTCTACCAATGCTACTTCTTCTATCGAACATCTGGCTGGCGGGCAACAAGCTCGCTTTCTTTTTGCTCCAAGCGGCGGAGGAGGCCGGCGGCGACAAGGGCGCGGCGAGCGCAACCGAGGACTTCTCGCTCTGGGGTATGATCCAGAAGATGAAATGGCCCGCGCTGGTCGTGGCCGTGGTGCTGGCCATCATGAGCATGTATTCAATTGCCGTGATGGTTGAACGCTGGCTGACATTCAACGCGGCGCGCAATCAGTCGCGTCAGTTCGCTCCCAAGGTCGCCGCCGCGCTCCGCGACAACCGTATTGACGAGGCGATAGCAATTTCCGATCGCCACAAGAAATCGCACCTGGCGATGGTCGTCAATGCCGGTCTTCAGGAGTTTCAGGCGCATCAAGCCGGGTCCGACATTCCGGGAACAACGATGGACGCCGCGCGACGGGCTCTTCAACGCGCCACCGCTTTGAAGACCGCCGAATTAAAGCGCGGGCTCTCGGGATTGGCCACCATCGGTTCGACCGCGCCCTTCGTGGGCTTGCTCGGAACGGTGATCGGCATCATCGGCGCGTTCCAGGGCATGAAGGCGGCCGAGGGAACGGGCATCGCGGCGGTCGCAGGCGGGATCTCCGAGGCGCTGATTGAAACGGCGTTCGGTCTGCTGGTGGCAATTCCGGCAGTGTGGGCGTTCAACATCTTCACCAGCAAGGTCGAGGCGTTCACGATAGAGATGGACAACTCGTCATCGGAGCTTATCGACTACTTCATCAAGCGCCGCGAACTCAAGTGAGGTAACTCTATGTCAATGGCAGTAGGCAGCGGCGAAGGAAGTTACGTCGCCGATATCAACGTCACCCCGATGGTGGACGTCATGCTGGTCCTGTTGATCATCTTCATGGTGATCGCGCCTATGTTGCAGAGCGGCGTCAGCGTCGCTTTGCCGAAGTCAAAGTACCCCGATCCCGACCCGAACATCATCAAGGACACTTCCGCGGTTGTGGCGATCCCAAATGATGGCGAGTTCTATATCGGCCGCGACAAGGTCGCCCAGGCGGATATACCTGCGAAGATCAGAAACATTCTTAAGGACAAGCCGGCGCCGGATCAGGTCGTATACATCAAGAGCGGACGGCTCGTGAAGTACGGGACGGTGGTCTCGGTCATCGATTCGATTCGCGATGCGGGGTTCGACAGGATCGGGCTGGTCGCCGAAAAAGAGAAGACTCAGGGCGGCCCCACCGGAACCCAATGAACGTGTTCTTGTTAGTAGCATTGGTCAGGCTGTAATGATGACGCGGGTGCTCGCCGGAACGCCCGCCGGGTTGCTTTACCACCACGGAGGATGTTGCCTTTTAAAGGCAGCTTTTAAACATCATGGCATACGGAGAAGTTGACGAGGGAATCCACTCGAGAAAGCTTGGACTTGCGCCGCCAAACATCAACGTCACACCGCTGATTGACGTGTTGCTGGTGCTGCTGATCATCTTCATGGTGATACAGCCTCAGAAAGAAGCGAAGTTCGAATCGCAGATCCCGCAGAAGCCTCAAGAGCAAAGTGACGCACCGGTGCCGCCATCAGACTTGTTGATGGTGGACGTCAAAGTGTCCGGGAGCGGGCTTGATCAGCAGGTCGAGTTGAACAGCAAACCGATGACGTTACAGGAACTCGCCACGACACTCAAGGATCTGCTAGAACAGCGGCCCGACAAGACCGTGTTCATCAAGGCGCCAAAGGACAAACAATACGGCGACATTGTTGCTGTCATCGACACGGTCAAAGGGGCGGGCGCACTGCCCATCGGGCTTCAGATTGACTATCTGAATTAGAAGGGGCTCGCCCCGCCAGGTAGTGAGGGGCGTGGAATTAATAACGGAGGAACGAGCCTTGAAGACACAACCAAAACCACTGCTTCTGGTTTTGCTGGCGCTTGCGCTGGCGGCACCGGGTTGCGGAGTCGTGAACAACTTGCGCGCCAAGAACAGTCTTAATGACGGCGTGCGCGAGTTCAATAAGGGCAAATATCAACTCGCCGAAGAAAGGTTTGCTCAGGCGTTGGATTTGAGCCCTGATCTGGTCAACGCCCAGCTGTTCTATGCTCGGGCGCTCAACGCACAGTTTGACCAGAACCTGACCGACGAGTTGGGGAAGAAAACCATCGGCGCTTATGACCAGATCATCGCCAGGAACCAGGACAACGCGGAGGCAATCGACCAATCGCTTGCTTTTAAAGCGAATCTGTACAGCCAGCTAGCCAGGGTAAGCCCGGAAAAGGCAAGTGAATACCACGCGCTTCAGCGCGAGACTCTGGAGAAAAGAGCCAATTTACCATCCGCGAACGCCAAGACAAAAGCAGACGTCTACTACACACTCGGCGTAGGATACTGGAAGGAATCTTACGATCTGAACGCCGGGTACTTGTTAAAAAACAGGGCGATCCCGAAGGAAGTCCTTGAGCAGATGAAGCCCCTGGATCAAAAGGCGCACAAGTATCTGCAAATGGCGATTTCGGTTGATCCCAATTATGCAAACGCCTGGTTCTATGAAAAACTGGTCTATATCGAAGACATGAAACACGAGCCCGGGCGAAGAGAAGAGTTCACAAAGAAGGCTCTCGAAATGCAGGACAACTACATGGCTATGCAAAAGCAGCAACAGCAACAGGCAGCGGCCGAAGCCGCACCGCCCGCAAAGTGAAGTAGCTTCCCTACTGTGCTAGAATCCAGGTGACGCTCTCTGAAGAGTGGTCACCTTTTTTATTTCTGGGGACTCCCTTTACCGCTGCTGCCATGATTCGCTTCGAGACCATAATAGAAAAGCTGCGAAAGAACCACCCAAGCGTGGATGAGGAGCTTCTGCGCCGGGCCTATCTGTTCTCTGCGCGCCAGCATCGGGGCCAGACTCGACAGTCCGGGGAACCTTACCTTGTCCACCCGCTGGAAGTCGCAAACATTCTCGTGGATCTCAACCTCGATCCGATTTGCGTAGCCACTGGATTGCTCCACGACATCGTCGAAGATACCGAGACCTCAGCGGAGGAAATCGAAGAGTATTTCGGCCCTGAGATCGCCCATCTTGTCGATGGACTCACAAAAATCTCAAAGCTCGATCACGCATCCACAGAGGAGCGTCAGGCGCTCAATATGCGCAAAATGCTGTTGGCGATGGTCGACGATGTGCGGGTAGTTCTGGTCAAGCTCGCCGACCGCCTTCATAACATGCGCACGCTTGAGTACCTTCCAGGTGACAAGCGGCGGCGAATCGCTCAGGAGACCATAGATGTCTACGCCCCTATCGCTCACCGGCTTGGTATGGCTCGGGTGAGAGGCGAACTGGAAGACCTGGCGTTCAAGCATTTGGAGCCTGAGGAATATCAGAAGCTGAAGGAACTGGTCGAGAACCGGCGGTCTCGGTTGGAGGCGTTCCTTGAAGAAGTGAAGCAGCGCATAGCAGAGATGATGGCCACCTCCGGGACCCAGGTAG